>JBFHRO010000091.1:0-12301 GCA_041591635.1 Oleiphilaceae bacterium | reverse complement strand
TTTGACCGGGGGGGAGCCTCTGGTGCGCCGTGACCTGTTGTCGCTGATTGAACGCCTCGGACGCCTGGATGGACTGAAAGAACTGGCACTGACCACGAATGGTTCACAGCTGCCGACCATGGCTGCCGACTTGAAGCGGGCGAAGCTTGGGCGTCTTAACATCAGTCTGGATACCTTGAAGGCCGACCGGTTCCGGCAGCTTACCCGTACCGGAAGGCTTGAGCAGGTACTGGCGGGTATTGCCGCCGCGCAAGACGCGGGTTTCGTACGAACCAAGCTTAATGCCGTGATTCTGCGTGGACGTAATGATGATGAAGTATTGGACCTGGTCGAATTTGCGCGCGCGCGACAGCTTGACTTGAGTTTTATTGAGGAAATGCCGCTGGGCGTGATCAGCGAGCACAGCCGGCAGGAGGCGTACTGTTCGAGCGACGAGATCCGGGAGATCATTGAACAGCGCTATCAGCTGACGCCCATCGCGGATACTACGGGCGGCCCGTCGAAGTACTACCGAACCGTCGGTGCGGATACCCGTATCGGTTTTATTTCACCTCACAGCCACAACTTCTGTGGCGACTGCAACCGGGTGCGTTTGACAGCAGAAGGGCGTTTGCTCTTGTGTCTTGGCAATGAGCATTCGGTCGATCTGAAAGCGTTGTTGCGCGATGGCATCAAGGATGCCGACCTGTGCGCTGAGCTGATCAAGGCCATGCACCTCAAGCCACAGCGGCATTATTTCAACAATGCCGAGCCCCCCCAGATTCTGCGCTTTATGAACATGACCGGCGGCTAATCGGCCCCGGTTATGCCTTTTCTGATCAGATAAACGCGGCCTGTTCGGCTTCATTTTCTCTTTTTTCACTGCGGTTTTTCCGTAGGGCCGCTTTGCTTGCTGTGGTACAATCCCGGCCCTGTTTGAGAGGGTTGAGGGTAAAGAGTGGCTGTCAAATTCATTCAAAGCTGTCGTCTGCCAACGCCGTTTGGCTTGTTTGAAATGCATGGGTTTCAGGATGAAATATCTGGTCAGGAACATATTGCATTGACGCTCGGTGAAGTCTCTGCCGGCTATCCCGTGCTGGGGCGAACACACTCCGAGTGTCTCACGGGTGACACGCTTTACAGCATGCGCTGTGATTGTGGCTATCAGCTTGAAAGCGCCTTGCAGAGCATCAAGGATGCAGGCAGCGGCGTATTGCTCTATTTGCGTCAGGAGGGACGCGGTATTGGGCTTTTAAACAAGATCCGGGCTTATCATCTGCAGGATCAGGGCGCCGATACGGTACAGGCCAACGAGCAACTGGGCTTTGCCGCAGATTTGCGTGATTACAGCATGGCCAAGGACATGCTGGATCATCTGGGGATTAAAAAGATTCGCCTGATGACGAATAACCCTCGCAAAGTCAATGCGTTACAGGGATTTGGGATTGATGTGGTGGAGCGTTTGCCGATTCTGGCTGGCAGAAATCCCCATAATCAGTATTACCTGGACACCAAGGCCGACAAACTGGGGCATTGGCTGCGGACACATCAGGACGATGATCCCGAGTGACGGGCTTCAGAATCTGGCTGCCTGCGTCAGCAGGCATGGCGTAAACCTCAGGACAGGGTTGCCAGTTTTAGCGGCAATCGCTCGCTTTCGACGCGCTGCTGTATCGCGCGCAAAATGCCTTCGGCATCAAGACCGCATTCGGCAAGAAGGTCTTGATGGCGCCCGTGTTCCACATAGGTATCAGGCAGACCCAGGTTGAGCACCTCAACACTGAATCTGTTACCCAGCAAGTATTCATTGACGGCACTGCCTGCGCCCCCTGCTACCGCGTTTTCCTCCAGGGTTACCATCAGGGTGTGGGTGTGGGCCAGCTGACTGATCAGAGCTTCATCCAGTGGTTTCACAAAGCGCATGTCGACCAGGGTCGCGTTGAGCTTTTCGGCGGCGGGCCTGGCTGCATGCAGAAGCGTGCCGAAAGCCAATATGGCAATCTTTTGCCCCGATTTAACGATTCGCCCCTTGCCGATTTCGAGGGCTGTCATGGTTTTTTCAATGGTGCTGCCGATACCGGTGCCTCTGGGATAACGCACGGCCGCCGGGCCTGCGAAGCTGTACCCTGTAAAGAGCATTTGCCGTAATTCGTTTTCGTCACTGGGCGCCATGATCAGCATTTTCGGAATGCAGCGCAAAAACGACAGATCAAAGCTGCCGGCGTGGGTTGGTCCGTCTTCGCCCACAAGGCCGGCACGGTCAATGGCAAACAGCACATCCAGATCCTGTACAGCGACATCGTGAATCAGCTGGTCATAGGCGCGTTGCAAGAAAGTGGAGTAAATGGCTACCACCGGCTTTATGCCTTCACAGGCCATGCCTGCCGCGAGCGTGACCGCGTGTTGCTCGGCAATGGCAACATCGAAATAACGATCAGGAAACCGCCTGGCGAACTCCACCAGATCAGAACCTTCTTTCATGGCAGGTGTGATTCCGACCACACGGGGATCCTGCTGCGCCATGTCGCACAGCCACTGACCAAAAACGTTGGAGAACTTGGGTTTGTCGACAGTTGATTCGGCAGGCTTGGGTTCGATCTTGTTGATCGCGTGATAGCCGATGGGGTCACATTCGGCGGGGCCAAAGCCCTTGCCCTTTTTGGTGATCACATGCAAAAACTGCGGGCCGGGGAGGGACTGCATGTTCTCCAGTGTTTCCAGCAGGGTGCCCAGGTCGTGACCATCGATCGGACCAATATAGTTGAAGCCTAATTCTTCAAACAGCGTCCCGGGAGACACCATGCCCTTGACATGTTCTTCGGTTTTCTTGACCAGCTCGCGCAAATGCGGCGCGTTACTGAGGAAGCTTTTACCACTGTCGCGCACGCTGTTGTAGGTCTTGCCCGACAGAATACGGGCCAGATGGTTTTTCAGACCACCAACGTTGTTGGAAATCGACATGTCGTTGTCGTTGAGTATCACCAGCATGTCGGGGCGTGCATCTCCGGCATGGCTGAGCGCCTCAAATGCCATGCCGGCCGTCATGGCGCCATCACCGATGATGGCTACCGCTTTGCGATTTTGACCCAGGGCACGTGCTGCCAGCGCCATGCCCATGGCGGCGCTGATGGAAGTGCTGGAGTGGCCGACACCAAAGGTGTCATAGGGACTCTCGCTGCGTCTGGGGAAGGCCGCCGGACCCTCTTTGTGGCGGATCAGCGGCATTTGCTCGCGCCGTCCGGTCAGTATCTTATGCGGGTAGGCTTGATGGCCTACATCCCAAACCAGTCGATCTTCAGGGGTATTGAACACGTAATGCAAGGCAATGGTCAGTTCGATCACGCCCAGGCCCGCACCAAAATGGCCTCCCGACTGGCCTACGCTATAAAGCAGAAAGGCACGCAATTCGTACGCCAGCTGTGGCAGCTGGTCTTCTCGCAGCAATCGCAATTGGGCCGGGTTGTTGATGCGATCAAGCAGGGGCGTGTTTGGCCTTTTTAGCGGAATTTCCTGAAATACGTGCGAATACGGCATCCTGGCTCACAGATCGGCTAAGGGTTGAGAAGGCGACATTATAACCGGTATCGATGTGAAATCGACCTTTGGCGGGCGCGAATATCCATCGCTGAGCGTCGCTGGTGGTAGCCCGAACTAGTACTCACGGCTGGTAATATAACGGGCAATCGCTTGCAGCGCTTCGGACGCAAAGGGAAGCTTTTCAAGGGCAGCCATGCTCTCCCGAATCAGCTCGTCGGCTTTGTCTTTTGCACCTTCGAGCCCCAAAAGAGCGGGATAGGTGGGTTTGTTGCGGGCAATGTCCGAGCCTTGGGGTTTGCCCAGCGTTTGGGTGTCACTGACAATGTCGAGAATGTCATCCTGCACCTGATAAGCCAGACCGATGGCTCGGGCGAAATCACGCAGGTGGGCGAGCACCTCTGATCGTGTTTCCCCGGCGGCGAGGGCGCCAATAAGTACGCTGGCCTCAATTAATGCACCGGTTTTGCAGTTGTGCATCTGTGCCAGCTCGTTCAGCGTCAGCTGTTTATCCACGGCCGCCAGATCGATGGCCTGGCCGCCAACCATGCCAAGGCTTCCGCTGGCACGGGCCAGCTCTTTGATCATTTGCAGCCGGATGCTGTCGCAGTAACTTCCGCCCTGGGCCAGTTGCTCAAAGGCCAGCGCCTGCAGGGCATCGCCGGCCAGAATGGCGGTCGCCTCATCAAAGGCCCGATGGCAAGTGGGCTTGCCGCGGCGCAGATCATCGTTGTCCATGGCGGGCAGGTCATCGTGAATCAGACTGTATGCGTGTACAAGTTCGCAGGCGCAGGCGGCCGGCAGGGCCTGTTCCAGAGTGGCGCCACAGCTTTGCGCGGTGGCCAGCGTCAGGATGGGGCGCAGGCGTTTGCCACCTTCAATGACGCAATAGCGCATGGCCTCGTGCAGTCGCATTGGGGGGGAGTTGGCGGGAGGCAAAAGCGTTTCCAGCGCCTGATTGACCAGTGACTGGCATTGGTTAAAAAAACTGTGCATGGGAGTGATCTGCCTGTTTGAATAACGCATCATTCATTTTGTGCAAAAGGGCGGGCTTCGAGACTGCCATCGCCCGTCTGAACCAGTTTCTCTACTCTTTGCCGGGCCGTGGCCAACGCGCTTTGGCATTCGCGAGTCAGTTTTATCCCGCGCTCAAAGGCGGCAAGAGAGGCTTCCAGGCTTAAATCGCCCTTTTCCATTTGTTGCACCAGCGACTCCAGCGCTTCAAGGGATTGCTCAAAATTGAAGGATTCAGGCTCAGACATGGATAGCTCCAGAAACAAAAAAACGGGACGCAGCAGCCGTTTTCTCCACATTCGTCAAGCCCCGGATCAAGGCGGCTGCTGCAACAAAAAACCATGCAGAATCATGATTTCTTACTAGAATGACTACTTATGTGAGAGTCACCCGTTGCGACTTGCTTGTTCGGCGGATGCACAAGGAACGACAACGACTGGGCCAGCGTGGCCGAAGTATACCAAACTCGATTCGCGCGGGCCGCCCTTTTCGTTTCCGTTGCTCGCCTGTCGGGCTCTGTGGCGTGAATCCCCCCGAACAAGGCTCAGGCGCAAGGCAGTGATTGGGTGCAAAAGCACGACAAATGTTTTTGCCAGCGATGGCAATAAATAGGAGACAGCTGTGGATTTAGCAACCCTTATTGGATTAGTCGGCGGTTTTGCCATGGTCATCATGGCCATGATGCTCGGCGGCAGCATAGGGATGTTTGTTGACGTGCCTTCTGTTTTGATCGTGTTTGTGGGCAGCCTGTTTGTCGCCATGATGAAGTTCAGTCTGGGGGGATTCCTGGGGGCGGGCAAGGTGGCGGCCAAGGCATTCATGTTCAAAATCGACAGCCCCGAAGAGTTGATCGAGCAGATCGTGGAACTTGCCGATGCGGCCAGAAAAGGCGGATTGTTGTCGCTGGAAGGTAAAGAAATCAAAAATCCTTTTTTGGCCAAGGGAATTCAACTGCTGGTGGATGGTCACGACGGTGATGTGGTCAAGTCGATGCTGAGCAAGGATAAAAGCCTGGCCGTGGAGCGCCATAAGCGGGGCGCCCAGGTGTTTGCCACCAACGGGGATATTGGTCCTGCGATGGGGATGATAGGAACGCTCATCGGGCTTGTGGCGATGCTCTCGAACATGGATGACCCCAAATCGATCGGCCCGGCGATGGCGGTCGCGCTGTTGACAACAATGTATGGTGCCATGCTTGCAAATATGGTGGCGCTGCCGATTGCCGACAAGTGCAAGCTGCGCGCGGGCGAAGAAGAATTGATCAAGTCCATGATCATCGATGCCCTCATCGGTATCCAGGCGGGACAAAACCCCCGGGTCATCGAAGGGTTGCTGAGAACCTATCTCCCTGAAGGCAAACGCGCCAAGGCTGAATAACGGGTGATCGCAGACGCCATCGGAGCCTTGGCCTGTCTTGACGACAGCTTTGTTGTTTACCCCCTCGCTGCGCTGACGTACCGATCCGACGATAGAAGATGAAGATAGACACAAGGTTTAGTACTGCATGAGTGATGAAGACGACGCAGCCCCCTGCGAATGCCCGCCCTCGCTCCCGTTGTGGATGGCGACCTTTGCCGATCTCATGTCGCTGCTGATGTGCTTTTTCGTGCTTCTGCTTTCGTTTGCTGAAATGGATGTGCTCAAGTTCAAGCGCCTGGCCGGTTCCATGCGTGAAGCCTTTGGCGTGCAGAATCAGGTCAACGTGAATGATATCCCCAAGGGCACCAGCATCATTGCGCAGGAGTTCTCACCCGGCAAGCCCGACCCTTCGCCCATTCAGGTGGTGATGCAGGTGACCACCGACACCGAAGAGCAAACCCTGAAAGTGCTCTGTCAGGCGCCGATTGAAAAAGCCATTGAGGAGCAGTGCTCTCAGGACACCACCAGCCAGGAAAGCGCCCAGAACCAGATCGTGATTCAGAAAATCCAGGAAATCGTGGAGAAGGCCGAAAACAATGCCATGGAAATGGCGGCCAAGCTCGAAAAGGAAGTACGCAACAATATGGTCGAAATCGAGACCAAGGGAAGAAAGATCATTATTCGGGTGCAGGAAAAAGGCTCCTTTGCCTCGGGCTCGGCGGAACTGCAGACCGAGTTTTACCCGGTGCTGGACAAGCTGGTGACTATACTTAAAGGCATAGAAGGCTCCATTTCCATCGAGGGACACACGGATGATGTGCCCATCAAGACCGCACGTTTTCCGTCGAACTGGGATTTGTCAGTGGCGCGGGCACTGGAAGTGGCGCACGGTTTGTTTGACGATGGGCAACTGGATCCCAGCCGGTTCTCGGTGGCCGGTTTTGCTGACACCCAGCCGCTGGTGCCCAACGACAATTCGGAAAACCGCGCCCGCAACCGGCGGGTGGAAATCGTGTTGCAACAGGCGGCTGATCCGAAAATCAAGGAGGATCTTGACCGTGCCCGTGGGCAATCACGGGAATTGGGAACAGAAAGTGAGTATCGGGGTTTGTCTCAGGACGAGATATTTTAGGCCTGATGCTTCTGTCGCCGTTGTACCGGTGAAGGAAGGCTTTCTGCAGAACAAGAACAAAATACTTTCCACGAGGTTTGAAGAGAGGTCAGTGTGAACGAAAGACGCCGCTATTTTCGTGTGACAGATGAAGTTGGACTGGCCTGCCGCCTGATGCCTGAGGCACCTGTTCCCGGTGCCTCGCCGATGGATAGGCGCTTTGCCGAGGCAGAAATGCTCAAACTCGAAAGCGCGGTGGTCAGCACACTCGAAACCTTGCGTGCATCCCAGCCGGCGGTACACGAGCTGCTGGAACTGTTCAATCGTAAAATCAATCTTGCTTTGAGCCTTGGAAAAAGTCTCGCGGGCGACGATGAGGGGGCGCCCCTGCGCCACCACGAAGTCAGCCTCAGTGCCTGCGGTATCGGATTTAAGGCGGCGAGCGCGTGGCCTGTGGGCAGTTTGTTGCAACTCGACATGATGATTCTCTCGTCCAATCTGCGGCTGCGTCTGGCTACCGTCGTTGTGGGTTGCGAGCAAGTGTCTGAGCCCCATGAAACACCGCTGTGGCTGGTGCGCGGTGATTTCGTCAACATGGAGGAAGAGGTGCAGGAAATGCTGGTGCAACACGTGATGAAGCGCCAGAGTGTGGAGTTGCGGCGCCGGCGCGAAGCGCGCGAGCGCGGCGACGAAGCGGCCGGCTGAGAAAGATTTCGGGTTATCCGGTGGCGTTTTGACCTGGGTTCAGGTGAAAAGTGACCGCCGGTTCGAGAGGCCCCTGATAGGTGAAACTCTGCTCTGCCACCTGGATTCCTGTTTTCTTGTCAACAATCAACGCGGTGGTTGCCCGTGTTCCGTAGATCGGACTGTGAATAAACTGGGCCGAGAGCAAGCGTTCGAATTCCCTTCCCACGCCCGTATCGGGCAATTCGTGATCAAGCGCGATGCGTTTGTCTTGCAGTAATGTCAACAAGGTTTCTGTTTGAGGATGGGGGGTATCTCTCAACAGGCTAGCCAGTTGCCATTTGGCTTTGACCACCTTGGGCCAGGGGGTGTCGAGCAAGTGGTTACTCAGCCCATAGAGCCCCGCAGGCAAGCACACCGGCGGTTGGGCGCTCTTGTTGGAGTAGTAGACCAGGGTGTCATTGTCTCCCAGCAGCAGGTTGAAGCCCCCGTATTGGTCGGCGGTTGCGGTGAGTTGCCGGGCAAAGGCCATGGGGGATTCGGTGCCTTCGAGATACTGCTGTGGCAGGTGCCCGCGTGATCGAAGCCGGGTGCGTGTTTCCCTGCCGCGATAATTGGTGATAGCGGCAAAGCGCCCGTGAGTGGTCACGCCCATCCAGGTTCCCAGGTGTAGCAGATCCTTGCCGGCCAGCAGAGAGGCGTTCTCGTGCCAGAACGTCATTTGGGCGGTAGGGCGCCGGTAGAACTCGTCGCGGTTGGCGACCAGCACCAGACGACGCGGGTGATCGGGGTTCCAGGAAAAACTGATCAGACACATGGCGATCTCGTAGGGAGTCTATTTTTGCGATGCGGGTTGGTGCGGCACTGCCTCTGCGCAGTACAGTAAAGACCGGGCCCCGGATTGGTGTATCATAACCGGCTTTTTAAACTGAGGCAGGTGGATGATGGATGTTTTGGGCTCGTTAATCATCGAAATAGGCCTTTATCTGGGACTGGGGGCGGTGGCTGGCGTTCTGGCCGGGCTCTTTGGTGTGGGCGGCGGTTTGATTATTGTGCCGGCGCTGGTGTTCGGCTTTACCCAGCAAGGGATTGGGGTTGAGGTGCTCACGCACATGGCGGTGGGGACCTCGCTGGCAACCATCATTTTCACCTCGATCAGTTCGGTGCGGGCCCATCACCAGCGGGGAGCGGTGCGCTGGCCCCTGGTGCGGCCCATGGCGGTGGGTATATTGGTCGGAGCCTTCCTGGGGGGGCAGACGGCCGCGATCCTCAGCGGGCCGACATTGCAGCTCATCATCGGGGTGTTTGCCTTGTGTGTGGCGGCACAGATGGGGTTGGGCTTAACGCCCAAGGCCGCGCGCGATGTGCCGGGCACGCCAGGGCTGGTGGTGGCCGGAGGGCTCGTGGGTTGGGCTTCAGCGATCTTTGGGATCGGCGGCGGGTCGCTGACCGTTCCGTTTCTCTCCTGGTGTAATGTCAAAATGCAGCAGGCGGTGGCGACTTCGTCTGCTTGTGGCTTGCCGATTGCGCTTTCCGGCGCCGGGGCCTACATGTTTGCGGGCTGGCATCAGGCGGGCTTGCCGCCGTGGAGCCTGGGCTTTGTGTATCTTCCGGCTTTGCTTGGCATCATTTTGACCAGCGTGCTCTTTGCTCGCGTGGGGGCGAAACTGGCCCATCGGCTACCGGCCGACAAGCTCAAAAAGCTGTTCGCTTTCTTGTTGCTGTGTGTGGGCCTGCAATTTGTTGTGCCATGATGCATGCTGCAGATGTGTTATCTCTCTTTTTGATAAAACGAATTTTTGATAAAACGAAATTTTCAGGATTGACTCATGCTCCAGTATCCTCAGATTGATCCGGTGGCCCTTCACCTGGGCCCGCTCAAAATCCATTGGTATGGTCTTATGTATCTGGCGGGCTTTGCCGCCGTCTGGTTTCTTGGCAAGCGGCGCTGTCAGCGTAGCGATGCGCCCGTTAATCAGGATCAGCTGGCGGATCTGATTTTTTACGGCGCGCTTGGGGTCATTCTGGGCGGACGGTTTGGTTATGTGTTTTTTTACAACTTCGACCGGTTTGTGGCTGACCCTTTGTGGCTGTTCAAGATCTGGGAAGGCGGGATGTCCTTTCACGGCGGCCTGATGGGGGTGATAGTGGCGATGTTCTGGTACGCCAGAACACTGGGAAAAACCTTTTTCCAGATAACCGACTTTTTGGCGCCGCTCGTGCCTTTTGGTCTGGGTGCCGGGCGGATTGGCAATTTTATCGGGGGCGAACTGTGGGGCCGGGAAACCGATGTTGCCTGGGCCATGGTGTTTCCCAATGATCCTCTGCAGCTTGCCCGTCATCCTTCCCAGCTGTACCAGTTTGCGCTGGAAGGCGTCGTTTTCTTTACCGTACTTTGGTGGTTTTCGTCCCGGCCGCGCCCCGCCATGGCGGTGTCAGGGCTGTTTCTGGCCTGCTATGGTCTGTTTCGCGTGCTGGTGGAGTTTGTGCGCGAGCCGGATGCCCACATTGGCTACCTGGCGTGGGGCTGGGTCACCATGGGGCAGCTGTTGTCGCTTCCCATGATCGCGCTCGGTATCGCCATGATGGTATTGGCTTATCGCCGCCAGTCTGTTTCCGCTTCATCGGTCAAGGAGTAAAACCTTATGCAAGCCTATCTGGATTTGGTGCGTGATGTGATTGAACATGGCGTTGACAAGGGGGATAGAACCGGTGTGGGAACCCGCTCGGTGTTTGGTCGACAGTTGCGATTTGATCTTAATGCCGGTTTCCCCTTGCTGACGACCAAAAAAATCCACGTCAAGAGCGTGATCCTGGAGTTGATCTGGTTTCTTAATGGTTCTACCGACAACAACTGGTTACGCGACCAGGGGGTGTCGATCTGGAATGAATGGGCCACTGAAAGCGGTGAACTGGGGCCCATTTACGGTAAACAATGGCGCAGCTGGGCCACCCCTGATGGGGGAAGTCTGGATCAGATTGCCGAGCTGATTGAACAGATCCGCAACAAGCCCGATTCACGAAGGCTGATTGTGTCGGCCTGGAACCCGGCCGAACTGCCCGACGAGCGGATATCGCCACAGGCGAATGTGGTGCAGGGGCGCATGGCGCTGGCGCCTTGCCATTGCTTGTTTCAGTTTTATGTCGCCAACGGCAAACTCTCATGCCAGCTTTATCAGCGCAGTGCCGATCTATTTCTGGGGGTGCCTTTCAATATTGCCAGCTATGCCTTGCTGACGCACATGATTGCCCAGCAATGCGACCTTGGTGTGGGCGAGTTTGTGCATACCTTTGGGGATTGCCATCTGTATCAGAATCATCTGACCGAAACGATCGTGTTCGAGCAGTTGCGCCGCGAGCCAAGGCCGCTTCCAATCTTGAGAATACAGCGCAAGCCTGCGTCTATCTTTGATTACCGGTTCGAGGATTTTGTGTTCGAAGGTTACGACCCCTGGCCGCCGATCAAAGCGCCGATTGCTATCTAGCATCACGTCTCGAACATCAACCCGGGGAGGGTGTCAGAAATCCTCCCATTCTTCATCGGAGCGGGAAAACCGCGCGACCTTTCGCTGGGATGAGGGGGGAGAGGCGGCTGCCTGCCTTGTGTTGTACGAAGGCAATCGCCTGGGTTGACGGTGGCTGCGCATGTCAGGCACCCCGGATTCTTCGGGTTCACCACGGTTGCCGGTATCAAAAAAGTTGATCATTTGCGTCATGTTTCGCGCCTGCTCTGACATGGATTCGCTGGCCGCCGCTGCTTCTTCTACCAAGGCGGCATTTTGTTGCGTCATCTCATCCATTTGCGAGATGGCCTGGTGGATTTGTTTAATGCCCGAGCGTTGTTCACTGGCCGCCTGGCTGACCTGATTGATACAGGTGGCTACCTCGTCGACAGCGCGCACAATGGTTTGCAGGGTTTCACCCGAGGCATTGACCAGCGAAGCGCCCGCTTCCACTTTTTCAACGCTGTCTCGAATCAGGGTTTTGATTTCTTTCGCGGCGCTCGCCGAACGCCGGGAGAGATTTCGAACTTCGGCCGCGACTACCGCAAAGCCCCGTCCCTGATCGCCCGCACGCGCCGCTTCGACCGCCGCATTGAGCGCCAGCAGGTTGGTTTGAAAGGCAATTTCGTCAATTACACCGATAATGTCATGAATGCGCTTGCTGGCATTGAGGGTGTCGGCCATGGCGGCAACGGCTTTCTGCACGATTTGGCCGCCCTGCTGGGCTTCCTGACTCGCCCTGACCGACAGCCCTCGGGCGAGGCCGGCATGTTCCGCGCTCTCTTTTACGGTTGCAGCAATCTGTTCCATGCTGGCGGCGGTTTCTTCCAGTGAACTTGCCTGTTCTTCTGTGCGCTGGCTCAGATCGGCATTGCCCTGAGCGATTTCTCCGGCAGCCAGATTGATGGCGTTTGCTGCTTCGTGCAGCTCGGTGATGATGGCGGTCAGTTTGTCGATGGTGCTGTTGGCATTTTGCTTGATTCGGTCGAAATCGCCGCGATAGGTTTTGGCCAGTTTCAGTGTCAGGTTACCCTCTGCCATGGCAGCAAAGACGGTACCTACATCGCCGACAAAGTCATCGGCACTGCTCACCAGCGCATTGAGTCCTTCACTGAGC
>JBFHRO010000090.1:0-12458 GCA_041591635.1 Oleiphilaceae bacterium | reverse complement strand
GCATGCCGATACCGGAGGAGGCAGAATATTTCCCCGAATTGCGCGGCCGCCACAGCAATACCTATCAGAGTCCGGGCCTGGGGCGTGGCGAGGCGGCACTTAAGGTAAGCATTCGCGAGGTTGCCGAGCTCCACCCCCTGGTGCAAAGGCTAACGGACTTCGTTGGCTCCCGGGGCGAGTAGAGCCGGTTGACGTTTGCGCCCGGGCCGATCGCCCGGCGCACGCCAACGGCCTTATCTCCCATGTCCCCCACTTGTCCGTTTCCCGCCGCCCTTTGCAGCGTTATCGTTAGCCGGTCGTTGGTTGAACCACCCGCCATCGCCCCGGCAGGTACAGGCAATCAACAACCGTCGGCAGTGCCGGGCCTGAAACCCGTTGCCTGCGATTTGACACCAGTTACCGTTGAACGGGCAGTTGCCCGAGGGATGAAACAGCATGAACGCACTGATGAGCAGCACTTCGATCTGTCACAGCCATGCAACGCCAAAGGTTGCGGCGCTGCCGGGTTCCCACTTGTCACAGGCCATCAACCAGGCGGTGCGGCAAGAGGAGCAGGGGCTTGATCAAGGCCGCGAGGCACAAGGCACCCTGATGCCCACGGGCGATGCCCTCGCCACCGCCACGCAAACCCGGTTTGGGCCGCTTAAACACCCGTTGCGGGTTGATGCGCAAGTGCTGGATCAGTTGCAAGCCTGTGATAGCAAGCAGCAGCTTGGCAAGCGCCTGACCATGGTGCTCAAGCAATTGGCGGCGCACGGGCGTACCTCTACGGTGAAGGGCTGCCGCGGTGAAGACAACAAGGGCTGGCTGCGCTCGCCTCTGGGGGGCGGCAGCAATGGCATGCAGTACTATTTGTGGTGGGCGCCAAAAGGCAATGGGCCGGTAAAACACCTGGATCTGGGCGAAGGTGAAATCGTCATTCAGGCGATTCGGCATCACGATGACCATAGCACGTTAAACAGTCGTGGGCTTGATGAGTATTTTGAGTTCAATCAGCAGGAGTTGGCGGATTCCGGCACCGCTGACAGCCCCTGGACTCAGGGCCAGCTGTCGTTTGTCAACGCCATAGATCCGATTCGCGTGATTCAGGGTCGGCCCGGTTCGGGCAAAACCACAGTATTGTGGCGGGCGATTGAAACCCGGGCCAATGAGCGCGTGCTGTACCTCACCTGGTCGGTTGAACTGGCTCAGCAAGCCAAGGCTCATCTGGATTCGTTTGCCCCGGCCAGTGTGAGTGTCGAGGCACGGGATTTTCTTACCCTGCTGGGTGAATTGTGTGCCACCGACATCCGGCGCCTGACCCTGCGCGAAAGTCGCGAGGCATTCGCCGTCGAAACGGGCGCCATCCATGCCAACCTCCTGGGGCCCTGGAAGGGACGGGAAGCCTCGTTATTCTGCGAAGTGCGCGCCTTTCTTTTCGGGCGAATCGCCACCCGCTGCGCCATGGCAAACACCCCAGTGGCGACTTGCCTCAGTGATACCGACTATCACCAGTTGCGCACCAGCAATCAGGACCTCGACGAGCCAGCCGTGCTTGCCTTGCTGAATCTGTTCAAGGGCCTGGATAAACCCCGGTTGCTGCATGCGGCGTTTCCCGAGTTGCAGGCCGCCCGGCAAGCCATCAGTAACTTGCTCAAAGGGCAGGTGCCGGAGGGATTGCTCGATTTTGACCGGATAGTGATTGACGAGGTTCAGGACTTGACGCTGCTGGAGGCGAGGGTGCTGGTCGAACTGTGCCGTGCCATAGGCGCGCGTCGGGGCTGTGCCCCCAGGCTTCTGATCGCCGGTGACGAAGGGCAAACCGTGCGCCCCTCGGGGTTCGACTGGGGGGCCCTTAACGGGCTGGTGGGCGCGCGCCTGGGTGGGCCGAAAAAATTCCAGCTTGATGAAAATTTGCGCTGTCCGGCCAAAATTGCGGCGGTGGTTGACCGGGCCTCTGACATCTATGCTTCGCTGCAAAAAGGCCATCGCCCCGGCAAGCAAAGCCGCCGTGCCAACAGTCTGGCGGTGGAAGCGCAACTCGTCCATACCGTCTGCGATTCTGTCGAGGCACTGGCGGAATTTCTGGCGGCGATGGATGAGCTTGAAGGCGTGGTGGTGCTCTGCCCCGATGACGATGTCACCTGGCTGCCTGATGCGGTTCGTGATCTGGTGATGCTCCCCTGCGAGGTCAAGGGGCTGGAGTATCAAACCGTGGTGGTGCTCAACCCCGGCCAGGCGCTGGCGAAGATCGAAAGCGTTATAGGTGCAGGCAGCAGCGCGCTGGATGCGCAGGAAGCCCGCGTGATGATTGATCAGCTGCGCGTGGTGATCAGCCGGGCGACCGAAACGCTGGCGTTTATCGATACTTGCCCCACCTCCGCGGTGGTGGAGTGGTCGCGGCGGCTGCTGGGCCAAGACTGCCTGGTTCCCTACGAGCTTGAAGATCTGGGGGCCAGCTTTGCCGAGGTAAATCTGTCGCTCGAAGAGCGCGTGATAACCCGAACCCGCGAGGCGTTGGCGCTGGTAGGCGAGCGACCACGACGGGCCTTTCATCGGGCGCTTCAGGCCGTGCGCCTGTTTCGTACCGGCCCGCATCCGGATACCCGGATTGGCGCCAGTGTTCGCCGCGACGCCGAAGATGCATTGCGGCGCATTGCGACACGGCTGCTGGTGCAGGGCGTACCCGCCGGGGTGGAGAAGGCGGAGCTGCGCCAGGCAGTGACTGACTTGCTGCCTGCTTCTGGCAACCAAAGCCTGGATTGCTTCAATGCCTTTGCCGACTGGCTGGAAAACCGCCACACCAGTCCGGTGGCCATGCTGGAGTGCATTGCCCGCTGTCGTGGCAAGATCAGCTGGCTGAAAGAAGCAATGCAGGGTGTTGCCCAGCAACTGCGCCACGGCATCGAGCTCGCCGCCAGCAATGCCGAAACTGCCAAGGCGTTTGATGGCCATGTTGAGGGCTGGCTGCAACTCACCGGGTTTATCGGCAACACCCAACACGAAGCCCGAGCAGCCCGACTTAGAGCCGTTAGCTGCATGCTCGAAAACTTCGATGCCTATCCGGACAACGCTGGACTGGAAGCGGTGTACGGCAAAATTGATTCACCCGACCCCCTGGTTAGCGGCCGGGTGCTTGAAGTCCTGGGTCGCCACGCCGAGGCCGCCCCGGCTTTTCTTGCAGCCGGCAAGCCCGAAGGAGCCGCTCGCAACTGGCGCCTGGCGGGCGATCTGGAACAGGCCGAGCGCTATGCCGATGCCCTGCCGCCCGGTGATGCGGCTGACTTGAAATGGCTGTGCAACCTGCAGCGCCTGATAAAGGCCAAACCTGCAAAGATCGGCGCGCGCCTGACGGTTGTCGAGCAGGAGATTCTCTGTGCACTGAAAAGCCAGTTGGTGTGAGGGCAGGTGCCCCGTGCCGGCCAAATTCCGGGCTGGCCGGGCATATGGGTACTGGCGGCCAGTGGTCAAACAGCCAGCCGGTCGTTAAGGGTCAGATGTTTGAATCGACTGACGGTTTCGATAAGGCATTTTGCCTCAATGATAGCCTCCCATTCCTTTTGCGCGCTTAAGAGAATTTGAGCCCCGAAACCCTCGTCGCCATCATCATAAATGTTGAGCACAAACCGATTTTTCTTGCCGTCTACCGTAACATCGGCCTGTCCACGTTTCTTGGGGTTATAAGCGATTGAGGTGACCGATTCGGCGATTGCCGATAACTCGGGATAAGAGGCAATCGCTTCGGCCACCAATGCCACAAAGTCGCTGCTGTGATGCCTGCCCGAATTGACCTTGGTTTGCTTGCTGGCGGTTTGCACTTTGGGGTTGTGCAAAAAGGCCTTGAAGAGCTTTTTACGCCAGCCAACATCGTCGCCGGCTTTGGGTTCCAGTTTTGAGGTACGTTTTTCTGCCGCCTCGAGCTGTTTCTTGAGTTCCGCCACGTAGGCTCGTTTGTTATCAAGTTCATGCTGAGCGCTATTGCGGGCCTGAATAAGCTTGGCGGTTTCTTCGCCGGCATTTTCAAGTTTGGTTTTAAGTCGATGAATTTCATGGCTCAGCGCTTTTGCGTGTTTCTGCTGGCTGTTGTCGATTACCAAATGTGGTTTATCGTCTTTGGATTGCTCGCCGGCAGCAACGGTATCGGTCTGAGGGTTTTTTGCCTGCCATTCATGCAGCTCCTGCTGCTTCTGCATGAGTTCCATGGTGGTTTTCTCGATGGTGGAGCTGTGTTCTTTAAGCGCATGGCTGAGTGTTTCGTTGCTTTCAAATGCGGCATTGGCTTCTGCCTGAACCCGTTGCAGCTTCTCTACCAAGCGATGCTCCGTGACCTTGGCGTTCTCATACAGGCTTCGGAGTTCTCTGAATCGCAAGAAATTCAGTACGGCTGTACAAATGATCAGGCCGCAAAAAAACCAGAAAGGCCGGCTGCGAGGTATGGCGATGTTTAAAACAAAATCCCAGTAGTCGGCATCGTTCCATTTTTCCCAGTGGTCTGCAGCAGAGAAAGTGATACTACGCACCACACTTAGCCAAATTACCGGCGATGAATGCTGGGCGTAGGTCAGGGTGAGTAAATCTGGAGACTGGCCAAGCGTGCGATCTGTGGTAACTATAGATCGCTGATCGCTGTAATACTGGTTGTTCAGTATTTCGACCGGTTGACCGGCGCGAGTCAAGGTGAGAACGCCTTTGGGTTTGGCCTGCTGAATCACCTGCGTCAACTGCTGCTCACACAGGTCTGAGGTGTTTTGTTTGAGGCACTGCGAAAACATCTCATCCAGTAGCGACAGATAGTGCCCCTGAAACTCCTTGACGGAAATGTCCTTTGCTTCGTAAAACCAGGTATTGTTTACCCACGTCAATGCAACGATCAGCGCGAAACATAGCAGTATGTAATTGACTAAGTTCAACCATGCAAAGGTACGGTTGCCGAAATCCATGAAGACCTCTTGTGGAAGTTGTGCAGGCTCGTATGTTTTGCCCGGACTGTCGCACGCTAGGCGTCATGAATGATCTATCCGCAGGGCGATGGCCGAAGCGCGAGCGATAGCTTCAGCCTAGCGAACCTTGCCATCTTTGCCAGTACTCTCCCGTCCATTTGGCAAGCTTGCCAAAAGGGATTTGGCTGGTGCCACTTCGATAGACTGTGCCTGTTCATTCATCGAAACAGGTGCAGGTAACCCCATGACTAAAACCGACATGATCTCCTTTGTTGTCGTTGTGCCGGCCAGCACGGGTGGCTGTGGCGATGGGGCAGCTACGACAATTTTATGGCTGCAAGCCTGATCCGCCCTTGACACGCAAAAATCCGTGAGACGATCAGTACAACCAAATCACACCAGTAAGAGGCAGCAAAAAATGAAACAAGCATCAATCAGTACAATTTCTGCGGTAATAGCAGCCATCCTGACCGGCTGTGGCGGTGGCGGCAGCAATGACACTCCATCCGTAGTTGCTGTGCCGGAATCGGTAACAGCAGCACTGGAGGCGCACGCACAGGCGCCAGCCAACGCGGCCAAAGACAAACAAAAGGTGAACAACCTGTTTCAATCGCCGGGAGAAGTTGTCATCCATGTTCGTGCCACAGAATGCGACACGACCGACTGGTATCAAATGGAATACAAAGACTTCTGCAACATAGTGGCAGAGCGCGATGCGGCCGTAAAAGGAATCGTAAAAGCATACCCGGACACCAAAGTGTACGCACTCACCGACGACGTGCACCTGGACGCATTTGGCAGCTTTTTGATTAGCGAGCTGGAAAAGGATCACCCTGCGTTTGCAGCCGACCTGTACAAAGCCGTGGGTGATTACATACGAAACAATCCGCCCCTGACATGGTCAGGAAGGAAAAGCGCGGACATGAAAGTGCTTGCCCAACAGCTGGCAACGCCGCTGGCTGACGGGACATTGCCTGCTTACATGAGTGACGCCTTCTGGGCCGAGAAGTCAGCCGCAGCGACGGAGCGAAGAACCAACATAAAAAACCAGATGGACAAGATCCCTGTCTCGTACGACGGAATGACAACGATAGCGCCCCCATCGAAACAGCAAATTGACGAGTATCTGGCTGGCAAAAGGTACGGCGATGCAGGCGAGGAACAGCGGCTGGCGCGCATCAACGGTGTGCCACTGCTAAAAATTACCAAAGGAGGCGCGCGCCTGCTGTTTTTCAAGGATTACGCCGCGCTTGAGGGTTTTCGCCAGTAACTTCCGGCACTTGTTCGCTACAGGGGAAAGCGTTATGTGGCCCGCGGCGGAGTTGACATCCCATTTGTTGTACATACAATGTCCATATGATTAAGTTTGAATGGGATGAAGCCAAGGCCAAATCCAATATAAAAAAGCATGGAGTTACTTTCGAAGAGGCTAAATCTGTTTTCTTCGATGAGTACGCCATTCAGTTTTATGACGATGAGGGCTCGCAACTAGAAGAAGATCGCTTTCTGCTACTTGGTCGCAGTAACGAATCGAATCTCCTCTTGGTTTGCCATTGTGAGCGACATGACGGAGCGGTTATTCGCATTATTTCCGCGAGAAAGGCGACCAAAGCCGAGCAAAAATTTTATGAGGGTGACTGAAATGAAAGCAGAGTACGACCTTTCAAAAATGAAGTCGCGTAAAAACCCCTACGCATCCAGGTTGAAAAAATCGGTAACTATAAGGCTGAGTGAAGATGTCTTGACCTATTTCAAAGCAATGGCGGAGGAATGCGGCGTTCCATATCAAAGTCTTATCAATTTGTATTTGAGAGACTGTGTCGCACAGCATCGGACCCTCGATATATCCTGGAACAAAAAGCCTGCATAACCAGCTTCTGCGGACGTGGCATATTGGGCGCCATTTGTTGCGCCGCCTCGCCAGAAAAAAGGCCGCGCCGCAGAGTCTGGCATTAATTGCGATTGACGTGGTTTGGATTGATAGCGTCCTGGTAGAGCGGTTACCTTAATCGAACGTTCTTGTAAACTTTCGATCGGCTGGCAAATCAACTACAGCCATTTTTCATACTTTTCATGCAAGGCTTTCAGTCGACCTTCAGCAAGTATTTCATCCAGCGATTTTTGCAACGACTGCACCACCTTGTCGTCGGTATTCTTATTGAGCGCATAGCAGAGCTGCGAAACATTCATGGTATACACAACTTCAAATATGTCAGGATCACACCCCAGGGTTTTACACATTGAGGGGATTCGCTCCATGCTTTCTACAAACAAATCCACCCTGCCACCCTCAAGCTTCTTCAGGTTGGTGCTGTACTTCGGTGCCCTGTCGAGCTTTTTCTCAGGCACGCCTGCCTTTAAAACCAGCTGTTCTCCCACGTCATCACGAACGGTAGCTACGGTATAATTTTGAATATCAGCCTCATTGTTGATCTTGATTGCGCGGGATTTCAGTGCAATCAATTGGGTTTTCAGCTCATGAATAGGGCAAACCCACTTGAACATAGCTTCCCGGTCGGTTGTGCGTGCGGTTGAGAACAGCAGTGTGTTTTTGTCTTTCTGCACATTGGTGTAACCGCGCACCCAGGGAACCAGCGAGATATCCTTTGTCGTTTGAGACGATCCGGATTTTTTCAGCATTTCTTCCAGCAAATCCACAGCAATGCCCTGAATCTTTTTATCCGGATCCTCCTGATCGATAAAATTAAAAGGGACGTACTCCTCGGTCAAAATAGTCAGGTTCGGCATTTCGGCCTGAACCAAGGGTGCCGCCAAAAATACCGCCAATAGCCTTGCTGCCAAACCGTGTTTCATACCATCTCCAGTAAATGACTTCTTTAACAGAGCAAATTTTTAGTAACGTTCGTGTACAAAAATTAACCTATCTCATCGATTATAGAAGCACAGACAGAAAAGCACAGTTTTGGGCGCGGTTTTTAAAAGGAAAGAAACTCAGGATACCGAATAAACTGCCGCGCCTTTTCCCGCCGGTGTTGTGCGCTGATCAGCGCTTGATCTGCTTTACCTCTGCTTGGGTGGGCACGCTTTCATCAAGTGTCAGCGTAAACCAGCCGCCTGCAATCTGTTTATGCGTCCAAACACCAAGCAGCACCATTTTTCCGCCGTCATTGGAAAGCAATTTAAAATAATCCTTCCAGGGTTGGTGGTCGTAGTTCATGGTTGCAGTGGCAGCACCCCGCCAGCGAATGTCGGTCATGCCGACATTGCCCCAAATGGGAATAGGGAAATACACTTTGTCGGCCCAGCGCATCAGCAAGGGATCGCCTTTATGCTGGGTGAGGTATCGTTTGCCCCATTTAATACCCAGTTTACTTAATGGCTTGATGATGGCGAGCTCTGCCAGATCCAGTACCGATGCGTTTGTCCTCAGAATTTTACCGTTCCAGGTGCGGTTTATCAGGTCTGTTTTGGCGGCTACCTTGGGCAGCGAATCATACAAAAGCACCAGATCATCTTCGCTGTAAAGGGTGTCGCTTTCACTCAGTATGCCGGCTTTTATTTCATCCAGGGATTTTCCGGATCCCTGTAATGACTGGCGTTCAAAGCCATCTTCATTCCACACGGATTTACCCGGTTGTAGGTGACATAAAGCACCAATCAGGTAGTTCAACGGAAACATCACAAATTGTGAGAGATCGTAAACAGCGGCGGGATAGTAAAGCACTTTAGGTTTTGTAACGGCTGGCATGGCGTTTCCTCAATTCTGATAAAGACGAGCCTGTGAACCGGGTTTCGTAAAACGCGGCATGAAACAATGTGGTTGTGTTAATGCGATACATTACGGAATGAACATTCATTCTGTAGTTGGTGATTCTTCCACGCCGATTGAAACCTGTCAAATCGGTGTTAGCGCTGATTAGGCACGCTTCGTAGGTATCAGCGCAGGATTAGCTCGCGCCAGGTCGGCAAAACATGTCCCAGCAGACATTTTCAGCTTCCCGCAACGCGGCTTGAGGATCTTTTAAATAGCCCAGATGCTGGGCCTTGATTACGCCCGCGAAGGCGCCCCACATCATGGCGATTAACGCTTCCTGCGGTATATTGCGTGAAACGCCTTCGGCTTTTGCCTGTTCGCAAAAGTTCCAAATGGGCATCAGCACCGATAATTCCAGCTTTTTACTGGCTTCATCCAGATAAGGGGCGTGGTCTTGAAGTTCCAGAAACTTGAAGGCGACAGGGTGGTCCTGAGCGAAGCGCGTCAAACGTTCCCAGAACTGATGGAACTGATCCCGTCGGCTTGCCGTGTAATTGAAGTCGTCGAGAAGATAGGCCGCCATTTGGCGCTTGGCATGGCAATACACGCTATTGACCAGGGCCTCTTTGTTTTCGAAATAGCGATAGATAGTTCCGGCACCCACACCGGCCGCAGCCGACACTTCCGGCACAGCCGTACCGTGAAATCCCTGTTCGGCAAACAATCTTAGGGCCGCCTGCAGGATGGCGTCGCGTTTGGCTTCGGCATTTTTGGCTCTGACACTGGGGGGAGGACTGTCCACGTAATAAAAACACTCGCAGGTTAAGCGGAATAAACATTCATTTTTGCAAGGGTAAGTGCCGTTGCAGGGGGTGTCAACGTTGTACTCACTGAAGCGTTGTACTCACCGAAGTTGTACTCACCGAAGTTGTACTCACCGAAACGGCAGGAGGGTGGGATGGCTTCAGCGCGAAAAAACCACCCGAAAAAACGCTCAAATGGCAAGCTTGCCAGTTGGGATTTGCGGGCCTCAACGGAAAAATGAATCCTTAAGAGGTGCATCTTGCATAACAAAGCGTTGCACAGGACAAGCCAGTGAACGCAGCGTTAGCAGGTAATTCGGCGAGTTTTTTACTCAGTGGTCAGCCACAGATTTTGTGATAAGGTATTTGAAAGTAGTACCTTTAGGTACTGAGGATGGCAAAATGGCAGCATCCATAAAACTTGACGACGATCTTAAAAACCGAATCCAGCATTTGGCTGAAGCGCGTCATCGTTCAGCGCATTGGATTATGCGTGAAGCAATCCATGATTATGTTGAGCGTGAAGAAAAGCGGGAATCTTTTAAACAGGATGCACGATGCGCGTGGGAAGCATACCAGGAAAATGGTCGGCATCTGACGTATGAGGAAGCCGACGCCTGGCTGGCGAAGCTGGAATCAGGGGAAGATGCGGAACTGCCTAAATGCCACATCTGATTTGATCGCCGCCAGCGCTCGTTGACGTACAGCGACTCTATCGTTTCCTGCGCATGAAAGATTAAGAGGCGGCCCGACATGCCATCAAGGCAATACGGGCAGGCGTGAAGATACTTGCACGCCAGCCAGAAGCAGGGCGAACTGTTGAAGCTATGGATCCGATGTTTCGGGAATGGTTGATCGATTTCGGAAGTAGCGGCTATATCGCGTTGTATTGCTTTGATGGTGAAACGGCAACCATTCTCGCTGTGCGACATCAAAAAGAAGCCGGATACTAAGCTGAACGTCTGAAAAAGTGTTGCTCATGAGTCTCGCGTCAATCCAGTGGCGCCCGTTCAAGCAACTCATCGGGGCGTTGCGGGTTGCGGTAGCCCCCCAGCGTGGAATCGTATTGCTCATAGGGCATGTTGTAGTAGCGCCCGGTTTGCGGATCATAGGAGCGTTCGTAACCCATGGTGGCTTCGTGTTGATCCCGTGCAACGCTGTCGAGGCTTTGCTGCCGCTTCTCCCAGGCCTGTTGGTAGTCGCCATAAATGTAGTCGTGGGAAATCGGGCCGGGGAGCTTGATCTGCTGTTGCCCCGCCACTTCCCGCGCATTGGTGATCACCACGGTTTCGGCTATCGCCGGTAACCAGTACCGGGCCTTGCTCCAGTCGGATTCGGGTGCCTGATAGCCCCGTACAAAGGCAGAGTATTGTCCCCATTGCGGCAATACGCCAACGGTATAGTGGGCGTGGGTGAATACACCACGAAACTGATAACTCAGTTCGACCTCGGCTATCTGCCACTGCATTCCTCCGCCGGCGGCGTAGCCAGGAAGCGAGCGACTGTTGCGCAGGCGCACGTCCTGAAAGTCGGGCGAGGAAGCCAGCATCATCTGCAGGAACTCCGCCGGTGACGGTTGCCCATACCCCCCGACAAGCAGCGCGAAGGATGCCGTGGTAACCCGATCCGGGGCAATCATGTCGACCCCGTTACGGGTTTCATTGGCCTGCCACCCCTGGGGCATGGCGTAGCGGAAATAACGGCCTTGCTGCACCGCCAGCACCGGGCGTTGCGGTGTCTCAACCCGCGATTGTGCCTGCAGCGGCGAGTGCCCGAGCCACAGAGGCAACAACCACAAAACACAACCGAACCAAAAGCCAACAAGCATTTTTTGCAACATGGGGCACCTCCGCCATCGACCGCCGCGTTGTGCGCAATGGCCGCTATAACCCCACTATAGCTAATGGCAAAGTCGTGTGCCTGCTGGATGGGGCAAGCCCTGTCAGCCAGTCGCCATAACCGACAATCCGTCGCTTGCGTTTGTCCGGCACTTGTCCGTTTCCTGTGGCGAGCTTTAAGGCCACACTGGGCGGGTATTGCTGGAGCACAAGGCAATCCAGAGCCCACGGGAAAAATAACGGCGTGTTTGCCGGGTGAGAACTGCAACCCTTACTTGGCAGGCGGTTTCGATGCAAACTTGTGGATTCCCTGGAACCTCTGGTAACCAACAACCCAAAGTGGTACACCACCAAAGGCCATAACCCGCTTTTGTCACCCGGGATCTTTTTCGGCGTAAAGCAACTGCACAAACAAATCATCAGGAGTAATCATGCAAGCCAGCCAATGGACTACCGAAATTATTGTTATTTGCGCCGTACTCGCCCTTGCCAGCGGGTTGCTCGGCTATTTTGTTACTGCGTTGCGGCAAGGGCGTCAGATCAACCAGCTCGCCAGCCAGCTTGCGCAGGCAGAGCAGGCGGCTGCCCAGGCGCAGGCCCAGCAGCAGTCATTGCAAAGCCAGCTCAAGGCCGCCGAGGTGCGCAGCCATGAATTGCAAATCGAAGAAAGCAAACTGAAAGCCCAGTTGCAGGCATCGGCCGATACGACGGCCCGCCTTGGCACCGAGTTGCAGGAACGCAAAACCGCCGGTGTCGAGTTGCAGGCCAAAGTCGATGAAGCCAACCGCCAACATCACGAGGTTGCCAGACGTTTGGAGGCAGTGCAGGCAGAAGGCCAGTCGCTGCAGGCGGTGTTGGCTGAATTGCGCGAACGCCTGGCCCAGGCACAGGCGGCCAACGAACAGTTGCACGTTGACCGTGACCGCCTGAAAGATGAGCTGGCGAATGAGGGTAAACGGGCGAAAGCACTGGAAACCGCTGAAAAGGAAACTCGCGAGCAATTGGCCGAGGGCAAGCGGATGCTCGTCGAGCGGCAAGAGGCATTCACGGCCCTGCAAGAGCGCTGGCACAAGCTGGGGTCTGAACACGCCGAGCTTAAGACCAGCTTGCAAAAACGTGAGGAACACTTCCAGGAGCAGATGGCCCAACTGTCGGAAACCAAAAAGTCACTTACCCAGGAGTT
>JBFHRO010000089.1:0-12494 GCA_041591635.1 Oleiphilaceae bacterium | reverse complement strand
TGCACCAAAACCGTAAACGACACTTTCTGCCAGGTTATAGTCCCGCTCCACCATAAAGAGCGAAGCTCCCATAATGGCGCAGTTCACCGTAATCAAAGGCAGAAAGACGCCAAGCGCGTTGTACAAATCGGGAAAGTACTTATCCAATACCATTTCCAGTATTTGTACCAACGCAGCAATCACGCCGATATAGGTCAAAAGTCCCAAAAAGCTCAAGTCAACACTGGGATATCCGGCCCAAGCCAAGGCGCCTTCTTTCAGGACGTTCTGATAAATCAGATTATTCACCGGCACAGTGATGGTCAGCACCACTACGACAGCTATTCCGAGTCCTATGGCGGCTTCGATTTTTTTCGATAAGGCCAAAAAGGTGCACATGCCCAAAAAGAAGGCCAATGCCATGTTTTCTACGAAGATGGCCTTAAGCAATAAACTGAGATAATGCTCCATCAGAATGCCTCCTTCACTTTATGCGCAGACAGTTTGAAATCTGGCGCTTCGACCTGGTTTCTCTTCCACGCCCGCAAGCCCCAAATAATCAATCCAATGATGAAAAATGCGCTGGGTGGCAACAGCAACATGCCATTGGGTTGATACCACCCGCCATCGTTGATTACGGGCAAGATGGTTACGCCGAACAACTTACCTGCCCCCAATAGTTCGCGGAAGAAGGCCACGGCAATCAAAATTACCGCATAACCCAACCCATTGCCGATACCGTCGAAAAAGCTGACTACAGGACCGTTTTGCATGGCAAAGGCCTCCGCACGTCCCATAACGATACAGTTGGTAATGATCAAACCAACAAAAACAGACAGCTGCTTGCTGATCTCGTAAGCGTAAGCTCTCAGGATTTGGTCAACCACTATTACCAATGACGCAATGATCACCATTTGCACAATGATGCGGATGCTGCTGGGTATCTGGCTTCTGACCAGCGAGATGGCCAGGTTTGAAAAAGCAGTTACCAGACACACAGCAACGCCCATGACGAGTGACAACTTCAAACTCGTGGTTACGGCCAGGGCCGAGCAAATACCCAGAATTTGAAGTGCAATCGGGTTGTTGTTTACTACAGGATCAAGAAGAACCTTTTTGATTGTTACACCAGACATGATTACGCCCCTTTACGAATTCGATCCAGGTATGACTGGAAACCGTGTTGGCCAAGCCAGAAGTGCAGCAGATTGGTGATGCCGCGACTGGTAAGCGTGGCACCTGACAATGCGTCTACTCCATAAACTGCATCCGCTCTCGATGGATCGACCCCACCTTTGACCAGGTTGATCAAGGGCTCATTGCCCTTACCAAGATCGTATACCTTTTTGCCGGGCCACATGGCTTTCCAGCGTGGGTTATCAACCTCACCACCCAGTCCGGGAGTTTCAGCATGTTCATAGAACCCGAAACCGGCGATGGTGTTTGCATCACCTTCGAGTGCCAGGAACCCATAGAGCGTTGACCACAGGCCATATCCATGAACTGGGAGAATAATCCGATCCAGTTTGCCATCGGTTTCTACCAGATAAACCTTGGAGTATCGCGCCTGGCGCTTTATTCCGGCCAGATCCATGCTGCCGTCAAGCTTTTTCGACAACTTGGGGTCCTTTGCCGCTTTGCGCTGATCATAATCGGCGGCACTGGCCTTTTCGACCACATCCGGCGATACATAGTCACCTGTCGTCATATCAACCAGGCGAGGCGTAATCTGGGCAAATGCGGCTTCGACTTCTGCCTTGGAAGCGCCGGGCTTGAGAAGGCCCGCAGCGGCGAGGATGTTTTCTTTAAGGTTAAGCGTTTTGTTCACTTGTTGAATCGGCTTGAGCAGTACCACCGAACTTGCCACGATGACCGAGCAAACAATACAGAGCAAAAGCGCAACCGTTACGGTTTTTGAGATGGTATCTTTATTGCTGGACACGAGCTAATCTCCGCTTGATGTTGGCCTGAACCACAACGTGGTCAATAAATGGCGCAAAAAGATTGGCAAACAGAATGGCAAGCATCATACCTTCCGGGAAGGCCGGGTTTATTACCCTGATCAATACAACCATCACACCAATGAGCGCACCAAAATACCACTTGCCGGTATTGGTCATGGACGCAGACACAGGGTCGGTTGCCATAAAGATCATTCCGAACGCGAAGCCGCCAACAACCATATGCCAATACCAGGGCATGCCAAACATGGGGTTGGTCGTCGATCCGATCAGGTTCAGCAGCAAAGACATGCCGATCATTCCCGCCATTACGCCGGCAACGATTCGCCAGGCTGCAATCTTGGTCAACAACAAAACCGCACCGCCAATAAATATGGCAAGCGTTGATGTTTCACCGATGGAGCCTTGCATTGTTCCCAAAAACGCATCAAGCCAGGTGAGCTGACCGTTCAATGCCTCCATGCCACTGGCAGCGACAATGCTAAGCGGCGTAGCGCCACTGAAACCATCAACAGCAGTCCATACCGCATCACCGGAGATTTCTGCCGGATAGGCGAAAAACAGGAAAGCGCGACCGGTCAAGGCAGGGTTGAGGAAGTTCTTGCCGGTACCGCCAAATACTTCCTTGCCGATAACCACGCCAAAGCTGATCCCCAGGGCCACCTGCCAAAGGGGAATATTGGGTGGCACGATGAGTGCGAAAAGAATGGAAGTAACAAAGAAGCCTTCATTGATTTCGTGTTTGCGCACACTGGCAAAGAGCACCTCCCAAAAACCACCCACTATAAAGGCGGTTGCATAGATAGGCACAAAATAGACGGCACCATAAATCATGTTATCCCACAGGCTGGAGGCATCGTTGCCTGCCAGAAGCGAGATGATCGAGCTATGCCAATCTCCGCCCATAGTCATACCGGCTTGAGCAAGATAGGTGTTCGCCTGAAAACCTATGTTCCACATGCCGAAAAACATGGCTGGAAAAGCGCAAAACCACACTGTGATCATCATGCGCTTGAGGTCTATGCCATCGCGCACATGGGATGTTGAATTGGTTACACTCGATGGTGAGTAGAAAATAGTGTCCACTGCCTCAAACAGCGAAAACCACTTCTCGTATTTGCCGCCCTTGTGAAAATGCGGCTCGATTTTATCAAGATACTGACGAAAACCCATGATCAACCCTCTTTCTCAATGCGGGTTAAATTCTCGCGGAGAATTGGACCGTATTCATATTTGCCTGGGCACACAAACGTACACAGGGCAAGGTCCTCCTCGTCCAATTCAAGACAGCCCAGCTTTTGCGCCATTTCGGTATCACCCACGATCAGGGATCGAAGTAACTGGGTAGGCAGAATGTCCAGCGGCATGACTTCTTCGTACATGCCCACAGGTACCATGGCCCTGTCACTTCCATTAGTGTTGGTACTGAAGTTGAAGCGCTTTGAGGGGGTTAACGCAGAGATATAGATGTTGAGCACAGAGAAACGCTCAGTGCCCGGGGAAAGCCAGCCCATAAAATCGCGTTTCTTGCCTTCTTCAAGCAAAGTTACCTGGTTGGCAAAACGCCCGAGATAACAGACGCTGCCTTTGGCCGTGCGTCCACCAAACACGGATCCGCTGACGGTTCTCACCGGTACATCCGTAATGGTCTCTCCAGCGGTCAGCTCGGTCAGGCAGGCGCCAAGCAGGGTTCTCACCAAGCGGGGCTTCTTGGCCTTGGGGCCCGTCAGTGCAATAACGCGCTCTGACGATAGCTGCCCCGTGACAAAAAGCCTGCCAATGGCGATAACATCCTGGTAGCCGATGTGCCAGACGCTCTTGAGCGAACTCACAGGATCCAGGAAGTGGATGTGCGTACCTACGTTCCCGGCCGGATGGCAGCCTGCAAAGCTGTGCTGTTCAATGGCGGTATCTTTGGGTAACTGCAGCGATGCACCTTCGGCGGTACAAACAAACACCTTGCCCTGAGTCAGCTTGCGAATTACCTTCAAGCCATTGGCAAACTCGACAGCCGCCTCTTTGATGACCACCAAGGGGTCGGCCGCAAGTGGACTGGTGTCGATCGCAGTCACGAATATCGAGTTGGGGCGGGCATCCAGTGCAGGGGTTTTGCTGTAGGGGCGGGTTCGCAGTGCAGTCCACAACCCGGAATTGACAAGATTATTTACTACCTGATCACGACTGAGGCTTTCAAGCTCGGCCGCATCATAACGATCAAAGGTTTCGGCGTCGTCACCTGAAATTTCTACCACAAGGGATTGAAAAACACGCTTCTCACCACGATTAATCTCTTTAACTACGCCACTTACGGGTGAAGTAAAACGCACGCCTTCTGTTTTTTTGTCACTAAACAGTAACTGGCCGCGTTTCACTCTGTCGCCTACCTGAACCGCCATGGTCGGCTTCATGCCATGATAGTCAAAACCGACAAGCGCAACCTTGCTTACCGACCTGCCATCGTGGATTTTTTGTTCAGGAGCACCCGATATAGGTAGATTAAGGCCTTTTTTAATATGGATCATTAGCCCCGCCTAAATCATCAGAATTTGTAAGTCACACCGTACCATCCGACCAACACCAGGCTGAATCGAGGCGCACCAAAAAGGTGCACCGCCGTTTGCTGAGATCGGCAAATGACACAATTTTTTCTGTGTCAAAATGCCCGATAAAAGGCGGATATACGTACCAAAAAGCGCCGTAATTATAGAGATTAGTGGCTGTTATTTCCATATAAGTGCCGAAATTAAGACACTTTCACCCTGCATGCCCATACTGGCAAAAACCACCGCACAACAAATTGATCATGCGCAAAATACACACCCCAAATTGCAAGCAATCAGGTTGATTGCCAAATATTATTTGCGCATTTGCAATTTGCATCATTTTGGTGCGCGAATGCCATCGCAAAGACCGCTCTCACAGCGATCGCAAATCAGTTTTCTCTGTGTAAAAAACAGTCATGCCTAGCCATTGGCCAAGCATCAAGCGATGGGCATCTACTTAAGGTAGACCAGTTTTGCGGACTTGTTAGCTCAGGGAAAAACGAGAGAGCAGCGAGGACTGCGACACAGCACGGAGCCGCAGGCCTTCTGCCAGGAAAGGATTACTTCAGTTTTGGAAACACGGGCCGGTCGACCCCTGCCATTTGGTTCACAATTCGAACAACCTGAGCACTGTATCCAGCTTCGTTATCGTACCAGACGTACAGGATTACACGGCTGCCACTGACAATCGTTGCCTGCGCATCGACAATCCCGGCCCGGCGACTGCCAACGAAATCCGTAGAGACCACTTCGGGGGAGTTGACGTAGTCGATCTGCTTGGCCATTTCGGAATGCAGGGACATCTCACGCAAATAGCCGTTCACTTCTTCAACCGTGGTGTCACGCCCAACGGTAAGGTTGAGAATCGCCATGGACACATTGGGCGTCGGAACCCGAATCGCGTTACCTGTAAGCTTCCCTGCCATCTCCGGCAGGGCTTTGGCGACGGCTTTTGCGGCTCCGGTTTCGGTGATGACCATGTTCAGCGCCGCGCTGCGGCCACGGCGGCTGCCTTTGTGGTAGTTGTCGATCAGGTTCTGATCGTTGGTGTAGGAGTGTACCGTTTCAACATGCCCGTGAACGACGCCAAACTTGTCATTCACGGCTTTGAGTACCGGAGTAATGGCATTAGTGGTACAGGACGCTGCAGAAAGAATGGTATCGTCGCTGGTAATCATGTTGTTGTTGATACCGTAGACGATATTCTTGATATTCCCCTTCCCGGGAGCGGTCAGGAGCACACGGCTCGCACCCTTGCTTTTGAGGTGCAAGGAAAGACCATCCATATCGCGCCATTTGCCGGTGTTATCGATAACAATCGCATTCTCGATGCCGTAGCGCGTGTAATCCACCTGGTCGGGACCGTTGGAATAGATCACCTGGATTTTATTACCGTTGGCAATGATGCAGCTGTTGGCTTCATCCACGGTGATGGTACCCTGAAACGAGCCATGTACCGAATCCCGGCGTAACAGACTGGCACGCTTTTCAAGATCGTTCTCGGCACCGCCGTTACGAACAACAATGGCCCGCAAGCGCAAATTGTTGCCGCCGCCCGCTTTCTCTATCAGGATACGGGCCAGAAGGCGACCGATACGGCCAAAGCCGTAAAGCACGACATCTTTGGTGTGGGTTTCGCGATTGCGCGCTTCTTCGGCATCGAACTTGCCAATCACATCGGCCAGCTCTTCACGCAAAAATGCCTCAAGCGTTTTCTCGGCTTGCACTTTCTTGTAGCGAATCGCGAGCTTGCCAATGTCGATATGGGCGTGCCCCAACTCCAGCGTATCAAGTACCTGCAGGATGGGATAAGTGTCATGTACAGACAATTCGTTGGATTCAACCTGACGCACAAACCGGTGAGATTTCAACAGACCAATCACTGACTGATTGATAATTGCCCGACCATAAACCGAGGTCACGACATTATTTTTGCGGTACAGCCGCCCAATAAGAGGAATCATGACCTCGGCGGTTGCCTCACGCTCTTTCCAGTCTGTAAAACAGGTGTCCTGGATATTCTGTCCCACGTTACTTACCTCTCAGTTGCGCATTAAAGCCAAAAAATGGGGCCACATTATCGCCGCAACCGGGGATTGGCGCAAACAGAGATTGAGTGATTTTTTACCGCATAACGCCATCATTGACATGACTCAACCAGAGGACGGGTGGCCTTTGGGAACAGACAAGCTACAATAGCCGCCATTTTGCCAGGCCACTGCCGCGCAAAGCCAACCAGCACAGCCAATTAGCGCGAATAACGGATACATGAATCATGACCAGCCATAAACACCTCACCAATGCCAAATTTCCGCCATTGCCCGCAAAGGCGTCGGACGTCCGGCACTGGGGGAATGTGTCCGAGGGCCTGCTCCCCCTGCTGTTGGCGCATGCCGTGGGACAGCACAAGGGGTTAAAGGTCGTTATTACGCAAGACAGCGAAGAAGCTCAAAGCATCGAACGTGCACTGAACTTTTTTCTCGGTCGTCAGCAGGCATCCTGGGGTGAGAGTCGCGCCGATGACCAGTCGCCAGTCATGATTTTGCCGGATTGGGAGACTTTGCCTTATGACGCCTTTTCGCCTCACGAAGACATTGTTTCCACGCGCCTGCAAACGCTTTATCAATTACCTACGGTAAAGGCCGGTGTATTGATTGTGCCGGTAAACACCCTGCTGCACCGACTCCCGCCGCCACAATTCCTGCAGCAAAACAGTATCGTGATCAAAACCGGGCAGCCGCTGCCCTTGAATCAATACCAGCAGGTGCTTGCCGGCGCCGGATACCGGCATGTCGAAACCGTGTTTAGCCACGGCGAATTTACGGTGCGAGGCTCCATCATCGACGTTTACCCCATGGGCAGTGAGCGCCCATTGCGGGTTGAGCTTTTTGACGACGAAATAGAAAGCATTCGCACCTTTGATCCCGAAACCCAGCGAACCGTCGAAAAAATACCCTCCATTGCCTTGCTGCCCGCCTCCGAATTTCCATGGGACAAAGCAGCCCGTGAAGGGTTTCGTAATCGCTGGGGTCATTTTTTTCCCGCCATCGGGAAGGAAAGCCCGATTTATAACGACCTCTGTGCGGGCATTAAGACGCCGGGGTTGGAGTACTACTTGCCCCTGTTTTTCGACCAGACCGCCACACTGTTCGATTATCTTCCCCCGCAAACCCTGATCTTCTCAACGGCAGCCCTGGAAACCTCGAGCAATCACTTCTGGGCCGAAATCCTTGAACGCTACGAATCCCTGCGTCACGATCGACTGCGTCCGCTTTTGCCACCCGCCGAACTCTTTCTGCGCACCGAACAACTCTTTGCCGCCCTGAAATCCTTTGCCCGCGTTTCCGTTTCACGGGAGCCGCTGGAAGCGCAGAGCGAAGGACGGATCAGTTTTGAGTCCAACCGGCTGCCGGACATCAGCGTCAATCATAAGCTGCCCGACCCACTGCAAGGACTGAAGTCGCTGTTACTTGAACCCGCGACCCGCATACTGGTGTGCGCTGAGTCAACGGGCCGTCGGGAATCACTGGAAACCATGCTGGCCTCCAACGGCCTCCAGCCTGTCAGCTATCCAAACTGGCAGGCATTTCTTGACGCCCCTGCCCCCTTGGGCGTCACCATTGGTGGTTTGAAAACCGGTTGCATTATTGGCGCCACCGGACTGGTCGTGGTTGCCGAAGCCGATCTGTATGGCCAGCGCATTCTCCAGCGGCGGCGCCGCAAAAAGGATTCCGGAGTCAACTCCGATGCGGTTTTTGCCAACCTCACCGAACTGAGCGAGGGCGCGCCTGTCGTTCATATCGATCACGGTGTGGGCCGGTATCGAGGGTTGCAAACACTGGAAATCGACGGGCAAATGCATGAGTTTCTAACCCTCGAATACGCCGAAAAAGCCAAGCTCTATGTGCCGGTTTCATCGCTACACCTGGTTTCACGCTACAGCGGCTCAGAAGACACCCAGGCGCCCCTGCACAAACTGGGTACCGACAAGTGGTCAACCGCAAAACGCAAGGCAATAGAAAAAATTCGCGATACGGCCGCCGAGCTTCTTGACATATATACCAGACGCCAGGCCAAGGCCGGCTTTGCCTATGATCATCCAGACACGGCCTACCGCGCCTTCAGCGACAGTTTTGCCTTTGAAGAAACGCCCGACCAACAGGCGGCCATCGAGGCCGTGATTGCCGACATGACCAGCACGCGCCCCATGGATCGCCTGATATGCGGTGACGTTGGGTTTGGCAAGACCGAAGTGGCCATGCGCGCCACTTTTCTCGCTACCTACTCGGGCAAACAGGTCGCTGTACTGGTACCCACTACCCTGCTCGCCCAGCAGCACTATGAATCGTTCAAAGACAGATTTGCAGAAACCGCCGTCAAGGTCGAACTGCTTTCCCGCTTTCGCAATTCAAAAGAACAATCCAATGTGCTTGAACAACTCGCCAGTGGAGCCGTCGATATAGTGATTGGCACCCACAAACTGCTGCAGCAGAACCTGGCATTCAAAAACCTGGGGCTACTGATTATCGATGAGGAGCACCGATTCGGCGTGCAACAAAAGGAGAAACTGAAATCCCTGAGGGCGGAGGTCGACATTCTGACCCTGACCGCAACCCCGATTCCGCGAACCCTGAATATGGCATTGGGAGGCATGCGGGATTTGTCGGTGATTGCTACGCCACCGGCACGCCGACTGTCGGTGCGCACCTTTGTGCGCCAACGCAGTGATGATCTGCTCAAAGAGGCCATATTGCGTGAAATTCTGCGCGGTGGTCAGGTGTATTACCTTTTCAATGAGGTAAAAAACATCGACAAGGAAGCACAGGACTTGCAACAACTCGTTCCAGAAGCCCGGGTTACGGTAGCGCACGGTCAGATGCGTGAACGGGAACTCGAACAGGTCATGTCGGATTTTTATCACAAGAAATTTAATGTCCTGGTGTGCACCACCATCATTGAAACCGGTATCGACGTACCCAGCGCCAACACCATCATCATCGACCGCGCCGACAAGTTCGGCCTGGCCCAATTGCATCAGTTGCGTGGTCGTGTGGGACGATCGCATCATCAGGCCTATGCCTACTTGTTAACACCGGCCGACAAGGAAAAGAAAATCACGGCCGATGCTGAAAAGCGCCTTGAAGTCATTGCCGGTTCGCAAGATCTGGGCGCAGGCTTTTTGTTAGCCACCCATGACCTCGAAATCCGCGGCGCGGGCGAATTACTGGGAGAAGAGCAAAGCGGTCAGATCGAATCTATCGGCTTCTCGCTGTATATGGAGCTTCTCGACCAGGCGGTCACTGCGCTGAAAAAAGGCGAAGTCCCCAATCTGGACAAACCGCTGCAACACGGCACCGAGATCAACCTGCGAATTCCGGCCCTGATTCCGGAAGACTATCTGCCGGACGTCCATACACGATTGATCATGTACAAACGTATTTCTGCTGCTCCCGATCAGGCGGCGCTCGATGAACTGCAAGTGGAACTCATTGACCGGTTTGGCCTGTTACCCCAGGCCACAAAAAACCTGTTCCGGCAGACACAGTTAAAAATGCGGGCACAAGACATGGGTATCGTAAAAATCGATGCAGGCAACGTCGCGGGAAGACTGGAATTCTCGGCGACTACGCCGGTGGATCCGCTTTGCATCATTAAACTGATTCAGTCGGCGCCCGCCATGTACAAATTCGATGGCGCCGATGCGCTCAAGTTTACCCTGACGAGCGACGAGGCAAATGATAAGATTGGCGCGCTGTTGAAACTGCTTGATCGCCTGAAAACTTCGGCGACAAAAACCAAATAATTTTTACGCACGGCGCCGCTTCATGATTTTTGCACACCACCCCCTCGTCTGCTTTTTTTGGGACCGCGTACGTCATTCGCCCCGCCTGGGCACAGCGGTGCTGTTTCTTGTCGGGCTGTTCGGCTGGGCGGCCTCGCCTGCCTTGATGGCCACGGATAATCCGACGCGCCTGTACAAGGTGGAGTTTTTGGTGTTCAAGTACCTTAGCCCGCAAACCCTGGAGCAGCCCGATGGCACCCAAAGACCGCCAGAGCGCACCGAGAACGACTACTATCTGGCTGATCAGCAGCCGCTGATGCCGTTTCAGGTAGCACGGGTTGCCGAAGAAAAGCTTTCATTGCAAGGTGCTGCGCGGCGCCTGGGGCGTGCAGCGGGGTACCGTATATTGCAGTATGGAGGCTGGTACCAACCCTTAAGCAAGCGCAATGACAAAATCCTGGTACGCATTGCCGGTGGTGAGTCGTTCGATGACAAATTCGAACTGGAAGGAACCCTTTCACTGTACCGTAACCGGTTTTTGCATATTCGGGCAGACGTGGCGTTGATGACTTATCGCCTCATGGATACGGCGGGCAAGCCGCGTTGGACCGAACCCGGCTTGAGTTCAAACTCGCCCGTCGATCAGACGGTTGAGCGCTGGAACGATCAAGCCCGCAACAAACCCTTAAGCTCCATGCCAACACTGATGACCTCTGGCAGTATTGATCAGCCGGCGGCCATAGCCCTGCCTGGCGCCGAAAATCCGACCGAGGTGCGTCAGCCGCGTTATGAGCCAGACCTGGGATGGAAAATCCGCGAATCGCGCAAGATCAAAATCAAGGAGTTGCATCTGTTGGATCACCCCTACTTTGGCATTCTGGTGATGGTTGACAGTCTGGATCTTGAACCTCAAACTGCTCCCAGTGAAACAACAGAAGGGTCTGAGCCAAGCTCTTGACCCTTCGCGAATTGACCCTTCGCGAATTGACCCTTCGCGAATTGCCCCTTCGCAAACCTCAGGTGCGCGTGATCATCTCGACCAGCAGCTCCCTGATTCTGCCCATGCCGGTGTCGATGGCCGACTGAATCTCTTCCATGGTGATGATGTGATCTGTCTTGCCGGCCGCCCAATTGACCACGAGTGAAAGACAGGCGTAGTCGAGCTGAAGTTCGGCCGCCAAACCTGCTTCGGGCATTCCCGTCATCCCCACGATATCGCAGCCATCACGCTCCAGGCGCCGGATTTCAGCGGCCGTTTCCAGGCGCGGCCCCTGGGTGCAGGCGTAGGTCCCGAAATCGCTATGGGGTGCCGATACCTTTTGCGCACATTCGATCAAACGAACGCGCAGGCTTTGGGTGTAAGGCCAGGTCAGGTCGATATGGGTCACATGCTCAAGATCATCTTCGAAGAAGGTACTCTTGCGCCCCCAGGTATAATCGATTAACTGATCCGGAATGACGACATGAGCCGGGCCCATGTCAGCATGAATTCCCCCCACCGCATTGACCGCCACCACCTCCTTTACCCCAATTTGCTTGAGTGCATGAAGATTGGCCCGATAATTGACCTGATGGGGTGGAATGCGGTGCGGATTGCCATGGCGCGCGAGAAATGCCACAGGACGCCCATTGAGGCGACCAAACACCAGCGGCGCACTGGGCTCACCATAAGGAGTGACAATCGTTCGGGTTTCGATAATCTCGAGCCCCTCAAGCTCAGTCAGCCCGGTACCACCGATGATGGCTAGCGTGGTTTCCATGATAACAATGGCTCCTTAACGTTCTTTAACGACGTAGGTATCACTCCCGGCTTGCGTCGGCAGCACTGGCTGGGCAATAGAGGCGTGATGCAAGGTTTGTGTCGGGTAGGCGATTTCGCCTCCGTGACGACTGATCACGGCAAAAATCTTTAACAGCACATCTTGTTTTATTTCGTGAAAACGAATCCAGTTGGTGGTTTTGGTAAAGGTATAAACGAAGAAATCCAGGGATGACGCATTGAACTGGTTGAAATTTACAATCAAAGTTTGGCTGTTGTCGATATCGTTATGGTCGATCAGCATCTGTTTGACATCCGCGACGATCCGATCCATCAAATGAGCATCGTCGTAGCGAATGCCAATGGTCTCGTAAATACGACGGTGCGTCATCCGTGAGGGGTTTTCAACCGAAATACTGGTAAAGGTCGCATTGGGGACATAAAGGGGGCGTTTGTCAAAGGTTCGAATG
>JBFHRO010000088.1:0-12575 GCA_041591635.1 Oleiphilaceae bacterium | reverse complement strand
GGCTTCAAAACGACCGGCTCAGCGTCGCCACCTATGACACCCTCGCCTTCGACAAAAAAGGATGGCCGGCATAACCCCAGCTGGCATGGCCGATTTTGGCGGTGAGGCACTTCCCGGATATCAACCTTGGCCTGCTGTTGGAGGCGGGTAGGTCGTTGAATCTAGACTGAATTTTTCATGAATACAGAATAACCGCTAATAACCGGCCATCATCGCCTGTTATCCGCGATTATCGGGCGCTGATCCAGGTTCAGGAATCGAGGAAATTGACAATCACGGTCTTTATGACGAAGCCCAGCACCCCCAGCCCCAGGGCAAAAAACAGAATCGCCGTACCAAACTTGCCCGCATTCGAGCGTTTCGCCAAATCCCAGACGATGTAGCCCATAAAAAGGATGATGCCGGTCACAAGCACGTACATGGACACACTGGCAAACATTTCTTCAGTCATTTAGGCCTCCTGTTGCGATGCCAGATCAAGAATACTATCCCATTCACGTTCGCCCACCGGCATCACCGAGAGCCGATTGCCCTTTCTCACCAATGGCAGATCGGCTAAAGCCGCTAGCGTCTTCAAGTGCGCAAGGGGCAGCGTGGTTGCAAATTTACGCTCAAAACGAACATCCACCATGAACCAGCGTGGATTATCCGGGCTTGATTTGGGATCAAAATAGTGACTCTCTGGATCCCACGCCGTGTGATCGGGGTAGCCGGCACGCACCACCCTGGCCACCCCCACGATACCGGGCTCGGTGCAGTTGGAGTGATAGAACAAAACCCCGTCTCCTACCGCCATTTGGTCGCGCAGCATGTTGCGCGCCTGGTAATTGCGCACACCATCCCAGGGTTCGGTTTGATTCGGTCGCGATGCCAGATCGTCAATTCCGAATACGTCCGGCTCCGATTTCATTAGCCAATAGTTCACAACACCTCCCTCCGGGCAACACCCAATTCACATTCCCGCCCCACCTGGGGGGCATGCTGATTCAGCCAAGCGACCAAGTCGTCGGGGGCAAAGGGCCACCCTATCTCCGGCGCACAATGCTCACCCGGGCCTGCGGCAGCCAGCGCCAGCACAGGGATACGCACGCCGTATTTTTCAATGAGTCTGTCGTCAGCGGCAATATCGATCTCATCGAGCGTCCAGTCTTGCCCCTCCAACGTCCAGGCAACAACCTGCAGTGCCGTTTCGCACAGATGGCACCCTTGCGTACCGTAAAGCACCAGACTCAGCACATTTGCCCCCTATGGCCGCCAAACAAAGTCCCGGAGTCTATACAGGACAAGGATGAAAGTGAAGTCAGAGCCAGGAAACCGCAACCTCGGCAAAAACAGGCCTGTTCCCTCGGCCGGTGACGCTTTTTGCCTTTGCCCAAAGCCCCCCAATACGGCATAATCGGGCTCCTTTCGATCGTCTTTCCTCCTATCAATTCAGGGCTGAATATAATAATCATGCTATTTAAAAACGTTATTTTTTATAGATTTACAAAGCCTTTTTCACTTTCATCCGAAGAACTTGAAACCGCCCTTGCCGCACAGGAGTTTCACCCCTGTGGTAGCGTTGAAACCTATCGCGCAGGATGGACATCGCCACTGGGTCGGCACGGCAGTCAGTTCGCCCATAGCTGCAATGGCTACATTCTCTTATGCCTGAAGAAAGAGGAGAAACTCCTGCCTTCAACGGTCATCAAGGATGCGCTGGCCGAAAAAGTAGCCGAAATCGAAGATCAGCAAATGCGCAAAGTGCGCAAAAAAGAGAAAGACGAAATCAAGGAACAACTCATCTACGAAATGTTGCCCAAGGCCTTTACCCGCTCCCGGCTCACCTATGCCTATCTGGCGCCCAAAGAAGGCCTGATTCTGGTCGATGCCGCCTCACCCAAAATTGCCGAAGACCTGACCAGCTTCCTGCGCAAGACCCTCGGATCCTTGCCGGTTCGAATTCCGGCGGTAAACACCGCCCCGGCCGCCGTCATGACCCAATGGCTCCACAAAGACAGCCTGCCGCCCAGCGGCTTCGTTACCCTCGAAGACTGCGAGTTGCGCGACACCGGCGAAGAAGGGGGCGTGGTGCGTTGCAAGGGCGTTGCACTCGATAGCGATGAAATTGCCGGTCATCTTACGGCGGGCAAACAGGTGGTCAAACTGGCGGTGGAATGGGAAGAGAACATCAGCTTTCTGCTGCAAGAGGATCTCTGCATCAAACGGCTCAAATTCGGCGATGCCTTTGCGGAAAAACTCGAAGGGGTGGAGGCGGAAGATGCCGCATCTCGCATGGATGCCAGCTTCTCCCTCATGACACTCGAGTTGTCGCGCCTGATTCCGGCGCTGCTTGATGCCTTTGGCGGCGAGGATACTTCGGCACTGCTTGAGCAAAGTGCAGCCTGATATGCGCTAACCGACAAAAACCGGGGCTCACAAGGGCCTCGGCGGTTACTCCCCAATATCCTCCTGCCACAACCTTGGCTGCGCGACAATGAACTCATGCATCAAGGCAATACAGGAGTCATCCTGAAGCAACTCAATCTCAACGCCCCGGCTTCGCAACCAGTCTTCTTCGCCCATAAAGGTCGTATTTTCGCCAATAACTACGCGCGGAATCTGGTACAGCAAAATGGCACCGGTGCACATGGCACAAGGCGACAAGGTAGTGTAGAGCACTGAATTGCGATACACCTCGGCCGTCAGTCTCCCGGCATTTTCCAGCGCATCCATTTCACCATGCAAGATCACGCTGTTTTTTTGCACCCGGCGATTATGTCCCCGGCCGATAATCTTTCCCTGGTGGACCAGTACCGAACCAATAGGAACGCCGCCTTCGGCCATGCCCTGCATGGCCTCTCTGAGTGCGGCCCGCATAAATTCATTCACGACGTTTCTCCTGGAGCATTCCTTTAACAAATGTGACGTATATCACAAAGTCTACAGGATAATAACCAAAGTTAAAGTGATTGTGTTGGTACGGCAAAGGCATCAGGCGGCCTTTTTGAAAAACGATTGGCACTCCAGCAAATGCTTGGCCGCTTCCGCACTGAGATCAACAAAACGCATTCCGTAGTAAAAACGACCCTCGGCTTCATGATGGCGCACCACTTCGGCCTTGATCATCAACGGCTTTTGATTCTTGAATTCGTCGATGGAAGCCTGTGGCAACTTGACGCTGAGCTTGATTAGCCTGACCTCCGGCAACGGGTGCTTGGTTACCACACCGATGCCGGTGGCACTGATATCCTGGCTGAGTCCTTCGATACTGCCGTCATTGGTATGCACCGAGACCAGCAAGTGGCTGTTGATGCGCGGAGCCTGCCGGCGCTCTGACCCTTTTGGGGGAACGCGATCTTCCACCGATTCGCATATGTCGTAGGTCAGCCCCGCCAATTGCTTGTTCAAACGCTCCGACAGCTTGAACAAGGCATCACTGATATTCGCCGTGTTGCTGATTTTGAGGGCATTTTTGCGCAAAATATCAAACAGCGAGGCCAGGGTTTCACGCAGCTCGGCATATTGGGTGACCTGCTCCTGGATCACATCGGAAATCCTCAGGCTCGCTTTCGATGTCTCAGACACTTCCCGCCCCATATAACCCAAAACATCGAGTGTTTGTGCCGAGGTTTCGCGGTTGGCGCTGAGCATGCTGACACTCTGGTTCATGCCCTTGACGGCCGCGGCAATCGTATCGGTAAAGGAGGCCAACATACGACTGACCTCGCCGGCAGACTGAGCCGTACGCCCGGCCAACGATCGAACCTCATCGGCAACCACGGCAAACCCGCGCCCCGATTCGCCGGCACGCGCCGCCTCAATGGCGGCGTTCAAGGCCAGCAAGTTGGTTTGCTCGGCAATCGAATGAATACTGTCGAGAATGCCGTTGATGTTTTTGGCCGATTGCGACAGGTGATTGATCTGTTCGGCGGTTGCACCAACCTCCAGACCTATTTTTTCGATTTCTTCAATGCTCTCTTCTACCAGACGAATGCCTTTGAGCACCTGGCGCTCGGTTTCACTCGCCTTTCCGGCCGTTTCGTTAGCAATCACGCCCACGTGGGTAGAGAATTCACTGATCGATTTGGTCACACTCATCACCTGATCCGAGCGAGCCTCCTGGTTTACCGTAATGCTCTCGATCTCATGGGAAATGGAGGCAATCTGGTAGGCGGACTGACCCATGTGGATACCGCAGTAATCCACATTGGAGATGATGCGGTTCAAGGTTGCCAACATGCTGTTGAACGAAGTCTCCAACTCCCCCATTTCATCCGATGAGGTCACCTCAACCCCCTTGGTCAGATCGCCCTTGCCAATGGCACGCAAGGAGTCGCGCAGGCTGAGAATCGGGCGCACAAACACATTGGCCAGCACAGCAATAATCGCAAACTGGACCACGAACTGCGCGCCCGACTCCCAAAAGCTGTGAACAATAAAGCTGTTATAGGCCGCCTCAAGCTGAACCAGAACTTCTGGCGACACCTGGTTGTTCTTGGCAATCTGCAACAGCCCTTCCATTTCGCTTGCCGCCAGCAAGCGGTTATACACAGTGGTGATCATGGTCACTGCCATAAAGGCAATTTGCAGTTTCCAGCGAATACTGAGCGACGAGAGCCAATGAAGCATGAAAAAACCTTACAAACAAAGAAGTGAATAGAACGCCCTATTCAACTTAGCACAGACTGTGCCGCCCATTGGCTCAAGAAGGAATTGATGGCCCTTTTTTTGACTGCACCATTTCCCGACGATGACAGCTTGCAAGCGGGTGGGCGTTGCACTAAAGTAAATACGAATGATTCGCATTTATAATTAACTTGCCGACGCCCGTCGGGGGGGTGGCAAGTATTGTTTTGCAACGCCATCACAGAGGGAATCTGCCATGCAATTTCTAAGCCCTGCACAGCAAACCTGGTACGAAGAGCAAACCACGGCACAGCTCACCGTCAGCTGGCATCACTGGGTTCAGCTGGCCGCCTGCCACTACGGGAGAGAGGATTGGGCGATGGCGGTGAACTACCTGGGCTACGCCTGTGATGTCGCCCTGATTCTGTGCCACCGAAATGACCAGGATCAGGCGCCAACACGCCTCACCCTCGCCGCCATCTATTTGATCAACGGGCTTGAACACATGAATCAGCAGGCTCGCGGGCAACAGGTGCGAGATCACATCAACCAGCAACTCGCCTGTGCCGAGCCTGACAATGCACTCCATTGCCGCCGCTGCCTGGCTTGCCTGAATAACCCACCCATCCACGGCGCATTTATTGCCCATCACCTCGGCGTCCCCTTTCATTACCGGGGATCAGCCAGCAACACCTTGCCGCCCTGCCACTGAGTCGGTGGCCATACTGCCTTTCGCACAAGCGCACGCAAAAAAAACCCCGCCAGGGGCGGGGATGATTGCACTTCACCCTTGCGGCGCAGCAAAGCACCTACGCACGCAAGTTGCCGTATTGCGGCAAGGTTAGCGACTGAGCTCCAGCAACAACTTGTTCAAACGGCTCACAAACGTTGCCGGTTCCTTGAGGCTTTCGCCCCCGGCCAGGGCCGCCTGATCAAACAATACCCAGGTCAAATCATTGGCGCGTTCGACGTTCTGCTCTTCGTTAAGACGTTTTACCAACGGGTGATCGGGATTCAGTTCAAACACAGGTTTGACTTCTGGCATGGCCTGCCCGGCCGCGGCCATGATGCGACGCATCTGCGCCCCCATGTCGCGCTCGCCCACCACAAGACAAGCGGGGGAATCGGTGAGGCGATTGGTTACGCGCACATCCTCAACCTTCTCCTTGAGCAATTCCTTCACCTGGGCAAGCAGGCTTTCATAGGTTTTGCTCGCCTCTTCCTTGTGCTTTTTGTCCGCCTCGTCTTCAATGGCCCCCAGGTCCAGGGCTCCCTTGGTGACGTCCTGGAATGACTTGCCGGCATACTCATGCACATAAGACATCATCCACTCATCAATACGGTCTGACAGAACCAGCACTTCCAGACCTTTCTTGCGGAAGATCTCCAGGTGTGGGCTGCCTGATCCTGCGGCATGGCTTTCGGCGGTGATGTAATAGATCTTTTCCTGACCTTCTTTCATGCGACCTATGTAATCGTCCAAGGTCACCGATTGCTGGTTGCCACTGGTGGTTGAAGCAAAACGCATCAGCTTCAAGATTTTTTCGCGGTTGGCGTAATCTTCTGCCGGGCCTTCCTTGATAACCTGGCCAAACTCCTTCCAGAACGCGGCATACTTTTCGGGCTCGCTGCTCGCCAGTTTTGCCAGCATATCCAGCACGCGCTTGGTGAGGGCAGACTTCATACTCTCGACATTGCGATCTGCCTGCAGGATTTCCCGCGATACGTTGAGCGAGAGATCATTGGAATCCAGTACACCTTTAATGAAGCGCAGGTACAGCGGCAGGAATTGCTCCGCATCGTCCATGATAAACACACGCTGCACGTAGAGCTTCAGCCCCCGGGGCGCTTCGCGGTTGTACAGGTCGTAAGGTGCACGCCCGGGAACATAGAGCAGGCTGGTGTATTCGAGCTTGCCCTCGACCTTGTTGTGCGACCAGGTGACCGGGTCTTGAAAGTCGTGCCCGATGTGCTTGTAGAATTCGATGTAGTCCTCATCTTTAAGCTCGTTTCGAGGAATCGTCCACAAGGCCGTGGCATCATTGACTTTTTCGAATTCAGGCGCTGCCGGTGCCGCCTTCTCGGCCCCCTCTTCCTTCTCTTCCTCGTCCAGAGCCGGGGTGTCTTTTTGCATTTCTACCGCAAAAGCAATGTGATCCGAATATTTCTTCACCAGACTGCGCAGCTTCCAGCCGTCTGCAAACTCCTTTTCTTCTTGCTTGAGGTGCAGGATGATTTGGGTACCACGGGATTCCTTGGTGGTATTGGTGACCGTGAATTCCCCCTCGCCCGCCGATTCCCAGTGCACAGCCTGATCTGCGGCCAGCCCGGCCCGACGGCTGATAACCTCCACCCGGTCGGCCACAATGAACGCCGAATAAAAGCCCACGCCAAACTGGCCGATGAGCTGGGAGTCCTTTTTCTGATCCCCTGACATGTTCTTTAGAAACTCGGCCGTTCCCGACTTGGCAATCGTGCCCAGGTGCTCGACCACATCGTCACGTGACATGCCAATACCATTGTCGTCAATCGTGACGGTACCCGCCTCCTTGTCAAACATGATGCGGATTCGCAGTTCGCCGTCATTCTCATACAGGGAGTTGTCGGCCAGTGCGGCAAAGCGCAGCTTGTCGGAAGCATCCGAAGCATTGGAAATCAGCTCTCGCAAAAAGATCTCTTTATTGCTGTATAAGCTATGAATCATCAGATGCAATAGTTGTTTTACTTCGGTCTGAAAACCACGGGTTTCTTTTTGAGCTTCTACTGTCATAGGATCTTGAACTCTCTTTGCTGTTATCTTGACTGACGAAAACGCTTTTCCGGCGCTTTTTGCTTCACTGGCGTCTTTGCACCACCTTGAAAAAGCCGGTCATTGACATAGCGGGGAACGAAGTAGCGGCCCCCGCCACATGCCTGCTTCCTAAATGGGGACGCCCCTGGTTTTTTCAAGCGACTCCCCGTCGAAATCGGAATTGACAGGCACACAGGGTGTGAAAAGGCGTGTTAGCGTTACTGACGCTCAAGCAAAAAATGGGCGCGGGCCAGGGCGATGGGTTCACGGCGGTTTTTTTGCCAGGCACTGACAATTACGTTCGCCACCTTGTTACCCTGGCGCGTCAGCTGACACTCGACATAAGTATCGCGATTCAAACCCGCTCGCAAATAATCCAGAGAAAAGTCGACGATGCGTGGCAGCTTGGGAATTTCCTGAAACATGACCAGATACAGCGCGGCCGACAACTCCATAAAGCCGCCCAAAACACCGCCGTGAATGGCCGGCAGAATCGGATTCCCCAGATTGGTGTCTTTCTGTGGCAGGCGAAATACCACCTCGTCACCAAAGCGCTCACAGGTCATCCCGATATGTGAGGCATAAGGCACGATACTGATCAGCTGCGAGTAATCGCCGGACTGATGGGCTTGCTCCACTAAGGTTTTGAGATTCATGATGATGGTTTCCTAAACAAAGTGTTTGCCGTGAATCAGTCGCCACGATTGCCTTCGATTTGCTGGCGATACGCCAGAGGTGTGGCTTCCTTACCGATGCGCATAAAAGTGGCAACGCAATTGGCAATAACAGTTTCACGCTGGTCTGGCCCTACCTGGTAGGCTTCGCAGCGTGTAAACAGGATGTGCCGGGTGATCTTGTAACAACTGGCCCGTGCCAGCACCGGCAAAAGCGGCGAGGCGGCGGCCATGTAGTCGACCCGTAAATCAAGCGTGGGACAGAGCTCAAACTCGGGCAGCGCACAAATCACGACACTGCCGCTGGTGGTATCCATGAGCGTGGTAATTGCCCCGCCGTGAATAACTCCGGTTTCAGGATTGCCAACGATTCGCTTGTCATACGGCAGTTGCAGCACCAGATGGTTGTGCCAGGCCTCAACCGGCGTAATGGCCAGTTCCCGGCATTGGGCCAGCGAGTCCACGAAGCGCGTTACCTGTTGCAATAGCCGACTGTCGTTAGGCATCTGTGACCTCCGCTCGAGTATCAAGAAACATGATCATTGAATTTTCGTCCTGCACGCATGGCGCTCAAGGCACTGGAGCGAAACTCCCGGTTGTACAAGATACCCACCACCATCGCCGACACACAGACAAACAACAGTGGATGAATAAACCAGCTCAGTACCGCCAGCGCAAAGTAGTAGGCACGCAAGCCATAATTGAAGGTATCGCCGGCAAGGTTGATGACCTGCGTTGCACTGTAGGCAAAGGCTTCACGGGTGGCGGTGTTAACCTTGTCTTCAGAGGGTAAAGGCGCACTGCCAACCAGCACCGAAGCGAAGTTGTACTGCCGCATCGCCCAGGTAAACTTGAAAAAGGCGTAGACAAAAATCAGCAGCAACACCACCAGTTTCAACTCCCATAACAGGCGGCTCGACTGATTGATTAACGGCAGTTCAGAGAAGGCAGCCATGGCCTCCTCGGTATATCCCAGTGCCGTTAACAAGCCGGCGATGATCAAGAGGCTACTGGACGCAAAGAATGCCCCATTACGTTCGAGATTGCCCAGTACCGAGGTATCCGCAATCCGGTTATCACGCAGCAGCACCCGGCGCATCCAGTCTTCCCGATACAGATCCAGCGTATTGGACAAACAGGGCCGGGACTTTGCCAACCGAGAAGCAACCAAGGCATAGCCGCCCCACATCAGGACAAAAGCGAGCAGCGCAACCACATCCATCTCCAGTGCCATTCAGGCGCTCCAGTCAATGGCCAGACACCGACGCACCTCAGCCGCAACGGCCTGTGGCGCCTCTTGCATGAAACAATGCCGGCCTGCAATTTCGTGCACGCGCACAAACCCGTGGTGCTGCTTCAGATATTTGGCGGATTGAATCACAAAGGGGTAGGTAGTGCGGCCATAAAACAAATCGGTCGGCGTTCTTAGCTGCTCCAGATGCTGCCATAACCGCTTGGGAAAACTGCCGAAAATCGCCGCTTCACGCTCCGGCGGACATTTGAGCTGCAGCCCCTGAGGCGTCTCGCGCAAGGCATAACGAATGTAGTCACGCAAACATTCCTCTTGCCAGCCTTTGAACATGCCACGCTGATAAAAGTAAGCGTAGGCCGAAGCCTCGTCAGGCCAGTGAGCCCGGCGAAGCCGCGCCCGCCGCGCCAGCGGGGTGCGTTTGAGCAACCCGAAGGGCTCTGATAGCACCAGCAAGCCCGCCCAGGGTTTGGGGAAAAATACCGGGTCGAGCAATACCAACCGATCAAACAAAGCGGCATTCTGTGCCAGCATCAAACTGCTCAGCACACTGCCAAAGCTGTGCCCCATCGCAATCCGCGGCACCTCTTGCCACAGCGGCGCAAAGTTCGACCAGCACTGTGCAAGGTACTGCGCATTCGCGTTCCAGCCGCGGAAGTGGCCACCTACATCACTTTCGCCATGCCCTTGCACGTCACTGATAAACAGGTCGTAATCCGCCAGCAGCTGACGCAAAAACTGCCAGTAAACCAAACCGCAATAACCATTGCCGTGGGTAAAATGAATCACCGGCTTACCCGTGGGTTCGGTCATCCACCCCCGGACACGGTAGCCTGTCGAGAGTTCGAACTCCCAGCTTTTCAAGCCATCAATCATGACATTCGACACCTGATTTTCGTGGCCGGTCACTATTTCATGTAACGGGATGGACTGCAATCCAGCCATTCATCTTCTACACTTGAACCCGAAATTAGAGTAATTACTCTTGACACATTAGAGCAACTACTCTAAATTTATTCGCATTCCGGCCAGTCAGCATACCGGCCCTCCCCCCAACCCTGGTATCCAATAAAGGATAAAGCATATGAAGTTACAACCAGGAATATCTACGGCCAAGCGTCTTTACGTGCAAACCATGATGCAAGTGGTTGGCAGGGCGCTGGAGGCCATTAGCCAGGTCGATGATCAGATCCGCAAGGAAATTGCTCCCCTGCCCCCGGGTTTCTCGTTTGAAATGCGCGTACTGCCGGCAGGCCCATCCCTTTGTTTGCGCAAAAAAGGCGCTACCGAGCTGGAATTCGTGGGCTCCGGTGACAATCTGCAGGCCGATTTGAGCATTGTGTTCAAGCACATCAATCACGCCTTTTTGGTGCTTTCATTTCAGGAAAGCACCTCAGTGGCTTTTGCCCATAACCGGATGGTAGTCGATGGCGATCTGGGTTGTGCCTTACGTGTTACCCGCCTGCTGAATCGCCTTGAAACCTTTATCTTGCCCAAGCTGCTGGCAGAACGGGCCGTTAAAGAGTATCCCAAAGAACTGTCGCTGCCCGACAAGCTCACGCAAGGGGCACGTATCTATTTCCAAATGGCAACCAATCTGATAGCGGTGAATTAAAATGAGCAAGGATTTCTACGAATTTTTCTGCCCGGTCAAAGTCATTGCCGGCCACTCGGCCCTGGAACACATTCCTTTTGAGCTCAATTCACTGGGCTCCACGCGGCCGCTGATCATCACCGACAAGGGCGTTCGCGGTGCAGGACTGGTGGATCATGTGCTTACCGCCTGTGCCGAAAGCGATATGGCGGTTGCGGATATTTTCGACGATGTTCCCGCAGACTCTTCAAAGCAGGTTGTTACCCGCATTGCAAAGCTCTACCGTGAACTCAAATGCGATTCGATCATTGCCATTGGCGGCGGATCTGTCATAGACACGAGCAAAGGCGTCAACATTCTGGTGTCCGAAGGGGGAGATGACGTTGCCAAGTATTCTGGCTCCGGCACCCTGAAGCGGGCACTCAAGCCTTTCTTTGTGGTTCCGACTACGGCGGGCACGGGTTCGGAAGTCACCTCGGTTGCGGTAATCGCGGATCTTGAAAAAGAAGTCAAAATCCCCTTTGCCTCGCCATTTCTGCTGCCGACAGCCGCTATCATCGACCCCCGCATGACGCTGACCTTGCCGCCACACATCACCGCCATGACAGCCATGGATGCCATGACTCATGCGGTCGAAGCCTTTACCTGCATGGCAAAAAATCCGCTCAGCGATGCCTACGCGTTCGCTGCAGTCAAAAAAATCAGCGAAAACCTCACCAAAGTGCTGGATAACCCCAAAGACGCCAATGCGCGCCTTGAACTGGCACAGGCATCCACCATGGCCGGGATTGCGTTTTCCAACTCCATGGTCGGGCTGGTTCACTCGCTGGGCCACAGCACCGGCGCTCAGTGCCATCTGCCACACGGTCTGTGCATGAACCTGTTCCTGCCTTATGTGCTCGAATACAACATGGCGCATATCCGCGAACCTTTGGGTGAGTTGCTGCTGGCGCTGGCTGGCCCCGGCGTCTACGCCACTACCCCGGCGGCAGAGCGGGCACAGAAAGCCATCAGCGTTATACGCGCCATGCGGGACGACTTGTACAAGCGCTGCAAGCTGCCGCGTACATTGAAAGAGACCGGCAAGGTCGATCGCAGCCAGCTGTCAAAAATTGCAGAAATGACGCTCGACGACGGCTCCATCATGTTCAATCCGCGCGAAGTCAATTACGAAAATGCCCGTGATGTGCTCGACGCTGCCTGGGCCTAAGCCCCAGGTTGAGTGTCATCCCTGATTAACAGCCATTTGCCTCTAAGCCATTTTGGCGGCCAACCCGAGCGGGTTGGCCTTTTTTTTGGGGGGGAAGGGAAGGAACCGAACCAACCGCAGGTACCCGCCTAGAAGTAATAGGCCAGCTCCAACTGCACGAAATCTTCATCGGTAATGAACCAGTTTTTATTGTCGGGATCCGGATTCGCCAATGCAGCCAATCGCTCTGGCAGGGTCGAGCCCACGGGCTTGCCGCCGGTAAACACCCGGGTTTCCAGTGTCACCTTCCAGCTTTGGGCAAAGCGGCGACTCGCTTCGACGGAATAAAGGGCTTCCTTGCTGTGCGGATCCACAATGGCTCCGAGCAACGCCTCGGTGGATGCCGCATCATTGAAGGTGACCCGCCAGCCGACAAACACATCGCGTTCAAAGGGCGTGGGGGCCTGCTT
>JBFHRO010000087.1:0-12694 GCA_041591635.1 Oleiphilaceae bacterium | reverse complement strand
GCAAGGAAGGCAAGGAGGTGTATTACGCCCCCGATCGTGCGGCGGTGATTGCCCGGCTCGAAGCGCTGGTGCAAGTACTGAAGCAGTGCTGCTGAAAATTTTTTACCTCAATATATCGTTATATTGCGATATTTAAATACAACTCAGGAGTATCTTATGTTAGAAGCCCGACTTACCCAGAATGAAGTCATTGAAAGCTATACCGGCAAGGCCGGGGTGTACGACCTTTGGGCGGCACTTACCGAGAGCAAGGCGCGCACCCGTGCATTGGCCATGGCGGAGGTGGTGGATGGTTCGGCCATTCTTGAAGTCGCCGTGGGTACAGGCTTGATGTTTCGCGAGCTGGTGCAGCGCAACCCTCAGGGCGTCAACCGTGGGCTGGATCTTACCCCGGCCATGCTCAACAAGGCGCGGAAAAAAATCGCACCTCTTGAGCTCAGAGACACCGAGCTGACCCAAGGCAGCGCCTTCGCGCTGCCTTATGCTGATGCCAGTTTCGATTTGCTGGTGAACAACTACATGTTCGATTTGATGCCCGAGGCCGACTTTTTGCCCCTGCTGGCGGAATTTCGCCGCGTGCTCAAGCCGGGCGGGCGGTTGCTGCTGATAAACATGACGCAGGCACAGCGTTGGTATCAGGGGTTTTGGCAGCGAGTGTATCAACTGAATCCGCACTGGATGGGCGGCTGCCGTGGCGTATCGCTGCGTCCTTACCTCAAGCAGTCAGGATTCGAGGCGATTCGGGAAGAACGGGTCACCCAGCTGGGATTTCCGTCAGAAATCCTGCTGGGCACCAAGGCAGATGCGTTCGATAAATAATGTTCAGGGTTTGGCGGGCGCCGGTGTTGCCACCACGCTCGTCTGGCTGACACTTTTGGCGGCCGGAGTCGCAGGGGGGGCCGCGCGGGTCGCCACCGCGTGCCAGGTGACGGCGGCGATCACCAGGGCAAACAGCGGAAAGCAGTACTTCTGAATCCAGGAATGTTGCATGGCCTTTCTCCTTGTGTTCGCTGCGCCGGCCAAGCCGGGCACATAGTATCCCTAGTAAAACGGTTCACACCCAAGCCGGAACAAAACCGGCTTATTCCCTCTGGTATCAGACGCAAAAACTGAAACCATAGTGCAGGTTAGGCGCAACATTCTAAAACGCCCGATGTGTAACCAAAAGTATCAATCTTCCGAATTGCGACACAGGTCTGGCATTTTCGCCAAAGCCTCTCCCAATCCCGCATAGCGCCGCACCTGACGTTGCACTGTGTGTTTGAATATGGCTTCGGTGCTCCAAATGCACACACTGGATTTGGCGCGGGTGATGCCTGTGTACAGGAGTTCGCGGCTCAGCAACGGGCTGTCGTCATCGGGCAGCACCAGGGCTACCCGGTCGTATTCCGAGCCTTGGGTTTTGTGAATCGTCATGGCAAACACGGTTTCGGTGGCCGGCAACTGGGCCAGGTGCAGCCACCGCAGGGCCGGGGTGGCCGCGGGCCCGTCGGTGGTCCAAAAAGCCGCCATCAAGCGCCCGGCGTGCCGCCACACCAGGCCAATGTCACCGTTGAAGAGCCCCAGTCCGTAGTGGTTTTCGGTCACCATCAGCGGTCGACCGGCATACCAGGGGCCATCACTGGTCAAGCCCTCGCGCGCCAGGGCTTGTTCAATGCGGGCATTGATGGCAACAACCCCCCGGTGGCCGGTGCGGTGGGAGCAAAGAATACGAAATTGCGCCAGCCGCTCAAAGGCGGCTTCTGGTGTGGCCACCTCGAACATATGCCGATAATGGGTCTGCACCAGTGCATCGAGCCAGGCGTCGAAATTGCCGCTGGCATCGGCCAGAGACACGGCCTGATCGGCCTTGTCGGCGGCACTGACCTGCTGCCATGCCGCATCCGCCTGGCCTTCGATAACGGCCCGGGCCAGCCGGCCGATGCCACCCTGATCATTAAAGCGGTAGCTGTGAACCAGTTGCGCAAGGTACGGCGGTGTTTGCCCCGCCCAGGGGCGCGCCAGCTCGGCCAGCAAACTGCCGGCGGCCACCGAGGGCAGCTGATCGGCATCGCCCAGCAAAATCAGCCGCGCCGCGGGTGGCAAGGCCCGCAGCAGCCGCGCCATCATGGGCAGATCCACCATGGAGAATTCATCCACCAGCAGCACATCCAGCGCCAGCGGGTGGCTCTGGTCGTGCCGAAACTGCAGGCTGCCGGGAATCACCCCCAGCAAACGGTGCAACGTGGCGGCCTGTTCGGGTATCTGGGCCAGCAAGGGGGCGCTCAAGCCTTGTTGCTGCAGCGCTTGCTTGCTGGCCCGAATCGACTCCACCAGCCGTTGCGCCGCTTTGCCCGTGGGGGCGGCCATGCGAATGCGCAGCGCACCTTCGGGGGTCTGTTGCTGATGCGCATGGCACAGGGCATAGAGCAGACGGGTGACGGTGGTGGTCTTGCCCGTTCCCGGCCCGCCGGTGATCACGCTGAACCTGCGCCCCAGCGCCTTTTCGACTGCAAGGCGCTGGTAATCGGGCGCGGCGGCATTCTCCCGGGGTGGAAACAGTTGCGCGAGCAGTGCCGTCTGATCGCCCAAAGCCCGCACTGGCAAGGATGACAGCCGGCAACCCAGCCCCTGGGCGACCTGTTGTTCAAACTGCCAGTAGCGCCGCAGGTACAGGCGCGTGCCCTCAAGCACCAGGGGTTGCCCCTGCTCAGGCGCCAAACCGAAGGCGGCCAGTTGGGCGCGCCAATCGTCGGCCGGCGCAAAGCGATAGCCGGCACAGCTTTGCTCTGCGGTGTGGATCTGGCCCCACAGGCTGCCGCCCAGCACCGTCAAGTCGGCGCAGCTGTGACCATCACGCAGGCACTGGTTGACCAGCACCACACTGTGCCATAACAGGGTTCGAGCCTGTTCGCTGTGCTCTGCCCTGGCCAGGAGGGCGCACAGGTCGTTGGCCAGATAGAAATCGATCGCCAGCAATCCGTACAGGCTGGCTTTGGCCTCGTGATAATGGCGATAGGGAACCCCGGCGACCGGGGTGAAAAGCGGCTCAAGCAACATGGTCAGCTCCTGTCAGGTTCACATCACCGGGGGTATGTGAGGGGGATGGCGGGCCTTTGAAGAGTGCGTCCAGGGCGGCCAGCAAGTCAGCAGAAATGGGGCGGTAGAAAACCCCTCGTGCCTGATCGGGCGAACGCTGGGCCGACATGCCACGCAAGTACAGGTAATACACACCGCCGAAATGCCGGGCCGGATCGTACCCGGGCAGGCGCTGTTGCAGGTAGCGATGCAGCGCCAGACTGTAAAGCAGATACTGCAGGTCGTAGAGATTGGTCTGCACGCTCGTCAGCAGTTGGGGTTGGTCATAGTCATCGAACTGATTGCCCAGATGATTGGATTTGTAATCGGCCACAAAATAACGCCCCTGCCAGCAAAAAATCAGGTCAATAAAGCCGTGCAGCATGCCATTGAGTACCGACGTGCGCAGATCCAGGTTCACAGACTGTCCGCGGTGCTGACCCAGTAGTTTGATCAGTGCCTGGGGCAGACCCCGCTGCATAGGAAAGTAAAACTCGGTTTCGCGCAGGGTGTCGCCCTGGGCAAGGCGGGCCAGGGTCAAACCGTCGTAGGCCGGGGCATGTCCCACCAGCGGCGCGCCCAGGCAGTCGTCGAGCCAGTCTTGAACAGCTTGGGGCCGGATTGCCAGCCCCGACTGCTGGATACGGGCAGACAACTGCGTCTGGGTGCGTGCCTCACCCCACCGGGGCTGCGGGAAGTCGGTATGCTCCAGCACATCGTGCAGCAGGTTGCCAAGGCGTGCCCCGCCGGTGAGAGCAAAGCGGGGCAAGGTCGCCGCTGCCGTTGCCGTTGCCGAAGCAGCAGCCGGTTGACGGTCATGGTCTTTGGCCAGACTGCCGCCGCTGTGTTCACTGCGGTGCTTGAGGGCACTGAAAGAACTGAGCTGCCAGCTCTGGTCGATGGTTTGGGTCAGGCGGGCCGGCGCCAGGGCAGCGGCGCTCTGAGTGCTGTCCTGGCGGTAGGGTTCGGGCAGTATTTCGGTATCTACCCGCAGCACACTCGCATGGCCTGGCAATGCATCGCACCACTGCTGCAGGGCATCGCCATTGAGGCCCGGCATCAATCGGCCCAAAGGACTGTATTCGCCTTTGTCAAAGAGACTCGCCAGCAGATAACAGCGATGCACGGGGCGGGTCATGGCAACGTAAAACAGGCGCATTTGTTCGGCATAGCCTTCGCGCCGGGCAAGCTCCTCATAGTGAGCGTTCTCACCCAGAAAGACACGGGCCTCGAAGGTGTCCGGGGCGTGCCAGGCAAAATAGGCGGGCATTTTGTTGCCCAGCTTTAAGGGATCGGTGTGATAGCTAAAAAACGGCAAGAATACCACCGGGTATTCCAGACCCTTGGAACCGTGGTGGGTGACAATTCGCACAAAGGCGGCGTCGCTTTCGAGGCGCAATTCGTGCTCGGCATTGGTGTCGGGGGCGGCTATTTGCTGTGCCAGATAATTGAACAAGTCCAGCGGTTGGTGCAAGCGCACACTGGCCTGCTGCAAGAGTTCGATCAGCTGCAGCAGGTTGGTGAGCTCGCGCTCGCGTTGTGCCGCTTGTGGCACATACTGCCGGTGTAGCAGTTGCAGCGCCATGGCAATGAAGCCCTGCTTTTGCCACAGCTGCCGCAATTCACCCAGGTACTGCTGAAGATCGGCCTGCGCTTGCTCGTCGGCACGCAGACGGGCAACGCCCTCGGCACCCAGACCAAAGAGGGCCGAGGCCCAGGCTTGCCAGCGCCGGCGAAGGTTTTCCGGCTCCAGAATGCCGCCCAGCGCCCGCCACAACTCCATGGCCTGGGGGCTTTTGAAGACATTCTCCCGGGTACTCAGGTACACCGACGGCAAACCGCAGGCCGCCAGTGCCGTGCGAATCGTCTGGGCTTCGGTGGCTGAGCGCACCAGTACCGCGATATCTTTCGCCTGCACGGGCGGGCAGGCCTCTCCCTGTAACAGACGCACGCATTCGTTGGCAACCCATTGCGCCATCTGGGTACGAAACTCCGCCTTGTGCCAGGATTTGGGGTTATCCTCGCGGCCCGCCGCATAGTCCGGCTGCAAGTCAAACCACACCAGCTGCAAGGGCGTGCGGCCATCCTGCTGCCACTTTGATGCCTGTGCCGGGTCGAAATGCTTTTTGGCCTGCACCGGATGGTAGGGAATACCGTACTCAAATGGCTTTTCCTCCTGCTGGCGAAACAGCCGGTTGTAGCCTTCGACCACGCCAGCCACCGAGCGCCAGTTGCTGTCGAGCTGCCATTGGCAATCGGCATCCTGACGCGCCTGCAGATAGGCGAACACATCGCCGCCGCGAAAGCTGTAAATCGCCTGCTTGGGATCACCGATCATAAAAAAGCTCGCCGTTTGCGGACACTGGCGTTTGGCCTGGCGATGAATCCGGTCAAAAATCTGGTACTGCCGGGGATCGGTATCCTGAAACTCATCCACCAGCAGCGCCGGGTACTGGGCCGCCAGCGCGCTGGCCAGGGCTTCACCCTGATCCCCGCACAAGGTGGCGTGCAGCTTGTTGATGAGGTCATTGAAATCCAGCACTTGTTGCTGTTGCTTGGCCTGCGCCAGGTGCTGGCGAACATAAATAATGCCTTCGTAGGCGGCGGCCCAGGCTTGCTCATCAGCCTCTGGGTCAGGATGCTGCTTATGGCACGCCTCTGCCGCGTCTTTATAGGCTTTGACCGGCTCAAGTATGGCCTTGACCTCATCGTTACCACGGTAACGATTCCCATGGATGAAATCGCGCGCCGGCTGGGGCATGGGCTCGCCCACCGAAGCCGCGACCCAGGCCAGCAAGGTCTGCAACTCGGCCTCACGCTGATCAATCTCGGCGGGTTTCTTGCGATTGCTCACCAGCGCGCTGCGCAACCGGGCTTCATGGGTACGCAGCGATTGTTCGGCAGACACACGCTTCATCTTCGCATCGGCGAACCAGTCGTCACGGGTATTTACCTGCAAAGGCACATCGCTGACCAGCAATGGATGAAAGACAGCACTATAGTGTTGCGGTGTTTTCCATGCCTCGTTGTTAAAGGCGGTAAAACGCACAAACAAGGCTTCGTCGGCGGCAAGGCGGCGGTAGTAGTCTTCAACTGCCTCCTGCAGCAGCTTGCTGATGTCGGCCTCCATGCTGACCTGAAAGGGTAAACCGCTGGCAAAGGCCTGCTGGCGCAAGGCCCGCTGACAAAAGCCATGAATGGTATAAATGGCCGCTTCATCCAGCTCCAGCAGGGCTTGCTCCAGCCGGGCATGTCCTCTGGCGGCGCCTCCCTCGCTGGCCGCGCACTGGCGATACAGGCGTTGTTCAAATGCATCACCCTGGGTCGGCAACGACTCCCACCGGCCAAGAACCGCGCGCAATTCCCGGCCGATGCGCCCGCGCAACTCCTCGGTGGCGGCCTTGGTGAAGGTGACCACCAGAATCTGTTGCACACTCAATCCTTCTTCGAGCAGCAAACGCAGGTACAGTCGGGTGATATTGTAGGTTTTTCCCGTGCCTGCGCTGGCCTCGATCAGATGACGCCCCTGCATGACCAGGGCGTCGGAGGCAGGGTCGAGCGAGGGTATCAGCTGGGTCGGATCCATGGTCTTACTCATGCGTTTGCCTCGCCAAAGTGGTCAAGAAGGGGGGTGTAAAGCGCCTCGCATGCCGCTTGATACGCCGACTCGGCGGGCACTGCAGGCCAGAGCCAGCAATGGTACGGGCAACGGGTATCGTGGCCGCTATGCCGGGGGGTTTCCCAGTAGTCGGCGACCTTCGGGGTTTTTGGCAACAAAAAGTTGGCATTGACCAGCAAGGGCTTTCGCTGGCCTTGTTGCCAGACATCAAGCCAGTACTGCAAGAGCGCCGCCGGGTTCTCTGGCGGGGCGAAGCAGGCAACGGCACAGACTTCATCCTTATTGTCTTTTTCTAGACTCACGAGACTCATCTGCTGCACCTTGATGCCACAGGCCTGTGCGAGCAGCATGCTCAACCAGCCCCGCACCAGATCCCGAGGGCGTCGCTTCCCGGGCCGGTACCCGAGCAGATCGCCTTCCTTCTCCAGCACCCGTCCACGCAGTCGAAACGGCGGGCAATGCCACTCCAGTTCCTGCGGCCGGTACGCGCCAACGCCTTCATTGCGCAGTGCCTGGGTAAAGCTGTCAGCGGTGGCGGCCAAGCCATCCAGCCGCCCTCTGGTAACGGGCAGGTCGGGCAAGAGCCCCCGCTTCAGGTGCCAGTCGGTGCATTGCTGCACCGGGCGGTCATCGAGCAAGGTGGTGACCAGATCCTGTTTCAATCCGTAGTTCGTGAGCGCGTCGATACTGAAAGGTTCGGTGTCCTGCTGATCTTCGTCTGGCGTGGTGAAATACACGCCCAGCTGCTTTTCGCAAAAAGCCTGGGCGGGGTTGTCGAAAAACGCCACCAGGGTTTCAAGCTCCAGCTCGATCTCATCGGCCTCGGGCAACGACACCTCGGGCAGCCGGTGGGCCGCGGGCGGGCGTTGCAACAGTTTTAACCAGCCCTCATCAAAGCTGGGTTGCGCCCCCTGGTAGCGCCGTTCACTAAAAGGTTGCAGCGGCTGCTCAAGCACCAGCTGCGCCAGCCATTGTTGGCGCGCGGTTTCGCGTTCGGCCTCGGGCTCATCGGCGTCATGGCCAAAACCTTCACTCAGGTAGGCAAGCAGCTCCGCCAGCACCAGCGAGGGCTGGCGTTCGGCATTGTCCTTCACGGCCCGACCGCAGTAACTCAGGTACAGCGCATCGCGGGCCGACAGCAGGGTTTCGAGAAACAGGTAACGGTCATCGTCGCGGCGCGACCTGTCGCCCTGCTTGCGCCCGCGCTCCGCCATCAGATCAAAGCCCAGAGGCTGGCGCAACCGCGGGAACTCGCCATCATTGAGCCCCAGCACGGCAATGATACGAAACGGAATGCTGCGCATGGGCAGGGTGGAACAGAAGGTGATTTTGCCGGTCATAAAGTTCTGGGTGCTGATGGGCGCGCTGAAACAGCCTTGCAGGTAATCCTGCACCAGAATCCGCGGCAAGGGCTCATCCAGATCGGCCTGCGCCGTGTGCTCCAGCAGACTGCCAATCCCTTCACGCACGAGTTGCAGTGTGTATTCGGTGTCTTCATCATTGCCAGGGTCATAGAAGTCTTCGAGCACCCCGTGCAGATAGGCGACCCACTGTGCAGCGGTGCGCAATTGCGGCAAGCTGTTGCGCGTTGCCTGCAGCTGATAGATGAAGTGCACCAGTTGGCCAAGCACCCGGGCATCGGCCCCTTCGACCGGCCCCACCAGCACCTGATCGCCCAGCAGGATATCTTCGTCGCTCATGGCGAACCCCGCGAGCAGACGGTGCAGGCCCTGGGCCCAGGTAAAGGCGTCTCGCTGTGGCAAGTCAAAGCAAGCTTTGTGGTGACTATCGAGCCCCCAGTGGATACCGGCGGTTTGCAACCAAGCCTCAATCCGCTCGATGTCGGCCAGCGTCAGCCCCAAGGCATTCAGCACCGCCGGCACCCGCATCTGGCCCAGCACATCACTCACCCGCAGCCGGCTGTCGGGCAAGCCGAGCAAATCCAGAAACGACTGCACCAGAGGATGGCTGTCACGGGCGGCCCGATCGGCCAGGCTGGCGGGCAGTCTCGGATTGTCGGTATCGCCATCAAGGGGTGCGGCCCAACTGCCAAACACACTTTGAATATAAGGGGCATACTGTTCAATCCGGGGGCACAACACCAGCACATCGGCCGGCGTCAGGGCCACATCGGCCTGATTGAACCTGTGTAACAGCCAGTCATGCAAGCTCTGTATTTCCCGCAGCGGGCTATGGCAGTTCATGACCAGCAGCGAACCATCGTGCGGAAAATACACAGGCTGGCGGCGACGATCAAACAGCTCGTACAAATCCCGCTGCAGCACACTGAGCAACGTGGTTATGGCCGGTGCGACACAGGCGTCGTGCTCCTGCAGGTTAGCGCCCTGGGCGTAAAGAAGTTGCAGGAATTCCTGCCCCTGGCGCCCCAGTGCGCCTATCAGGGGATGATCGTCCTCCGGATACCGGGCAAGCTCAGGGTCCTTGCCTAGCCAGGCCTTGCGTTCACGCGCGCGCTGCCGGGGGCTGGCCTGATCCAGCCAGTAATGCTCCGAGGGCACCAGCAAAAACAGGTGCACCTCAATGTGTCTGGCCAATGCCTGTAAAAACCTTATCCATACCGGCGGCATGGTGTTCACCCCTACCACCAGCAGGCGCGCGGGCAACCCGTGACCGCCGCGTTCAAGCGGGCGACCTCCCAGCCGCTCCAGGGCCTTGCTCATAAAGTGCAGGCTGTGCTGCTCGTGCCGTTGTGCAACCAGCAGACGCCACAGCCGGGCTTGCCAATGCGTGTCTTCGCCGCGCTCCCAGGCCTGAATGAAGTCCTCGGGGCGATACATCAGATACTGCTCGAACAGATCCGCCAATTCCCGCGCAAGGGCAAAACGCTTGAGCGCATCAACCTTGCCATCGGGGCACCAGTAACCGGTAGGGGCCGCGAAGTCGCTGTCAGTCGCCACCTGAGGCAGCAGCGCATAAATCCGCCACAGCAGTACCTCACGGCAATAGCGGTCGTGCTCGGGCACGTCGCTCACCAGCTGGCGAACCAACGCCCACAAAGCCCGGGCCAACAGCGGGAACTCCAGATTCATGGCGATGCCATAGCGGCGTGCCAGGGCCATCGACAGCCAGTGTTGCATCCCCGGATTCTGTACCACGATCTGATCGGCCTGAAACAAAGGCGCAGCCCCGTGGCTGGCCGGTCGCATGACCAGCTCGCTCACGCCTTCGGCCAACTGCTCAAAGCGATTGGAAGTATGTAGGTGCAGCATAAAACATCCTTTTGTTAAGAAACCCAAGCCATGGCGGGAACAGTAGCAGACCGGAACGACAATTTATGTCGCAATTAATCGGCATTTACCTGCCACTTGTAATGTTAACGCTGGCACCTGGGGCGGCTGCCATGCACAACGGCCAGAAACGGCAGAATGGAAACACTAACTATAGAAGAAACAACCGAAGTAAAAATAATAGAAGAAACAACTGAAGTGAAAAGACGACTGAAATTTTGCGACAAGGGGCTGCGACGCAGCCCCAATCGACGTTATTCGCCGTGGACGTTGATGGTGTGACGAATAAAGGCGCCGTAAATAAAGCTGTTCACCGTATGGTCGACGTTATGAACCTTGGTGATGTTACCGGCTTTCATGGCAGCCTGTACGCTGGAGTCGCCGGTGGCGATCAAGCCAAGGATAGCCGTTGAAGAAGCGGAACCTGTCTTGCTGGCAACAACCGCACCATCGGTAGCGACTGTCAGGTTTTGTGCAGGCGAGGTCACATTGGTTACCAGTACGCCATGCACTGATGGGCCGCCGGGAAACAGATTGGAAGCACAGCCTGAAAGCAATGCAAACGAGGCCACAGCGGTTCCCAGAACCAGTGATTTCACAGAAACGTTCTTCATTTATTACAACTCCTGTTAGGTATGATGTTTTCCTTGCGCGCTTCGAGGAACTGCCAGAGCGCACAGGGACGGGATTCTAATGCGCGACGGCATGCATCGATAGCACAAGAAATATCACAAGGACAGGAGTGTGAAGCAGATCCCAAAACACAGGTCAACCAATCACGGCCACAGGCCCCATCCCCAGATCGGGGATGGGTTCACGCGTGCGATCTCAACCTTCGCTGGCTTTTCTGGTTTGGGCTTTGGAACGCGCGTAGTCGCGTGCGGAACGTGCGATGGGCCCCGACTTGCCGGTATTGATCCATTTTTTGACCCGGGCCGCATCACCGACCGAGGTACGCTTGCCAAAGGAGTCGAGAAACACCATGACAATCGGCTTGCCGTCGATCTCGGCCTGCATCACCAGGCAATGGCCGGCCTCATTGATAAAGCCGGTCTTGCTCAGGCCAATGTCCCACTCGCCACGACGCACCAGCAAATTGGTGTTGACGTAACTGAGGTTATACCGGGGGCTGCGAAACTTTGCCAAATGATCGGCGGTGGTGGTGAACTCACGAATCTTGTCGTAATTCATGGCCGCACTCACCATTTTTACCAGATCTTCTGCCGTAGACACATTGGCATCTGACAACCCCGTGGAGTCCACAAAACGGGTGTTTTTCATTCCCAAGGCGGCGGCCTTGGCATTCATCGCCTTGATAAAGGCCGTGCGTCCACCGGGATAGTGCCTGCCCAGCGCCGATGCAGCCCGGTTTTCGGATGACATCAGCGCAATCAGCAATAGATCTTCACGCGTCAGTTCCGAGCCGAACCGCACCCGGGAATAGGTGTTTTTCAAGGTATCCCGATCTTCCCGGGTAATGGTCAGCCATTCATCCATGGGCAGGTTGGCATCGAGCACCACCATGGCGGTCATCAATTTGGTGATGGAGGCAATAGGTACGGTAAAGCGGTGGTTTTTTTCGTACAGCACTTCACCGGCACCCGCATCGTAAACCAGCGCACTGACCGAGCCCAATTCGATTCCTGCGGCGACATTTTTAGCCGTCTGACCGGCCTGTGCTGTTTTGGGGGCAGCGCCAACCGGCGACATCAGGCCCATGCCTGCGACAAGGGTGAATACAAGGGCAAGTGATTTTTTCATAAAAGTCTGCAACAACACGGCAAAAGTGAGAGAGGATACCCGGCGAAGCCCCTGCCGCGCAGCGCACTGCAACGACTTCGCATACGACCAGCTTAGTCTGGACAGCTGTACAAGTGCAAGCGGATTCCCCGCTCCTGACAGCGCATTTTCACCTACACTTGCGATCAGTTCACTCGCCACCCAAGAGAGCCTGCCTCCAGATGCCAACGACCATGAGTGCGCCCTTGCACTGGGGCAAGGAGATTTTTCGCACCGACGATGAATACGGCCCTATTCGTGTTTTTGACGACGGCAACAAACGCTATTTATCGTTCGATGAGAGCAATGAGCAAAGCTGCGTTCACAAACGCATTCCGTCACGCCTGCTGCACGAGTACGCCTGTGCCATGCTCCTGCCTTTGCTGTTTTTGCAGCCAAGGCATATCACCCTTTTTGGCCTGGGCGGCGGTTCCCTGGCCAGTTGCCTGTTTCATCTGCTCCCGGCAGCCCAGATTCAGGTAGTGGAACTGCGGGCCCAGGTGCTGGCGGTAGCGCGGCGTTTTTTTCATTTACCGCAGGATTCGCGCCTTGACGTAACAATCATGGATGCGGGTGATTACCTGCAACACCCAAAGGCGAACACCACCGACTTGTTGCTGAGCGACATGTATTTTGCAGGAAAGATCGACAAACAACAGCAACAGGCAGCCTTTATCCGTAATTGCCACAGTCTGTTAAGTGAGTCGGGCTGGTTGGCCCTGAATTACAGCGAGCGCAGCGAATGCACCGATCAAGCCATGGCCGTTTTTATAGAAGCGTTCGCAGAAACACGTCTGTGCCAAACTCCCTGTGGTAATGCGGTACTCTTTGCCGGCAAATCGACAGTGCCCTTGAGTGAACGAGAGCTGATGACTCGCTGCAAGCAACTCAACCAGGTGCTGGGCTTTCCGATCACCCGGTTTGCCAAAAACTTTGGGCGCCTCGCACGCCGCCCCCCTGCCACCAACACCTAGGCGGGACACGGCAGGGG
>JBFHRO010000086.1:0-12747 GCA_041591635.1 Oleiphilaceae bacterium | reverse complement strand
GGCGCGACGCTATCAGCCTCAAAGGCATACGTACGACCGAATCGCTGCGTGATACCCGGTTGTGGGGTGTTGATCTGAACTGGACGCACGGCTTTACACCGCCGCTGGGAGCCTACCCCGCCAGCGTGTTCGTTACCCTGCAGGGGGGGCGGCGGCAGTACAGCGTCGATACCCTTAATCATGCGGTGTACAACCTCAGTGATGTGATGCATCAAGCGATACGCACCGGCTTGCGCTGGCCCTTGGCTGGCACCGGGTCGGTCGGTTTGGGTGTAGGCGCCAGCCAGTTTCAAGACAGCACGACAGGGGATAGCTACTGGTACTACCAGTTGACCCTGGATTTAAGCGTGACGCCAAAGTCATCGATGTGAAATACTTATACCCAGGAGGTATAGCCATGTTTTCCTTTATAACAAACCGCGAGCGAACCCCTGCTCTGCCTCGCCCATCTTTGCGGATACCCCGGATGCTGCTCCTTGGATGCTGGAGCATGCTGGCCGCGGCTCAAGCGGTTACCGGTGTCGCGTCGGCGCTGCCGGCAGCAACCCTTGACCTGTGGCAGCTGTCTTACGAAAAGGAATATGCCGGTGATGCCGGTGGCGCGCTGCGGTTGCTCGAACCCATGCTCAAAGAGGCCGATACGCGCGAACTGGCCCTGTTGCGCACGGGCTGGTTGCTTTATTCCCGGCAGCAATACACGGCCTCGGCCAGCCATTATCTTGATGCCTTGCGCCTGAATGCGCTGTCACTGGAGGCGCGTCTGGGCATCATGCTCAATCTGATGGCGCAAAAGCGCTGGAGTGAAGCCATGCGCTACGGTCAGCAGGTGCTTGCCCAAAGCGACAACTATATTGCCCAAAGCCGCATGCTGGTGTGTGAGGAAGCACTGCGGGACTGGGGGGCCTTGCGCCAGCGGGCGCAGAAGCTGGTCAGCCGCTACCCCAGCGACCCGGACGCCTGGATTTACCTGGCGCGGGCGCACGCCTGGCTGGGTCATGAGAAAGACAGTCAGCGGGCGTACCGCCAGGTATTGCGCCTGGTGCCGGGCAATCAGGAGGCGCGGGTCGCCCTGAACCTTGTGCAAAAAACACCATGAGTTACGATAAGGGGGCGCGGAAATCTCGCGCCGCACCCAGGTGGTGCAGATTAATATGACGGATAAGACAGGTTTTTACCTGCAAAACAAGGCAGTTGCGCAGGTAAATTAAAATTTTGTGGCACATTCGCAGAAACACTGACATCTTCAGGTCTCTTTGCTAGACTTCAGAGCGTTTGCTACTAAAAGTCTTTTGGTAGAACGATCAAAATTACGTGAGCAGAGGAAGATACATAATGAATTTCAAAAAAGGCGCATTGGCTGCAGCAATTGTTACCGCAGTTTCGTTAGGGACGATCGGATGTGCAGATCGTGATCAGGTATTGTCCGTATCGCAGGCAAGTGCCAACGCGACTGCGGCAAACGAAGCTCTGAGTACCGAACTGACAAAGTCAGCAACAAGCGGAACCGCAATCACCGTGGCCGACGGTTATGCCAGCGGCTGTACAGTAACTTCTGGCACCCTGACTGCACAGGCCACCAGTGCCCTGGGTCAGTACCTGTTTCTTGGCAAGCCCAGCGCTGAAATTTTAGCCACTGGCTGTGTTGACGCCCACACCGGCGTAAGCCTGCCGCCCCTCAAGGCGCCAGCCCCGACCACCACCGCGGGTCAGCTGGATCTGGTTAACGTGACGCCGATCACCACCATGGTCGCAGCTGTGGGTGAAACCAAAGCGGCAGCTATTTTGGGTATTCCTGTAGCCGATCTGAAAAAGGACCCTGTGGGCGACACCACTTTGTCTAAAGTCGCTGCCAAGATCGTTGCCGTGTCTAAAGTGGTAACCACCGCGTCCAGCACTGTGACTGATCCGATCGCCAGTCTGGCGACCCAGGCCGGCAACAGCACCAAGACACTGGATGACACAGTGAAAGATACCGCCCTGTTGACCAACATTGTGGGCGCTGCTGCGGCCAACAGCGTGTCAACCCTGGCTCAGCAGGTGGCCACCGCCATCAACAGCGCCACAACCGTGGATGATGCCGCCAAGGTGGCTGCTATCGCCTCTGGCTTGAAAGAAGGGGAAACTGTGGCAGCGAAAACTGCCAGCGTGACTCTGAATGCAGCGGGTCTGACCACCACCAAGATCAGCACCACCACTATTGCGACCGTTGCTTCGACGCTGGTGACCCAGATCGTCCAGGCCGTGTTGGCCGGCACCGCGAACATTTCAGCCATTGCACCCACCGCGGTTTCACTGGCGAGCGCTGCTCAGTCTGCCCAGGCAGCACTGACTGCAGCTCAAACCGCCGCAGGCACTGGTGCAACGGGTTCTACCGGCAGTACCCAGTAATAGCATCACCACTGAGAGGGCCGTCCCGCGCGTACCGCGAGGGGTTGCCCAGGGTGTGGGCTGGTACTATCAAAAAAAGAGGAGCTTGGCTCCTCTTTTTTTATGGCCGGCCCGAGGCCTTTACTATTGACCCGTGAGGGCTACACTTTTTCCACTATGTCATGCGTTTGCGGCTGACCGGTAAGGTTTGCACCTTGTCTTGCTTATTTGTGTGATAGGCGTGCTGTTTTGGCAGAGCGGGAGGGATCGGGCTGTGACTGTTCACAAAAGTACCGCGCTGCTTGTCGTGGGTGTTCTCATGTTGGCGTTGCGTGTCGGGGCCGCTGAGCCTGTGCGCGTCACTTTTATCAATCCCGATAATCCGGGCAATCCGTTTTGGGATGCCGTCAGCCTGTTTATGCAGGCGGTTGCAACCGATCTGAATATTGAACTGACGATCGACTACGGCAAAGGCAATCGTTTTGGTGCCACCGAGGCGGGATTGGCCGCCCTGCGCCGGACACAAAAACCCCATTATCTTGTCTATATCTATCAAGTCGGACAGGGAGAAAAGCTGCTCTCTGGAGCCGAGCAGGCGGGTGTGCACTCCTTTGTCTTCAATACCGATATCCCGCTGGAAGACCGGGCGGCTATTCGTTATCCGGGGGAGCGTTTCAAGCACTGGATCGGGCATATGGTGCCCAACGATATTCAGGCAGGCTATGATCTGGCGGAAAAGCTGATTCAGGCCCGGTTGCAAATGTACCCGCAGGAAGAAATTGAATTGGTGGGCTTTACCGGCAGCCGCGACTCATCGGCCTCGCTTGACCGCTCCCAGGGTCTGAGTCTGGCGCTCGAGCGGTACCCGCAGGTCAAGCTGCGCCAGCTGGTGTTTGCGAACTGGAGCCGGGATCAGGTGTTGCGTCAGATGCCTTTTTTGCTGGCCCGCTATCCGGACATTTCGGTTATTTGGGCGGCCAGCGACGAAATGGCTTTTGGGGCGTTGCAGGGCCTGCGCAATGCGGGCAGAAGCCCGGATATTCAGTTTATTGCCGGAGGGATCGACTGGACGGATGAAGGTATCCAGGCCGTTGCCCAGAGCCGTTTGGGGGCGACTGTTGGTGGCCACTTCATGGACGGTGGCTGGGTACTGGTGATGCTGTACGATCATTACCATGGCAAGCCGATTGCCGGGGAAAATGCCACCCTTCGTTCAAAGATGCAGGCAGTCACCCCCGCAAATGTGCATGCCTACTTAGACAGGTTTGCCCGGCGGCCCTGGAACCAGATAGCCTTCAAACGTTTCACCAAAACCCATAACCCTTTGTTGGCGGAGTATGATTTCAGCCTGGAAGCCTTGTTGAATGCACCGTCACGCCGTGACACAGGAGAGGCGCAATGAACCCCCAGCAACGCACAATCAAGGCCCGGGTGTATGGCTTGGTGCAAGGCGTCTGGTTTCGGGACAGTACCCGGCGCTGGGCGCAATCTGCAGGGGTGACCGGCTATGCCAATAACCTCCCCGATGGCTCGGTGGAGGTGATGGCAAGCGGTACGCCTGCAGCCATCGAAGCCTTCATTGGCTGGCTGCACCAGGGGCCGCCAAAGGCCCGGGTGGAGCGGGTGGTGGTGGAGACGGTGGCAGATCAGGTGTTCGAGGCCTTTACGGTTGGCTAGTCGTGCCCCGTTGGTTTTGCAGGTTCTCCAGCAGCTCGCTCATCACACTCTGATCGACCTGTATCAGTCCCCGTTTGGGCCGATCCAGGTCGATGATGATGAACACAATCAGGGTGATCAGCAGCGATACCAGGACGATGGGGGCGGTGATGCGCCTGCCACTAAGCCCGGCGGAATACCCCATGATGCCGCCTGAAGAGACAAAGACGAGAAAAAGCAGCATCAATACCACTTCTGGCACATGCATCTGCAGTAAGGCGTTACGTTTGCCTTGGCTGTCGATCACATCGTTCAGGGATTTGACAAAAGCACCGGTGGTGACCGGGCGAGGATCGGCGTTGGTTGCGGCGATGGCCAGCGACCACAGACGGTTTTGCAGATCACTGATTTGCTGATTATAACGATGGCGCTCTTCCAGTCGCGTGAGATCAAGTTTGCCGATGGTGACCCGTGCCTGTACATAGTCTTCAAACAAGGCACGGGTTTCAGCCTGGTACTCGATCGGAAGGAGTTCAACCCGCAGCAGGGCCGTGCCAATGGCGTTGGCCTCATCGATCAGGGCAAGGCTGCGGTTGTCGTAGCGTTGCATCGACATACTGAAGCTAAAACCCAGCAATAATGCCAGTAGACCCAGAATGCTTCCCTGTATTGATCCCGTCAGTGCCTTGACTTCGCTGTCGGAGCGAGACTGGATGAAACGGCCGGTGCGAAAACCCAGCTCGTTGAAAATGATAATTGCAATAAACAGCGCAATGGCGATGCCAATGCTGCTGTAGCGGTAGAGCAACTCGTGTTCCATAGGAGGTCAGGATTCCAGGGGGTCGGGGCAGGCCTGGCCGCGAACGGCCAGACCACGCAGGGGGATGCATCAGCGGGTTATTGTGGCAGACCAGCATGAGCGCAGGCAATGCCATGGCGATCCCTGCTAAAACGGAAAGCACAGGGGAATGACCACCATGCCCACGGCCCACATCAATAGATTCAGTGGCGCGCCGACCTTCATGAAGTCGGTGAAACGGTAGCCACCGGCGTTATAGACAAAAGTATTGGTCTGATAGCCGATAGGGGTGGCAAAACTGGCGCTGGCAGCGAACATAACGGCGACCACAAAGGGCATGGGATCGACTCCCAGGGTTTTTGCCAGGCCAATGCCTATCGGTGCCACCAGTACCGCCACGGCGTTGTTTGAGAGCACCTCGGTCAAAAGCGAGGTCATAAAGTAAATAAAGGCCAGCATCACCAGCGGGCTGGCATCGGGTACGGCGTGCAGCACACCGTCAACGATCAGTTGAACCAGCCCCACCTTGTCCATGGCGATACTCACTGCCAGCATGCCAAAAATCAGCCCGAGGATTTTCCAGTCGACCGCCTTGTAGGCTTCTTCCACATCCAGGCAACGGGTGGCCAGAACCGCCGCCGTGGCGATCATGGCCAGGCCTTCGATGGGCATGACCTTGAAGGCCGCCAACACCATCACCGACAGGGTGGCAATGATGGCAATGGGGGCTTTGTCCCGGCGGTAGGCCCGCTCCTGCACTGTATTGAGACTGATCAGCTCGCCATTGTCGGCGAAGCGCTTGATTTGCGCCGGCGTGCCTTCGAGCAGCAGTACATCGCCAAATTGCAGTTCGAACTGATCCAGGTTGCCCTGGATATTTTCATCCTGGCGATGCACTGCCAGCACATAAATGCCGTAGCGGGCGGTAAGGTCAAGATCGGCCATGGGGCGGTGCGAATAGCGCGAGTTTCGCCCCACAATGGCTTCGGCCAGCACCACATTGCGGGTGCTGATGTTCTCGAAGGCTTCGCCGCGATTGAATTCCAGCGCACCGCTTTCGCGCAGTTCGATGACATCCTGGCGGGTGGTATGCAGCACCAGTTGATCGCCCCCTTGCAAAACGAAATCGTGGCCGGGCTCGGTAATGGCTTCATCGCCTCGAAAGAGTTTGAGTACCTGCAGGCCCGAGCCACCATTGAGGTTGGCATCGCGAATGCTTTTGCCGATCACCGGCGAACCCGGAGGCACCAGCAATTCACTCATAAAGGTGCGGCCCACGTTGGCGCGCAAGGTGCGCGACAGGGGTTCCCGGGCGGGCAGCAGGTGCCGGCCCAGGGTCATCATGAACACAAAGCCTACTCCGGCCATCACCAGCCCCGGCAGGGTAATGGCGAACATGCCGATAGGCTCAAGCCCCGCCTTGCGCGCCACGCCATCGACAAGGATGTTGGTGGAGGTGCCGATCAATGTGAGGGTACCCCCCAGAATGGTCGCGTAGGACAGGGGTATCAGCAATTTGGACGGCACGGTGCCGGCGCGTGCGGCCAGGGCAATGGCGACCGGGGTCATCACGGCAACCACGGGGGTATTGTTGATAAAGGCCGACACCAGCATGGCGGTGGCCATCAGGCCCGCCAGCACTTTGAGCGGGCTGTCACCCACCAGGTTGCCCAGCCAGGTGCTGAGTTTGTCGACACAGCCGGTACGTTCCAGCGCTGCCGAGAGAATGAACATGCAGGCAATGGTGATGGGGGCGGGATTGGACAGCACACTGAGCACTTCGGCCGGCAACAGAATCTGGAAGACCAGCAAAATAGCCACGGCAATCCCGGCGACGACATCGGGGCTCCAGGTTTCGAGTACGAAGGCAATCAATACGGCGATCAGTAAAACGGCAACCAGCAGTATGGCAAAGGTCCCGGTAAGCATGTAAGTCTCGAAGTTTAGGGGTTTTCAGGGGATCTCACGATAATGAACCCGGGTTGAGACTGTCCAATACCGTTTGGATGCTTGCTTATTTCCATATTGCATAAAAAAGCGTGCGAATAGGTTTAAATGATCATTTCGTCAGCGCCTCGTCACCGGCGAGGCGTGGATCGTTTACGGGCTTAAAGCCGAACAGCTTTGCCAGCAGCAGATCCGGAAAGCTCGCCAGTCGGGTGTTGTAGCCGGTCACGGCATCGAGAAATCCTGCCTGCATCAGCGCCACTTCGGTTTCCAGCTGGCTGAGTTGGCGCATCAGCCGTTGAACCTGTTGATCGGCCTTCAGGTCGGGATAAGCCTCGCTGACCAGCCGAATACCGCTGAGTGCGGCCTGCTCGGCCTGTTGCATGTTCGGATCCGGCGCATGGGTGTCTGCCTGCCGCGCCAGCGTGCGCCATTGAGTGAGCCGGGTTTGCAGAGCCTGTTCGTGATCAAGATAACCCTGGAGTGCGGCAACCAGATTGGGCACCAGATCAAACCGCTTGCGCCGGCTGACGCCGATATTGGCACGTGCGCGTTCGGTTCGCTGACGCAAAAACACCAGATCGTTGTAGTGAATCACCAGCATCAGCAGCGTCAGCAACAGGGGGGCCAGCAGGGCGGCGAACAGGAAATCGGTAGGCGCGAGCCCGCCGCCGGCGGACAACAGCATCAGGCCCGCGAGCAGGGTAAAGGCGAACGCCAGATCCAGCAGTATCAGGCCGGCACGCCCCTTGCGCAGCAAGAGTTCTGCTTCGCTGTAGTTGCTCAGGATAAAGGGGTCTTGGGCTTCTTTGTGCAGAAACAGGGTTCCCTGGGCATCGTCCACGGCGGCAAAGCCCAGGGCATAGAGCGCATCACCGGGGCACAGGCAGGCTTCGTGGTAGCGCAGCCGCCCCTCGCGCCGGGTGGTGGTGTGGCGGGTGATGATTTCGGCGTCGGTGGGCACTATCTTTAGCCGGCCCTCGCGATCCTCGCAGTAAAAGGCTTGTTCTTCATGGCGAGAGTCGATAGTGACCCAGCGGGCATTTTTGCCGCTGCCGCGCCGTTCTTCTACCTGATAGCGAAACCAGATGCAGTCCCGATTGGTGAGCGGGCCCTTGAGCGGGGCGGGCTCCAGCAGGGTGACCTTGCCCTGCAGTTCCGCCATGCCGAAGACCAGGCCCTGGGTGAGACTGGTGGGAACATTTTCGATATAGCGTTTGAGTGCGATCAGGCGCAAGCCGAGCCAGCAAAAGAGCGCCACCAGCACACTGGCAATGCCCGCCACCAGCGAAGGCCAGAGGCCATCCACCCGGCTGGGAACAAAGTCGGCGGCACGCCGCTCCAGCTCGCTGCGATCAGCCTGCGCAATGCCGGCCACGGCCTCGGGGGCAGGCAACGACCAGATGCGCAGCAGCCAGCGTTCCGGTACCCGGTTGCGTTGCTCCATCACCCGTTGCCGGGCGACTTCAAGATTCAGCCGGATTTCGCGCAAGCGCAGGCGCGTGCCGACTGCCAGCCCATCGTAGGCCTGGCCATAGAAATCCCCCAGCGCCTGCCAGCTTTCCCAGGGCAGGTTCGCGCGGGCCAAATCCTTGCGCATTGCCGCTTCGGATGCCTCGCGCTGCTGCTCGTAACGGGCGCTGGCGGCGTGCAGGTCGTGGCGCATCATGTCGAGCCCAAAATGCACCAGTACCACCGCCAGCCCCAATGAAAGCAGGCTGCAAAACACCAGCACCCGGTGCACCTGTGCCAGCCACAGGGCGGCAAACACACTCAGGGAAAAACAGAACAATCCCAGCCAGATCAGCCACACGGCCCGGGCGCCCATGCCGGAGCGGGCGGCAAAGGCGCTTTCTTTGGAAATGATGGGGGTGTATTGCCCCGGCGTGCGAAACTCCGCTTCGAGCCTGCCCTGACGGTCGCTCACCCGGGCAAAGACAAACACCTGCTCACCGGGCTCAAGGCGCCATTCGGTGTAGCGGTGCCGGCCTTCGGTTTTTTGGTAGGCATGATTCATGATCCAGTCGATGGGGCGTTGGCGGTCTTCCGCGACCCGAACGACCAGGGTGCCCGTGTCGTCTTCCAGCACGAAATCGCTGGCCTGTGCAAAATCCTCTTTGGTATTCCAGTGGGTGTTGCCGTCCGAGTCGGTTTCTTCCACTTCGTGCCGATAACGGTAATAGATGCTGGGGGTGCGCGTGAGGTGGCTGGACAGCAAGGTTGTTCCGGCACGGGCCAGCGCCGTGGTATTGATTTCGCCGGCCACTGCCCCCGCCAGGCGGATTGGTGGCACCCGTTCGAGCTGGCGCATTTCGGTGAGGTACTCAAAGCCCTTGGGCGTAATCCAGAAACACAGCCACCCCGTTAGGGCGACGCCAAGCAGCAGTAGCAGTTTTTTCATGATCGTGCGCATGCCATTCCCTGTCCTTTGCGTGGTGCCCGCGTGAATCTCGGCCGCATGTCGGGTCTAGAGGCCGGTTTTTTCGAGTTCGACGATGGGATGGTCGTTGCCGTCCAGCAGCCAGAGCCGGTCGGCTTCCTGGCGCCAGGCGGCAATGCGGCTGAAGGTCTGCAGCAGGCGTTGTTCCTGGTTCATCAGCACATCTTCGCAGTATTTGTCCCCTACTTTGATGTCTTCGAGTATTAGCTGGTCTTCATTGAACAGGGTGCGCCCCTGGTAATCATTGCAGCCCGCGTTGCCTTCCACGCCCTCGGGCGTAAAAACCATATCGCTGGTGGCGGTGAACTGAACGGGCAGATTGTCGATGGATGTCACATACCAGCCCGACTGCAGGGCCGCCGGAGTTTCGGCCAGGGTGGCGGTTGGCCAACTGTATGCCAGAAGGAGGCAGACAAGGGCCGACAAGCGCGGATTCGAACGGCGGGAATGGGTCTGGTACATACACTTGGTCTCCTTTTGACCATAAACCACGTGGCGGCGGGCGGGTTTTACCGCTAGATTGGTAGCGGGATCAGTATCGAGTGTAGCCGGTTTCTCTGGGCTATCCTTAGTGAATGACATCAACAGGGCAGGAACAACAATGGACTCGGTGGAAAACAGCCTCAGACGCAGATTGATTCGGGACATGCTCCTCTCGGGGGCCTGGGCCTCACTGGCCGGCAGTGCCCTGATCGTACCTTGTGCCAATGCCATGGAAGCACTCGCCACGCAGGTGGCGGGAGGCAAGTCGGTGTTTCGGGTGACCGGGACGGTGCGGGTGGATGGTGTGCCCGCCACGCAAACCACACGCGTGTTTGCCCATTCGCAGATCGAAACCGGCCCGGCCAGCTCCATCGCCTTTGTGGTGGGAGGGGACGCGCACCTGTTAGGCGAAAACAGCCGGGTGCAACTCGAAGGCGAAGGCTTTGTCGAGTCGACCTTGCGGCTTTTGACCGGCAAGCTGTTGTCGATTTTTGGCCCACGGCCCAGCGGCCAGTCGCTCAATCTGGTGACCACCACCGCCACGGTCGGTATTCGCGGCACCGGTGTGTTTGCCCAGTCTGGCGAGGAGGTGAGCTATATCTGCACCTGCTTTGGCCAGGTGGAGATACGCTCAGCGAATCAGTATCAGGGGGCCGCCCAGCACGAGCAGGTGCAGTCCGAGCATCACGATGCCCCCCGCTATGTGTTGCGTGACCCGGATGCCGGATTGCTGATTACCCCGGCAAAAATGAAACTGCACACCGATGAGGAAGTCGAGCTGGTGCAGGCGTTGCTGGGCGGTGCCTTGCCCGCGTCCTTCCTGCGCAAGAAAGTCTCCTGATGCGCGTCATGGCGCGCACGACCGACTGACGGGGCCGAACATGTCAGCCTCCTGGGTGTTTTCGCTGCGCTGGGTGCTGGGGTTGCTGCTGGCGGTCTTTTTTATCGGCCATGAGTTATCCCTCTGGCGCCTGGCGCTTATCGATGCGCTCGAAAACACCGCCTACGATCTGCGCCTGCAGGCCACGATGCCTGCCACCGTCAACCCGGATATCCTGATTGTCGATATTGACGAAAAGAGCCTCGATGCCCTTGGGCGCTGGCCCTGGAGCCGGCATCATCTGGCGCAGCTGGTGGATCGATTGTTCGATGATTACGGTGTGGCGGTGCTGGGGTTCGACGTATTTTTTGCCGAGCCGGATGAAAGCGCCGGCCTGTCGCTGCTCAACCGTTTAGCCAGTGCGGAGTTGCGGGACAACCCGGCCTTTCGCCAGATCGAGCCCGGTTTGCGGGCCGAACTGCAGTACGACCAGCGCTTTGCCGCCAGTCTCAAAGACCGGGCTACGGTGCTTGGCTTTGTCTTCGATCAGGCCACGGATCGCCGCCTCAATCAGCTGCCCGCCAGTGACGCCATGATCAGTGCAGAGGTATCCCGGCGCCTCGCCATTCCCCACCCCACGGGATTCAGCGCCAACCTGCCCCTGTTTCAAACCAGCGCCGCCAGCGCCGGCTTTTTCGATAATCCCAATGTGGACCCCGACGGGGTATACCGGCGTGTGCCGCTGATCCAGGTTTTTAACGGCCACCTTTACCCATCCATGGCGCTGGAGGTAAGCCGCCTCGCCTTGGGCGGCGCGCGTCTGGCCATTGGTATCGGGGTGCAGGGCGACAGCTATTACGCCATTGAGAGTGTGCGTCTGGGTAACTACCGGATTCCTGTGGATGAACAGGGGTCGGTGCTGATCCCGTTTCGTGGCCCGCGGGGCAGTTTTCCTTATGTGTCTGCCATTGATGTGCTGAACAAGGCGGTGGACCCGGCCCGCCTGGCCGGCAAGATCGTGATTCTGGGAACCTCGGCGCCCGGCCTGCTGGATTTGCGTACCACGCCGGTGCAAAACATTTATCCCGGGGTTGAAATCAATGCCAACGTCATTGATGGCCTGATTTCGGCCAGCATCAAAAGTCATCCCGCGTATTTGGTGGCACTGCAGTTTTTGATTCTGGTGCTGGTGGCGGTGGTGATGCTGGTGGCCATGCCGCGTTTGGGGCCTTTGGGCAATATTCTGCTTGCCGGTGGTTTGCTGGCCGGGCTGCTGGTAGCCAACCTGCAATTCTGGACGGCTGGATTGCTGCTACCGCTGGCCTCGACGCTCCTGCTGGTGTTGAGCCTGTTTCTGTTGCATGTGACCTGCGGCTTTTTGCTCGAAAACCGCAGCAAGCGCGTGGTGACCCGGTTATTTGGCCAATATGTGCCGCCGGAGCTGGTGGACGAAATGGCCCGCTACCCCGATCAGATCAGCATGGAGGGGCAGGATCGGGAGATGACGGTGCTGTTTTCCGATGTGCGGGGTTTTACCTCGATTTCCGAGAGCCTGGATTCAAAGGAACTGGCGCGCCTGATGAACGAGTATCTCACCCCCATGTCGCGGGTGATTCACCAGCACCGGGGCACCATCGACAAGTACATGGGCGATGCCATCATGGCGTTCTGGGGCGCGCCGCTGGTCGAACCCGAGCATGCCCGCAAGGCCGTGCGGGCCGCCTTTGCCATGCTGCGGGAAATCGAACTTTTGGGGCAAGCGTTTACCCGGCGCGGCTGGCCGCCTTTGCGTATCGGCATTGGTATCAACAGCGGACGCATGAGCGTTGGCAACATGGGATCGGATTTTCGCATGGCCTATACCGTCATGGGGGACGAGGTGAACCTGGGGTCGCGCATCGAATCCCTTACCAAACAGTACGGTGTGGCGCTGATGATCGGTGAAAACACCCGTGCTGCCTTGCCTGATCTGGTTTGTCTGGAACTGGACCGGGTGCGGGTCAAGGGCAAGGAGGCGCCAGTCACGCTCTATGAGCCCATCGCCTTTGAGGCAGAGATCGAGCCCGGGCAGCGGGACGCTGTTATGGCCTTCAACGCGGTGCCCGGGCTGTACCGCGCGCGCCGCTGGGCTGAAGGCCGGGCTGCACTGCAGGCAATCACCAGCCCCTGGTTGCGGGAACACAGTGTGTACGGGTTGTACGACGCGCGCCTCGCCCAATGCGAGCAACAGTCGCC
>JBFHRO010000085.1:0-13014 GCA_041591635.1 Oleiphilaceae bacterium | reverse complement strand
GTAGCGGTAACTGTTCACGGTTTTCGGGCTCAGACAGAGCTTGTCCGAAATATCCTGAACTTTCTGGCACTCCACCACCATCATGGCAATCTGCATTTCACGCTCCGAGAGCCGATCAAAAATCGCGGTTTCGTCAGGAGCGTCGAAAGGTTTGAGCGCTATTTTCTGGGCAATTTCAGGGCTGATGTAACGCTGGCCCGACCTCACCACCCGGATGGCCCGCATCATCTCCGAAACGTCAGCGCCTTTGGTGATGTAGGCAGACGCCCCGGCCTGCATGACACGCGACACATAGGGATCCTCGGCACAGGCTGTCACAGCGATCACTTTTATTTCATCGGATATTCGTTTTATCTTGCGGGTTGCTTCCAGGCCACCGATGCCGGGCATTTTCAAATCCATCAGCACCACATCAGGCGCCTGGCGCCGCACCATGTCGATCGCCTGCTCGCCGGTGCTTGCCTGGCCGATAACCTCTATGCCCTTATCATCCTCAAGCATTCTTGAGATACCGGAACGCACGAGTTCGTGATCATCCACCACAAGAACTTTGATCAAAAAACCCCCTACGATCTTGATAACACGCACCTGACCCCAGCAGAATGATACTCATGCAAGCGCATAACGCAATGCACCACTCGACATTTCAAGCCAAGTCATTACGGCGTTTGGTCAACCTTCTCTCAAAATGCGTAGACGGCTACAGCCAATCTTCAAGCCGATTTCTGCCGAAATTGCAAGCTGCAGGCTTCGTAGCCCTCTCTTGCAAGCCATGCGACCGCCTCATCCACAGAGCAGTGAAGCGACGAGGCAACGGGCTGACGATGGTTAAGAATTTCTTCGAACTGAAAAAGAAGATGATCGCGGCTTTTGGGATCCTTGATCACACTAAGGGCACCGAGCCCTTTGATAAAACTCCAGGTCAACAATGACCTGAAAGTCTCAATCTGGAAGTTTTCTTCGATAAACATTTCAAGCTTGCCTATATCGAAGACGGCCGCCCACTCCCGGGCGAAGTAAGAAGAAACCAGCTTTTTGTACGCCACCATGAACTGCAACGTATCCTCTGGCGTCCAGGTTCCCTGTAACTCGACGAACAGCAAGTCATGTTCGGCCCTGATATTGTACTTCTGGCAAGATACTTCTTTCATGTTTTCTTACCCCTGCATTGGTTGGAACACAACGATTACATCGCACAGGCTACCTTGAGAAGATATCACAACAACACAAATTGTCACCCCCAGACGTACAATATCACACAAGCTTACACAGGACTCTTAATTGCTCAACTTTTGACCGCCTCGCTTATTGCAAGAGGTTCCGACTTCAATGGTCAAATAGTTATTCACCCCCCACTCATCGGGCTCAACATTCAATTCGGCAAAATCAAGCTCACAACTCATGGCGAGATAGCGCACATGTGAGGCGCTGCGAGGCGTCACGGACCAGCCAAGCAGATCCATGTAGTCCTGCGAAGGGTTGGATGTCCCGACATTCCCCAACACGATGGTCGACCCTGGGCGTGTAATCGACACCAGCTTTTTAAGCCCGGCCTTAAACTGCGCATCATTTAACCGCTCAAACACGCCGAAGCTCCACACCAAATCATATCGGTGATCGGTATTGAAGCGCATGAAATCACAACAATGCAGACCCACCTGATGGCGAAAATTCCGACACATCAGCTTGGCATAATCGATTGCGCTTTGATCCGTATCCAGACAGGTAAAAGTGGATAAGGACCGGTTCTCCAATAAATACTCGTACAGTGCACGCGAGCTGCCACAGCCGGCATCCATTACTGACACACCGGTCTGTTCGTTTTCCTTTTTTCGGATCCACAGCTTCATCAAGGTTTTCTGATACCGTGCCGCCTCGGCAAAAGCGTGTTGTTGCCAGTATGAATCCCACTTGCGAAAACGCTCGCAAGGTGAAAGATAGCGACTATAGGTTCGCTCCATGACTTCAAAGTCAACATCAACGCCTTGCGGATGCTGATACACCAGCCCCTGAACCGTCTGCGCGGTATAGGCATCTCCCATTGCACTTGCAACCATGGAGCGAACCTCTGCTTTCCTTGCTGGCAAAACTGCATCGCGCAGCACAGAACGAAAACTGTCATTGAGCAAACTAAAATCCCGCTCATCCGGACCACCACTTCTCACCGTATGGGCAATAAATTCCATCGCTTCCGTCATAAAACCCATCCTTTAAAAAACACAGCATACCGTGCAACAAACCGCTTCGTTCAAGCTTTTGTTTCACTTATGAACATTGAATTTGCGAAAAATACCATTGCGAACATTACACAGGTTTGCATTAGTACAATCACACTAGAAAACAGTGCGAATGCCCACTTACCTGGTAAAAACAATGAGACGGACACACGGCACTCCCTTTCCAATAATTCTCAGAAAGAAGATTGGCCAGCGACTATCCTGAAAACGAATGCAACCAGCCCAAAGTCCGCACCGTCGCAGACAGCCCGACACTAAGGGCGATTAACATTTACTGGTTTTTGCCGTAAAATGCCGCGGCTCTTACCTACAGCATGGGTGCCAGAAATTTGATCCGTTACGGTGGACCATTCTATCCATCGAAAGTCTGACCATTTTGGCAAGACTGAATTACAACTGATGAGGGTTTTTATCGTGCTTGAAGCTTATCGTAAACACGTCGCAGAACGCGCAGAACAGGGCGTGCCACCCAAACCGCTAAATGCCGAACAAATGGCCGGACTGGTGGACCTGCTAAAGAATCCACCCGCCGGAGAAGAGGCCACGCTGTTGGATCTGCTTGAAAATCGCGTTCCGCCTGGCGTAGATGAAGCTGCCTACGTAAAAGCTGCTTTTCTGTCAGCGGTTGCCAAGGGTGAAGCTGCATCCCCGCTGCTTACCAAAACCAAAGCCGTTGAACTCCTGGGTACCATGCAGGGCGGCTACAACATCGGCACACTCATCGAACTGCTTGATAGTGCCGAACTGGGAACTGCTGCAGCAGAGCAACTCAAGCACACCCTGCTGATTTTCGATAATTTTCACGACATACAAGAAAAGGCTGAATCCGGCAATCAAAACGCCAAAAACGTGCTTGACTCCTGGGCTAACGCTGAATGGTTTACCAAGCGCCCCAAGGTTGCTGAGAGCATCAAAATGACCGTTTTCAAGGTCACTGGCGAAACCAATACCGACGATTTGTCCCCTGCTCCTGATGCCTGGTCGCGCCCCGACATTCCATTGCACGCCCGTGCTGCGTACAAAATGACACGGGAAGGTTTGACTCCTGATGAGCACGGGGTTACCGGCCCCATGCGTCAGATTGAAGCCATCAAAGCCAAAGGGTTGCCGGTGGCATTTGTAGGCGATGTCGTGGGTACCGGCTCGTCACGCAAATCCGCCACCAACTCTGTTCTCTGGTTTTTTGGCGACGATATCCCCGGCGTGCCCAACAAGCGCGGCGGCGGGGTCTGCATTGGCTCCAAAGTCGCCCCAATCTTCTTCAACACAATGGAAGACGCGGGCGCTCTGGTGTTCGAAGCACCCGTGGACAACATGAACATGGGAGATGTGATAGACATACGTCCGTACGAAGGCAAGATTCTCTCTGAGAGCGGCGATGTTATCTCCGAATTCAGCTTCAAGTCCGACGTTATTCTTGACGAAGTACAGGCAGGTGGACGCATTCCGTTGATCATTGGTCGCGGCTTGACGGATAAAGCACGTGCTGCACTGGGGCTTGCACCTTCAACGGCCTTCCGTCGTTCGGCCGATGTAGCAGATACCGGAAAAGGATTCAGTCTGGCCCAGAAAATGGTGGGCAAGGCGTGCGGCGTCGCCGGTGTTCGTCCTGGTCAATACTGCGAGCCCAAGATGACTACCGTGGGATCACAGGATACAACCGGCCCAATGACACGCGATGAACTCAAAGACCTGGCTTGCCTTGGCTTCTCGGCCGACCTGGTAATGCAGTCATTCTGCCATACCGCAGCTTATCCAAAGCCTGTTGATGTCGAAATGCACCATACACTGCCCGATTTCATCATGACCCGAGGCGGCGTGTCCCTGCGCCCTGGTGACGGAGTCATCCACAGCTGGCTTAACCGCATGTTGCTGCCCGACACCGTAGGCACGGGTGGCGATTCCCATACACGCTTCCCACTGGGGATTTCGTTCCCTGCCGGCTCAGGCCTGGTTGCCTTTGCAGCTGCAACCGGCGTCATGCCACTGGATATGCCTGAATCCGTTCTCGTACGCTTCAAGGGCGAAATGCAGTCAGGTATCACCTTGCGTGATCTGGTACATGCTATTCCCTACTATGCCATCAAGGCAGGCCACCTGACGGTGGAAAAGAAGGGCAAGAAAAACATCTTCTCTGGTCGCATTCTCGAAATCGAAGGATTGGATAACCTCACGGTCGAGCAGGCGTTTGAGCTTTCTGACGCATCCGCCGAACGTTCTGCCGCCGGTTGTAGCATCAAGATGAGCGAAGAATCGGTTGCAGAGTACCTGAAGTCCAACATCACCATGTTGCGCTGGATGATCGCCGAAGGCTATGGCGATGCGCGTACACTTGAGCGCCGGGCCAAAGCCATGGAGGAGTGGCTGAATAAGCCCTCTCTGATGCAGGCGGATGCGGACGCCGAATACGCCGCTGTGATCGAAATCGACCTGGCTGACATCAAAGAACCGATCGTCTGCTGCCCTAACGATCCTGACGACGCAAAACTGCTGTCAGAAGTTGCAGGTGACAAGGTGGATGAGGTTTTCATCGGCTCCTGCATGACCAACATCGGTCATTTCCGGGCCGCGGGCAAACTTCTCGAAGAAAACAAGGAAGCCTTGAAGACACGCCTCTGGATAGCACCACCTACGCGCATGGACCAGGAAACCCTGCGCAGTGAAGGTTACTACGAAACTTACGAGCGCAACGGCGTGCGAACCGAAATTCCCGGCTGTTCGCTGTGTATGGGCAACCAGGCGCGAGTGAATGCTGGCACAACAGTACTTTCAACCTCCACGCGTAACTTCCCCAACCGTCTTGGTGATGGTGCCAACGTGTATCTTACGTCTGCCGAACTCGCGGCCGTAGGCGCTATACTGGGCAAAGTACCTACCGTTGAGGAATACATGGAGTACGCCAAGCACATTGATGCTCAAGCGAAAGATGTGTATCGGTATATGAACTTCAACGAAATGGATACCTATCAGAAAGCCGCAGATTCGGTAGCTGCTTCCTGAACCGGTTCTACACCTGATCAGCAACGCCTATAGGGCATTGCGCAGAAATAAAAGCCTCCGCGGCATCGCGGAGGCTTTTTTGTTTCCGACGCTTAAGCAGCAAAAACAAACCGCACAAACCGCACAAACCGCACAAACCGCCTCATACAAGATAACCTATTGATTTTAAATAGGTTAAAAAACAAATTAAATTAGTATGATTATACTAAATTTATTTCCTAAACTGGGCTCCATTGTTGTACGGCCGATAGCCGGCTTTAAGCGGAGAGATCCATGATGCAATTATCTGTTAAAACGCAAATTGAGCAGCTCAAGAACCTGCAAAGCAAGGTAGAGGCGCAGATTAAGCCTCAGTTGGACAAAGCCAGTGCCGAAGCCAAAAAGATTCTTAAAGAGCTTGGCGCGAATCTTGATGAGCAGCAGTCGTTAACAGACGTTGTATCTGCAATTCGTAGTCACAACCCTACGTTAAGGTCTTTTTTGCTGAGCCTTGACTCTGCAACCTATGACACTCGCAAGCGGTTTGAGTGGAACGCCACCATGATGTCTGCCTACGCAAAGTTTCAAGCCGAAATTGGCTACGAGAAAAACGTGAAGCCGCTGATTGAAAATTACATTGATTCAGCCGAACGCCAATTTGATGACCTGAAAGCCAAGGCGCACGCACTTAAAGATAAGCTGCGCGGCTAAAAGTCTGTAATCCGTTAAATCGTCTTACCCCTTAACTAGCCAGCTGTTTGAGCTAGATTAGTTTGCCCCCATTACCCCGGGGGCTTTTTTTATTTCGCACTTAATAACACACACCAACGCCTCCCAAGCCACAATAGCCACCCGGATTTTTGGCCAGGTATTGCTGGTGATAATCCTCGGCATAGTAAAAATCCGATGTGAACGCGATCTCTGTGGTTATCTGGCTTCCTATTCCCTGCGCAATCAGTCGCCTGGCGTAGTGCTCTCGCGATTGCAGTGCTTTTTCGTTTTGATCAGCGGAACTCACATAAATCGCGGACCGATACTGGGTGCCAACGTCATTGCCCTGTCTCATGCCTTGAGTCGGATTATGGCCCTCCCAAAACAAGGCTAATAATTGCTCATACGAAATACGCAGAGGATCAAATATGATCAGCACAGCCTCATTATGCCCCGTGTGGCCCGAACACACCTCTTCGTAAGTCGGATTCGGCGTATAACCGCCAGAGTAACCAACCGCCGTGGTGTATACACCGGGCTGCTCCCAAAAGCGGCGCTCCGCTCCCCAGAAGCATCCCATACCAAACAGTGCAGATTCACTGCCTGCAGGAAATGGTGGTCGTAACGAAGTATCGAGCACATAGTGGCGATTCATCGACGGCATGGCATGCGCTCGGCCGGGCAATGCCTCGGACGCATCTATCATCTGCGTAGATTTTATCATTTTGTAGCTCCTGGCTTGCGGGCAATCACGTGTATGTATCGTGCAAAAGCAAGGTAAGGTGGTTGTCGGCAGTATCGCTTCTCTATGTCGATGATCTGGGAGACTGTACGTCTCTCGCGTGCATCTTGACGCATATGATCATAAAAACATCGAATACCCGCCTTGCTTGAAACATCCAGTCCATGATGCATCAAAGCATTGTACACGGCATCCGGGTCCAAGGGGTTCAAGGGGGTTAAACTCCCTCCCTGGCCACGAAAGTCCTCTTTTGTCGCGGCAATGAAATTGCCCTTCATGATGTTTTTAAACACGATCGAATGTTTGTTATAAAACATCACAGATAGCAACCCACCGGGCCTGACTTTACCTATAACAAGTTCGAGCCCGGCAAACGGGTTTTCAAGCCATTCGAGCACCGCATGAAAAACGACCAGATCGAAGGTCTGGGCATTGTTGGTGGCCAGGGTCTGGAGGGAGTCCGGCGTCAACTGTATCGCGCCAGCCATAATATTCTGAGTCTCAATAAAGCGTTGCGCTTGGTCACGCATGTCTGCAGATGGCTCCGCAAGCGTCACCCGATGCCCAAGTTTTGCAATCCGACAAGCAATTTGTCCGGCGCCACCACCAACATCGAGTACGGCAAGAGGTTGCCCTGCCTCTAACTCAGGGATTCCATTAAGCATGTCCTCCCATAACACGCTTAAACGGATGTCGCCCTTTTCAGTTCCGTAAACATTGCTGAGAAATCGCTGAGCCAAGCCATCAAAGATCCTGTCACCCATACCATGCGCCCTTTCCATACCCGCTGCCCATGAGTTCTTCTGCCACTGATTAGGGCCTGTGGCGAATAATTATTTCGCCCAAGCTGGCATATTCCGAAGCACCCAGTCGAGCCAAAGGCTGCATTCGAGCGGCAGAAATCAACAATCTGCCTTTGTGGTCTTGCTCGGTAATCGCATCATCAAGATACAATTGTTGCACTTTCAGAATCACCAGGTGCTGGCTACCTGACCCAACATCTTTGACCTCATACAAGGTACATCCCATAGCAATCCGGCATGAAGCCAATCGTGGAAGCGAAAACTCGGGCCAGGCCAGGGTCTGAAGTCCTGTGGTATCCAGCTCGGATACCCCATAAGGCAAGCTGGCTGCCGACTGATTCACCTCGTGAACCAGGTCAACGGAAGGTATGTGTATCACACAACGTTTGTGCTTGAGCAAATTGGCATAGGTGTCTTTTTCCTCACCACCGGGTTTCTTTCCGATAGAAATCAGCACCAGAGGAGGGTCACTACTGATCGCTGTGAAATAGGAAAAAGGCGCAAGATTGAAGTAACCGTCGCCATTTTCCGTCATCACCCAGGCAATCGGCCGCGGAATGAGTACTTGCGTGGTCAGGAAATAGCGTTGGTTTGTGTCGATTGACGAAAAATCTATATTCACAGTAGGTCCTGCCTATTCTGGATTTCCAACTACCTTGATTCACGCCCGCTTAAGGGCTTGGTAGACGCGGAATTTATTGTTTTGGGAAAGAATTTTTACCTGATTAAACGAGCGTTCCAGAATAGGCAGATACTTCAAAAATGCGTTCGCCACTAATGTTAAACTGCCACCCGGTATAAGGTGGTTTGAGCTGTCGCTAAGAAATTTCTCTGTTGCCTCATAGTAAGTGGCAACGCCTGCATGAAAGGGGGGGTTCGACAATAGCGCGTGAAACCGCCCTTTAATGTCGGACCAGCCATCCGTTGCGACAAACTCGCCTTGCATGCTATTAAGGGCAAAGGTCGCGCGACTGCAATACAAAGCCAAGGCGTTGGAATCGGCCAATACCAAAGCAGCATCAGGCTTCTGGTGCTTGACATAGGCGCCTACGACCCCGCACCCACAGCCAAAATCAAGCACTCTGCCAGAACAATAGTGCGTCATTGTGTGCAGCAAAAGCGCCGTCCCCTCATCCAACCGGCCATGGCTGAACACACCGGGCAACGAGGCCACCTTTAGCACCACGCCCTTTATAGATACCTCGGTGACTTCCACGCAGTCTTCAAGCGAGAATGGCACCTGCATCTCAGGTTTGATCCTGCCATACCAGTATTGACAATGACGCGCCATATCGAGCTTTTCAACCGCATCACAGTAGTCTTCCAGCACTTTGGCGGCGGTTGCTATCCCCTCTTTTTTCTCTCCCACAAGAAACACTTCTCCACCTGCCACCATCGCAGGTGCGAGCATTTTTAACATCAGACGAAATTCATCGCGTGATTTGGGCACATAAATCACCGCACGCTCAAACAGTGTGTCGTCAACGAATTGTGCGCCAAACGGCATGCATCGATACCCTTTGGACTGCATGTAGCGATACGCACAGTAATCAAACGTAAAACCTATGGCCTCATCCAGCAGATGCAGCATGTCGTCCGCGGGAGCGCCCACCAGTACACAGCGAGCACCTCGTGCCAGTGAATCAATATTACGTTCGATGACTTGTGAAGCGTTTGTTAGCACTGGAGTTTCCTTGTCAAAATGTATATCCCGAATCGTAAAATAACGCAGCATTACCGGTTCAAGGGTATGGTTTCAGGGCGAGCATCCACGGAACTGTACGAAAATCGCAGATTGCGATAGTACCGTTCAACTATCCATGTTTCGCGAGGAACCGAGTAGCGGTGCACGCTTTTTATCGCATCGATCACTGAATTGTCGAGCAGCAGATTGCCACTACTTTGGATAATGTAAACGTTTGTGAGATAGCCTTGGTTATCCAGTTCAAATCGTGCCACTCCCGCCAACGGAGGAAGTTCTTTAGGTTTGTGCCAATACTGTCTGATCTGTTTCTCCATGGCCAGTAAATATCGGTTCACCATTTGGATGCGCCTTGATTGCGCTTCGCTCAAGGGATCCTTCGCATTCACATTGGCCAGAGACTCGTCCTCAAGCAGCTTCATTTTTTTCATGCTGGCCATGAATTCCGTCGGAATTTGGGGTGCAGGGGCTTGCGATGCTTCCTCATTTTCCGATCCAAGAGAGAGCGATACAGCTGAGCTGTCTCCAGTTAATGGATTATCTTCTGCTTCGGTCGATGTTTCAGGTGATGGTGAAGTCTCATCGGAAGTGGTCGCAAGCACCTCCGCTACGGCGGCTCGCGGCTGAGCACCCGGCTCTTTTACCACCACAGCCTCATTCTTCTTTTTCGATACCACATCAGCTTTTTTAGACTTTCGGTCAGCCGCGTTTTGCGAGGCTTGAGAAGAAGCCTCCTTGTTTTTTCCAGAGGACTTGTCGGCCACCGTTGCCTGTTCACTCGTCGGTGGTTGATGCTCAGATTTCGCTTGAAATGCTTTACTGCCGGGCACGGGAGCGAGTTCAGGAGAACCTGTAACGGGGGTTGAGAACTGCTCGCTGTTGTGCATGGGGGCGTGAATTTCTTCCTGGTTGACAAGCCTGTCCTCAGGTAGCTTGGTGACAGCCGGGGCCTTCTCAGTGACTGGCCGGCTTTCAGCCGCTTTTTCATCTGCCTCGGCCACAGGCAATGGATCAACAGGTGCAGGCACCAATGAAATATGCAAGGAACTCATCTCGGGCGTACGCTCCGGAGCAAATCTGTCTTCCAGACTCCACCAATAAAGCAGGACTAGATGAACGATCAGACTTAGAACAAGCAAAATTCCAAATATGCGTATAGAGTTATTATTCATCCAAGTTCAAAAGCCTTTTTTCTCAAACCAGGAATATAGCCGCCATGGGAGAAGTTCTTCAGTTCAAGCGTCGCTCACTCAAAGACAAACACAAGGGCAACACACTTTGCTTGCGGGGCTTTCACAAATGGGTAGTGGTAAATGAAAAAAAATTCGATGTGAAAGAGGGAAAACTCGTGACAGTCTACCGCTGTGAACGTTGCCTTAAAACCAAGTCGACAGCTCATTGATAACAAGCGCATTAGTATACGTCATGACGAAACCCATCTGTCGTGTATAGCCGAACATTCGAACACGAAACAGTCGCTTCTATGAATGATTTAATGCACCGTTTTTCACTCAGCCACCTCTTAACCGGCCTGCTTTTCTTTCCATGGATGCTTGCCTGCAGCACCCTGGCGATGTCGGAAACCATCAAGATATCGAGCGGTGAGTGGCCGCCCTATATATCCCAAAGTCTAAAGCATCATGGCTTCGTATCCCACATTGTCACAGAGGCTTTTTCAAGTCAAAACATCCAGGTCGAGTATGTGTTTCATCCCTGGAAGCGCTCACTGGAAGAGGCTCGTACCGGTACGGTCGCAGGTTCGATTGTCTGGAGTCGCACCTCGAATCGAGAAAAAGAATTTCTCTTTACTGATACCGTGATTACCGGTCAGGCCGTGTTTTTTTACCGTGTTGGAAGCAAATTTGACTGGCAGACGCCAGAAGATTTAAAAAAGTTCAGAATCGCAGGAACACTGGGTTACAGCTATGCCTTTGAAACGCACGGGGTTGAAATCAGTGAATCGGTTTCAGATGACAAAATCAACTTCATGAAACTGCGTTACGGCCGTGTAGATGCATTTCCTTCCGATAAAGATGCAGGCATATCCGTTCTAAACCAGTTGTTTGGTAACACTTATAAAGAACTGATTACGTGGCATCCAACACCCTATGATTCGACGCAATACAGTATGATTATCGGCAAAAACAGAAAAGACAGTCAGCACCTCCTCGACAGCTTTAACCAAGGGCTTGAAACGATTAAACGGATTGGACTGTATGACCAAATAGTGCAACAAGAGGAGCGCGGTTACTATCTTACTCCCTAGCACTTGGACCTCTGAGCCTGACTTCAGGCCAGTTCTTTTCATGAACGACCCCCATGTTCGCTATCAGCGCTTGTACATCTGCCTGAAGAAAGATCTGTCCATGCCGCGGCATGCACATGTAATGATGTTCGGTGGCCCCCATCCGAAACCTCAAGCCGTAAGCGTGCAAATAGCCTCTATCCAATTGATCCAGCCCAAGCCTGGCTGCATCAGATTCAAGGGTAGCCTTGTTACAATAACGGCTATCTCCAAGAATGGGCGCGCCAAGGCTACGCAGAGCAACCCTTAGCTGGTGTGTTTTACCGGTTCCGGGTTTCAGAACAAACAGTCTCAAGCCTTGCGGGGTTGCCACGCTGAAAAACTGGGTAATTGCAGGATTGTCTGTGGTCTTGGCCAACATCCAACTCCCGTCTCGTGCTGACTTCATGTCACCGATAATAGCCCCTTGCTTTTTTGACGGTCGGTGTACAGACAAAGCGAGATAGTATTTCTCGACTTCGCTCCTGCGAAACATGCCAGACAGGATGCTATTCATCGTCGTTGACGTCGCCAACAGCAACAAACCCGATGTCATTCTATCCAGGCGATGTACCAAATAGACCTTTGTCCCCATGGCCTCGGAGACATAGTCCAGAATGCTTGGTACATTGCCTTCCCGCTGGCAAGGTACGCCAGGAGCTTTATCCACAACAATGAAACCTTCTTCTACGGCCAGAACCGAGAATGGTGCCACCGCGCCCGACATTCAGTCTTCATCACTCACGACAAGTCGACGCATTTCTTCACGTTTCAATGCAAGTCGGTCGCGAGCAAGGTTGACCGGAAACAACACCAGATCGCGGGCAAAGTCGGTGGCCATGGTTATTTTAGAAACGCCTTTGTAAAGATTTCCGTAGGTACCCGCCATGGCGACAATGGATCTCGACAAGTGCAAATAGTCACTTTGAATGACTATACCCAATTGATAGGTATTGGACATCAGTTGCATGACCGCCTGGAGGCGCTTATGCAGCCCTCGTGATCCCTCCTTGTAGAGCGTTGTAAGGGGCTTGCTCGTCAAAGGACTGATCTTCTTTTTACTTAGAGTGTCATCCAGAGCCGCCTTAATATCAGCCCGGCGCACCTGGTTCTTCTCGGGTTCCGTACTCATGTTAATCAGTATTTCTGTAAGTCGGGCAGTATCTGCTACGAGCACCGCCACCAGATAATTCCAGATCAAGCCCCATTTGCCGCGCATATCTACCGCATTGCCCCAGTCAATCAAAAACAGTTGACCATCGTGGCCAACCATGACATTTCCTGGATGCAAGTCACCATGGAACTCCTGATGAATAATCAGATGCTCCAGAATGGTAAACAGAAAATTCTCGGCAACCTTTCTTTGAAAGCGACGCTTGCTATCCCCAAAATGCTCGGCTATCGCCTTGTTCACGGCTACGGCATCTTCAAGAAACTCCATTTCCAAAATGCGTCCTGAAGAAAAATACAACTGGGGAACATGCCAAACACCGGATTTTTCAGCTCTCTTAATAAAGCGACGCTGGATTTCGGCCTCATCTTCGAAGTTCAATTCT
>JBFHRO010000084.1:0-13233 GCA_041591635.1 Oleiphilaceae bacterium | reverse complement strand
GGAAACCTTGCCCGCAAACAAGGTTCTGATTCCAACGCCTTCTCTGCGGGCAGTCGAAGTCAGACAGATAGAAGCGTTGGCGGATGGCACTTGTGAAGCGGCGATTGCCATCTTTCTTGAGCAAAAGCGTGAACCAGCCCGCCAAAGCCCTGACTGGATTGTGCGCCAGGAAGCCAAGGTGGCGGCTGGACTAGAGGCACTGGCCGCACAGGTGGGCTCGAGGGAATTTGTGCATGACAGCGGTTTTTCGCTGGGCGATATTGCTATCGTGTGTTTTCTGGAGTGGTTCGATTTCCGCTTTAAAGGGCACGGGTGGCGGCAGCAGTATTCATCGTTGGCAGCATACACTGACAGAATTGGTCAGCGTGCCAGTTTTCTGGCGACCCGACCCGGTTAATCGGGTCGGTTTGCGCGTATCGGTTTTCCAATGCAAAAGGCCGCAGCAATCCTTGCAGCGGCCTGTTTGTTTTGGCTATGACAATTCCCTGTCGGCACCCGATCCTTGGTACCAGCCTCATCCCTGATCTTCTTTCCCTGGTAACCCATCCTCGGGCTGCCTCATCCCTAAAGGCACTACGTCCTTATCGTCCGTGCACATCCTTGATTGCCTTATCTTTGCCCGTTCCTTCAGTTCCGTGGCAATCGACAATCCTTCGCTCGGCAAATCCGTCTACCTTGTCCTTCAGCCTGCGGCTGTCCTTGTGTCTTCCTGACAATGCCTATAATAGAGATTTACCCCGGGTCGAACTATAGGACAAGTGCGCCATCGGGTGTGCGATATTTCTTACACTCAAGAGGCAAAGTCGTCGGTTGCCGCCGGACAAAATGCCGGGACAGTTTGCCTGACTGCCTACCAAGCGCTTGATTTGAGCCATGACGAAGCTGTGGTTTTCGTGGCATGATGGCGCCCCAATCCCGGTTTGGTCTGGTTTTATCGTTTTTTATGCTGTGTTATGCCATGTGAAGCCTTATATACAGAGGAGCGTCAAGTGAGTCATTCATACCCCCATTTATTTCAGCCCCTGGATCTGGGATTCACCCAGTTGAAGAACCGCGTCATTATGGGATCCATGCACACCGGGCTGGAAGATCGACTGTGGAACTACGACAAACTGGCGGCTTACTTTGCCGAGCGTGCCAAAGGCGGGGTCGGTTTGATCGTAACCGGGGGCTATTCTCCCAACCTGGAAGGGGAGCTGGCACCCCTGTCTTCGAATCTGATTCATCCGTTGGTATTGCCGTGGCATCGTAAGGTGACTTCGGCGGTGCATCGGGAAGGCGGCAAGATCGCGCTGCAGATTTTGCACGCCGGGCGTTATGCGTATCAGCCGCTGGCGGTGTCGGCCAGTGCCAGGAAGTCACCTATTAGTCCGTTCAAACCACGGGCCTTGTCACCCAAAGGAATCTTGCGCCAGATTGACGCCTACGCCCGCTGTGCCGGTCTGGCCCAGCAAGCCGGCTATGATGGTGTGGAAATCATGGGTTCGGAAGGTTACTTCATCAATCAGTTTTTATGTCGGCGCACCAATAAGCGCACCGACGACTGGGGTGGCAGTTTCGAAAACCGCATGCGCCTGCCGGTCGAAATCGTGCGCCGGGTGCGTGAGCGGGTGGGGCCCAATTTCATTATTATCTATCGGCTGTCGATGATTGATCTGGTGGAAGATGGCCATACCTGGGACGAGGTGGTGATGCTGGGCAAGGCCATAGAAGCGGCCGGCGCTACCATCATCAATACCGGCATCGGATGGCATGAGGCGCGGGTTCCCACCATAGTAACCTCGGTGCCGCGGGCCGCCTTTACCTGGGTGACACACAAATTCCGCAAGGAAGTGTCGATCCCGGTGGTGACGAGCAACCGCATCAACACGCCAGAAAAAGCCGAAGAGGTGCTGGCGCGGGGGGATGCCGACCTGATTTCGATGGCTCGCCCCTTCCTCGCCGATCCCGAATTCATGAACAAGGCGCTCGCGGGCAAAGCAGATGAGATCAATACCTGTATTGCCTGCAATCAGGCCTGTCTGGATCATGTATTCCAGGCCAAACGTGCCAGCTGTCTGGTCAATCCGCGGGCCTGCTATGAAACCGAGTTACAGTATGTGCGCACGCAAAAACCCAAGCACGTGGCGATTGTGGGTGCCGGGCCGGCCGGTCTGGCGGCGGCGACGGTGGCCGCCCAGCGCGGCCATCTGGTGACACTCTTTGATCAGGCGGCAGAAATCGGCGGGCAGTTCAATATGGCCAAGCGGGTGCCGGGAAAAGAGGAATTTTACGAGACCATTAGGTACTTTGGTTTGCAGCTTGAAAAGCAGGGGGTGCGGTTGCGCCTGAATACGCGGGTGGAAGCCCAGGACTTGCTGGAAGGCTCCTATCACGAAGTGATTCTTGCCACCGGGGTCACCCCGCGCGAGTTACGGATTGAGGGCGCCAACCACGACAAGGTGCTTTCCTATATCGATGTATTGCGCCATCAAAAGCCGGTGGGTAAGCGAGTGGCAGTGATCGGTGCCGGCGGCATAGGTTTTGATATCGGTGAGTATCTGGTGCACGATGGCGAATCCCCCAGTTTGAATCTTGGCTTGTGGCAGGAGGAGTGGGGTATTGATAAAGACCTCAAGCAGCCGGGTGGATTGGCCAAAGGCGGCAAGAAGACCCATCCGCCGGCGCGACAGATTTTTCTGTGCCAGCGCAAGACCACCAAAGTGGGGGCGGGATTGGGTAAAACCTCAGGCTGGGTGCATCGTACCACCTTGCTGGATAAGGGCGTCGAAATGCTGGCGGGTGTTGATTACCTGAAGGTGGATGATCAGGGCTTGCACGTAACGGTAGATGGCAAGCCGCGCGTACTGGAGGTTGATCATGTGGTGGTGTGCGCGGGGCAGGAACCCTGCAGGGAGTTGCAGCAGGCGCTGGTCAGTGGCGGCATGTCGGTGCATTTGATTGGCGGCGCGGACGTGGCCGCCGAACTCGATGCCAAGCGGGCGATTCGCCAGGGCAGCGAGCTGGCCGCCAGACTTTGAGGTGGCAATGAAAGGAGCATGGCGTGAAGGTACAAATGGAGCGTGCGCTGAGCGCGCCACTGACGCAGGTGTATGACCTGTACAGCAGCGAGGCGTTTTTCCATCGCCGGTATGCGCAAAGCGGCGTTACCGATTATTGCATCGAACACTGTGGACCCCTGGCGGCAGCGCAGGTGATTCGCATTGAGTTGCAGCCGGTGCTGGATTTGCAGTACCTGCCCAAGGCAGCGGCACGATGGCTGGGCAGGCACCAGCGCATGAGGTATGAGATGCGCTGGCAGCGGCTATCGGCGAATGCCTACACCGGCAGTTTCAGTTATCAGTCGCAGGATTTTCCTGTGGAGGTATCGGGCGAAATCCACTTAACGGAAGATCAGGTGGGTTGCCGTTTTGTGGCGGATGTGGGGGTGCGCTGTGATCTGCCCTTGTTCGGTGCCCTGGCCGCGCGCGCCATTGGTGAGCGGACGGTGCATGAGCTGGGGGCAGATCTGGATGCCTTGGTCAATTATCTGACGGAATCCGGTTCCGATGCAGGGCCAGAATCCTGAGCCGGAAGGTAGTTGCGCAGAATGCGTGCGTGGGTGCCATTATCGCGAATGCGCTGCAGACCACGATTGAAGCGTTCCACGGTGGCCGCGGCAACGCTCTCCTTGCTGAACATCAGGTGAATGTCGTTGGAATAGAGATTAAAGAGCGGGCGCAGCAAGTTATCTTCAAGCTGCATTTGTTTGAGTTGCTGTGACACGGTCACAGGATCGGCCAGCATGCCATCAAGGCGGTGCCGCAGCAGTTTCCAGTAGCTGATCTGGTCGTGCGGCACGGGCTGCAGCCGTGCGGCAAACGCCGGAATTTGTTTGAGACGGTTGAATTCATCACCGTAGTGGTAGCCCAGGGTGACTCCGAGGCTGAAAGGGTACTGAAGTACGTCCTCCAGGCGAGCCAGCGGGTATGCCTGCTTTTGATCCGTGCGCACGATCAGGGCCATGGTTTCCTGGCGATACGGGTCGCTGAAGAGGGCATAGACTTGTCGTTCAGCATTATGTGATGCCCCCATGGCGATATGAATACGCCCGCTTTTGAGCTCATACAGGTGCCGTTTCCAGGGCACTTCCACAAAATGTATCTGGCACTGGGCGGCGTCAGCGATCGCCTTGAGCAGTTCAATGTCGAGCCCGATCAGCTGGCCGAGCCGGTCGATATACTGATAGGGTGGCCAGTTTTCCCAGCCCACGACCAGTGGTTCGGTGCAGTCGTCGCTTGCCTGAGTCAGCCCTGGTGTCATCAGACCCAGGGCGGTGGCAAAAAAAAGTATTAGCCAGCCGTGCATACCCTGCCTCGCTTCGCAAAAATGCAGTGCCTGCCTTGTGGTTAGCGCACCTCAGCAGGTTTCATCCGTGTCAGTGTCAGTGTCAGTGTCAGTGTCAGTGTCAGTGTCAGTGTCAGTGTCAGTGTCAGTACCCGCGTTCATGTCGGATTTTTCCATCCTTTTCTTGGGAAGCCATTCGCGAATCTTGGCGACGAGGGTGGTGAATTCCACCGGCTTGCTCAGGTAATCGTTCATGCCCGCCTCCAGACACTTTTCCCGGTCGGTGGTTCGGGCGTGGGCGGTCAGTGCCAGAATGGGCAAGGTGGTTTTATCCGGTAGTGCGCGAATTTGGCGGGTCGCCTCGTAGCCGTCCATGACGGGCATCTGGCAGTCCATTAGCACCAGATCAAAGCGGGTTGTTTTCACCTTGTCCACGGCGATCTGCCCGTTTTCGGCGGTATCCACCGCAAAACCTTCTTCTTCCAGCAGGCTGACGGTGATCTCGAGATTAACCGGAATGTCTTCGACCACGAGGATGCGAAAGGCGTTTTCATGTGCGCCGGCGGCATTCACATGACCTTGCCGGGCGAGGCCCTGGGCCGGAGGGAGTGTTTGCGGGGCGAATACGGGGGCTAACTCCTTCGCTTCGGGCGCGAAGCTGTCGGTACCCATAATGGCAGGGGCGATGAACTCTTCTTGCAGCACATTGAACAAGGTGGAACTGTCGACGGGCTTGTTCATGAACAGCCGGGCACCGGCTTCCTTGGCCTGGGCGCGCAGTGACTCGGTGTCGTGGGCCGTGATCATGATGATTTCGGGTAATTTTGGCAGTGACAACGCCTTGATTGCCTGCAGCGTTTCAATGCCGTTCATGCCGGGCATGTTCCAGTCCAGCGTCACCAGATCTATGGCGTGGCGCTTGAGTTGTTCCAGGGCCTCGGCGCCGGAGGCTGCCGTATATACCTTGCAGCCAAAATGGCTGAAAATTTCGCTGCAGATTTCCCGTGCCACGGGATTGTCATCGACCACCAGGACGTGCACCGCATTGAGCAGCATTTTGTAGCGTTCGTAGTGCTGCTGTTTGGCCTGTTCAATGGTGAATTTGATATTGAATTCGATGCGGGTACCGGCCCCTTCGGTACTGAAGACGCGCAACTCACTGTCCATCAGGGCGAGCAGGCGCTGACTGATGGCCAGCCCCAAGCCTGCACCCGATTTCGATGGCTTTTCGTTGTCGGCGTGCAGTGGATCAAACAGTCGTTTTTGTTGTGCTTTGGGAATGCCTATGCCCGTGTCCTGCACCACAAATCCCAGTATTACCTGGTTTAAATGAATGGCAATCGGGTAGACCTTGAGCGTAATTTCACCTTTTTTGGTGAATTTCACCGCGTTGGCGCAGAGATTGAGCAGGATCTGCTTGAGACGCTCGGCGTCGCCAATCACTTTGGTAGGGGTGTCGACCTGGGTTTGCACCAAAAATTCCAGCCCCTTGTCGTGAGCCTGAACCCCAATGACATCGGCGATCTCGTCAATCAGCTTGTAGAGATCAAAGTTGACCTCCTGCAGTTTGAACTGACCCGCTTCGAGGCGTGACAGATCAAGCAGATCATTGAGCAGGTGCACCAGGGTTTCGGAGGCGCTCTGGAGTTTTCCCAGGTAGGTACGCTGGGTATCGCTGAGCTGGGTTTTCATGCACAAGGTGATCAGCCCGCAGATGGCATTCATCGGCGTGCGGATTTCATGACTGAGGCTGGCGAGGAAATTGCCTTTGCCCAGATTGGCCTTTTCAGCGCGACTGCGTTCGTTCTTCAACGCCTTGTAGGCATTCTCCAGTTCAAAGGCCCGCTCCTTGACTTTCAGGGCGAGTTCCTCGTTCACCCGCATGAGCTGTTCTTCAAAACGCTTGCGATCGGAAATGTCGACCAGACTGCTGACCAGCCGCGCCGCTTCGCCGGTTTCACTGCGTACCAGCATGCCGCGGGAGATGACATTGATGTTGTGGCCGCGTTTGTGTTTAAGGCGGTATTCGGCGTTAAAGGTTTTGCGCTGGCCGGTGATGAATTCGTGCAGCAGGCGCTCGACAATCGGACCATCTTCAATGGCCACCAGATCGCGCCAGGTTTCAATGCTGGGGGGGAGCTCGTCCTCCTTGTAGCCCAGCATGCGACACCAGCGGGGTGAGAAGTAAACCTTGTCGGTACGCATGTCCCAGTCCATCAGCCCGTCGTTGGAGCCCTGCATGGCCAGCGCGAACCTCTCCTGGGATTGCCGCAGTTCCTCCTCTTTTCGACCGATCGCGGCGCTGAGCTGGTTGAGCCCCAGGGTCAAGTTGTGCATTTCGTCGTCTTGATTGAGATCGGCGGCCAAATCATCCGGAAAGGCTGTACTGCCTGAAGCCTGATTGCCGACCAAAGCCTGGGTTGCCCGGGCAAGGAGTTTGACCGGCTGCAAAAACAGGCGCGAGATACCCAGGGTAGCAATGAGCCCAATCACCACGGCGAACAACAGGGAAATGATGAACAGGGCATAGAGATAACTCACCGGTGCCATGATTTCGGTTTCGGGAATCTCCAGCAGCATGCCATACCCGCTCCTGGGCAACGGGGTATAAAAGCGATAGCGGGATTCTTCACCCGGTGCCTGTTCGGTTCTTGCAAAGCCCGACGCGCCACTGAAGATTTCATTGCCGATGCGCCGCAGTTGCAGGTCGTCTTCGGCCAGAATATTCGCGACCTGGGATTTCTTTTCACCGCTGGCGATGCGGGTCGGGTTGCCGGTTTCATCTTCCTGAATCCGTATGAGTTTTCCGGCATCCCAGTGGTGCCAGTAACTGCCATCGTGAGCGATGATGGCAAAGCGGGCAGAAGGAAACGCCTTGAGCAAATCGGCGCGCAGGTCTTGCAGCAGCGTCTTGATGCTGTCCCATGGCAGCGTGTCGCCAATCAAGCCGATGAGTTTGTCGTCTTTATCGAGTAATGAGGAGGCCACAACGATTTGCGGAATTTCGGTGGTGAGCGAAATGACGGGAGAGGAAATGATGCTGCGTCTGGCATTGCTGGCGTTGCGCCCTACCAGATACTGCCAATAGCTGCGGTGCAGCAGGTTGCGCCGCTTTGACAGCGGGTCGCTGTCGTCGAGGGTGTGGTACATCTGCTGGTCGGGGTTGCCGCCAGCGGTGGTAATAAACTCACCGCGCAAGTTGGCCAAAAGCAGCGCTTCATAAACGCCTTTGTGCCTATCCAGCTCATTGATGAGAAAATCCCGCTGGGCAGAGAAGTCGCCAGTGCGTAATTGAGGCAAACTGGCGTAGAGATTGATTTCAACCAGGCGCAAAGCAAAAAAGCCATCGGTTTCACGCGCGGCCTTTTGCAAGGCGTCTTGTGCCTGCTTGAGAAGCTGATCCTTGAAATGCTGGCCGGCAAACCCCCAGGAAAGTGCAAACGACAGCAACAACGGGGTCACAACCGCCAAAAGGGTATAAAGGCCAATTCGGGATCGATATTTCACGCGGCGTTCTTCTTTCCGTTGAGTGTTCGTTTCGAGGGAGCACGCCTAAGCCTGCATCAGACTGCCTCCGGTACCATGTGGTTCATACCTTGAAACTCGACATGAGACGGCGCATGGCTTCGCCGAGCTCGGACAGGCGCTGACTGGCGGTGCGAGACTCATCCGTGCCTTTGGCCGTATCTTCGGCAATATCGACGATGCGGGTCAGGCTGCGGTTAATATCCTCAGTGACGGAGGTCTGTTCATCGGCGGCGCTGGCAATCTGGGTGTTCATGTCGTTGATGGTGGCAATGGACGAGGCAATCTGGGCCAGCGCCACCTCGGCCTTGTTGGCCTGGGCGACGGTTTGCTCTCCGCTGCTCTTACTGCTTTTCATGGTGCTGACGGCGCGACTGGTTCCCGACTGCAGTCGCCCGATCATTTCCTGTATTTCCTGAGTGCTGGCCTGGGTTTTGCTGGCAAGCGTGCGCACCTCGTCGGCCACCACCGCGAACCCGCGCCCTTGCTCTCCGGCCCGGGCCGCTTCGATGGCCGCATTCAGGGCCAGCAGGTTGGTCTGTTCGGCAATCCCGCGGATGACATCCAGCACCGAGGTGATGTTGACAACATCCTGCTCCAGTTCATTGATGACCTGGGCACCGCTGTCGATGTCGTTGGCGAGTTTCTGGATCGAGGCGATGGTATTGGCCAGCACCTGCCTTGCGGTGTTGCTGTCCTTGTCGGCGATCTGGGCGGCATTGGCGGCTTCGGCGGCATTGGCGGCCACGTTCTGGGCCGTGGCGCTCATTTCATTCATGGCGGCGGCCACCTGGTCGGTTTCGGTTTGTTGCTTGATCACGCCATCGCTGGTTTTGACGGCAATGATGTTCATTTCGTCGGTTGCTCTGGCAAGGGTTTCGGCAGACTGCATGATCTGTTTGACCAGTGTCTGCAGTTTCTTCACGAAGCGATTGAAAACGTTGGCCAGTTCACCGATTTCATCCTGGCTGTCGGCGCGCAGACGCAGGGTGAGGTTACCGTCGCCATCGGCGATTTCGTGCAGTGCCTGAACGGCCGAGTTGATGGGAGTGGTTACAATACGATGGAGCAGGAAGGCGTTGGCTGCCAGCAGAATGCCGACCATGGCCAGGGTTTGCACCAGCATGCGCACAAGGGACTCACGCAGCAGCCGTTTCACCCGGGTGTCATCCACCAGCAGTAACACGCGACCGACCTTGTTGGTTACGCCAGCATCCTCGAAGTACAAAGCCCTTTCCTTGGCGATATTGATGTTTTCCGGCAAGTCGGCGGTGACAATGGTGCCGTTTTCCTGCGTCAGGCGTCCGGTGAGCATCTTCTTTTCGTCAAAGACGAAGATGCCCAGCACATCGCTGGACTGGGTTTCGGATTCGATGATGCTGCCCATCTGCTCCACTTCAAAATTCCAGATGGTGTTGGGAATGCTTTTTTCGAGCCGTTTGAGCACCGAATCCGTGACCTTGTCGAGTTGATTGTGCAAGGCAAGGCTGGTGGCCTGATAGTTGTAGGCACCAAAGCCTGCAAGCAGGGCAATCACGATCAAACTGGTGAGCAGGTTAAATTTGAAACTGATGGTCTGTTTCATGCGGGAACCCTTCTGCGTCGAAATGGGGCCGGGCCTGCAACGAAAAGTGGTTTCGAAACCCCATGAATACTGAGCGTTGCAAACGCAAGCGTATGCTTAACTCTAGCTGTTCCTAAATAGTTGCGCAAAGTTGCCACAGGATTTATCCGCACTCCGTTGAGGCGATTGACACCGCCCAACTGGAGCCTCTTGACGCTCAGTTGCGCCGGAGGCGCGTGAGAGCAGAATTCGCCGTACTTCGGTGTACGGCATGAACCGGGTGATCTCCGAATCATGAATTCGTGCTTTCACGCTCCGCGCAGCGTTGAAGTCCGCCTGAATCACGTCCCCGTTCGCCCGGTAAAACTTGTCGCCCACCCGTTTGCCTTCCAGCAAGCCGGTGAACGAGTCCGTTTGCGACGTATAGGCGGCGTTGACTACGACATGCGTAGCTCCACGCTGCGAACACACTTCTTCGAGCGCCCGGGCGAGCACACCTTTTGCCCAGGCACTCATGCGACGGTTGTAATGCCGCCATTGTGATTTGCCCCGGATCGGGGCGGTCAGGTCTTCCGAAGCCACAACCGCAGCCTTGTCCACCACCTGATGCACCGCCTGGTAGGCGATTGTTCTCAGATGCTGCTGTGCCCGCGCCCGGCGGGCATTGAGTTTTGTGCGCCCCAGGTTGTGCTGACGAATGCGGTCGGCTTTAGCGGTTCTGCCTGCCGCCCGATGCTTCTTTTCCAGGGCGTGCAGCTTGTTGCGCACCTTGCCTGTTTTGGCCACCTGGTCGCTGTAACGAGTCAAGACCGCGCCAAAGTCAATGCCGTGACGCACGCCCTCCGAATCGGTCAACGCTTCGCTGTAGCCTTTGTCGATGCCGATTTCCGCTGTGCCGCACGTTCGCCCCGGCGCCTTCTCCGTCGCGTAGTGGATTTCGATCTGGTCGCCCTTGTCGAGAATGCGCAGATTACAGCCGCGCAAATCGACGCCCTTGCCGTTACTCGTGGTCGTCAGTTGAATCGACTCACCGTATTGCCGGGCGATGTGGATCGTTACTACCAGTCGGCCATTAATGATCCGTTCGCTGTGCCTGTCGGAGCGAACCACAAACTGATTCGCGCACCGTGAGACCCCGTGCCGGAAATGCTTACGCATCATCCGGTGCAGGTAAGGGTCTTCAAGCCAGCGGTCGGCTTTCAACAGGGTATACAGGCGCTTGCGTGCCTGCGGGTCGTCCGCCCGGCGGGCAATGGCCTGGCGTACCCTCTTGGCGGCGGCCGCCTTGTACGTAAGCAGATCATTGACGGCATCCTTGGTCGTTTCTGCGCGAATTGTGCCGTCTACCGGCAATTGCGCATACCAGCAACGCGCCGTGATGTCTTTGCGAATGTCGGCTGCACTCTTGCCCAGCGCTCCCAGTCCACCGTAACGCCGCCAGATGTCGGCCCGCACCAACGCCATGGACTTGCACGTCGAGCGCAACTCGGGCAGCGAGGTGGTGCTGGCAGACAAAATGCGGGTCACGGTAGTCATGACAGTGGTTCCTTGGGTTCCACGCTTTTGGGGTAATCGTCCTTCAGTTGCTTCTTGTACTTACGCATCCCGCAGAGGTCATCTTTTTGGCCCGCGCTGGATACCCGGCAGTAGACCAGGGTCAATCGCCGCTCCGGCGCAGCGCCCAGCATGGCCCGCACATAAGATTCGTCGAAGTAGCGTTGACCCGACGGCAGCCGCTTAGCCACGAGCTTGCCCTCGCGTTCCCAGCGACGAATGGTGCTAGGCGCTTGACCGCGGCGTTCTGCGAATTCGTTAATGCGATAATGTTTGCTCATATCGGTATAGCGGGGGCAAGGCCGACAGCAGGCAGGGCGAGCCTGCCGCTGCCGGGAGTGTCAGGCCTGGAGGTGTTGCTTGAGGAACTGGTATTCGTCGGCAATGGTTTTTTCCGAGTTATGACCGATGAATTCAGCCAGTTTGCCGCCGACAAAGGGAATGCCACAGGTAATACTCATGGTCAGGCGGTTAACGGTGCCCTGCCCTTCGGGGGTGAGTACCATGCTGCCGGTAATCTGTACCGGAACGCCTTCCAGATGCACCTCGAAGCTGGCGCGGTATTCTTTGCCCGGGGTGCCGTGCCAGCTTTCCCGGTAGGCCACCGGGCTCCAGTCACCGAGAAATTTCTTCAGTACGCCGGGGGCGTCGGTAGGAACTTCGCGGTGGATTTGCACATCCAGACTGGTCGCGGTGGCGTCACAGCGCTCTATCTTGATGTTTCTGGCTCCCATGGCCTGCAGTTTGGCCAGAATGGTTTCGCGCTGGCCAAAGGCTGCAAACAGCTTGTCGATATCCATGGCGTAGGCATGCTGTGCCTGAATTTCCATATAAGATCCTCTTTGATGAATTAAACAGTAGTCTCGAGCGGTCTTTCGTGGCCGCTTGCAGATCGCGGCGCATTATAGAGGCAAGTCGCCGGGTGTTTCTGTGTCAAAGAGCCGGAAATTGATCTGCCGGCGTTTCCAGTCGATGCTGTCCAGAACCACTTCCACGGCATCGTCGAGATGGAAGAATTTGTCCTTGTGATTCAACCGTAACCAGTTCTGATCAAAGCTGTACTTCTCGGGCATGTTTTTGGTCGAGACGAAGCCTTCAATACCGTTACTGTCGAGACGCACCCCAAAGCCGCTGGAGTTGATTCTGACAATAGTGGCATTCCAGGTTTGAGGCGGACGGGTTTCCAGATACTGGCACTTGAGCCACTGCTCCATTTCATTGACGGCCTGGCGGGCCTTGAGGGTGTGGCCCTGCAATGCTTCCAGCACGTTTATGTCGTCAGGCGCCGCCTCCGGGGTATGCAGTGCCTGTTTGATCAGCCGGTGTACATAGAAGTCATTGGCTTTGCGCAGCGGTGAAGTAAAGGTGGTGTAGGCGGGTAAACCCAGGCCGAAATGGGGGGCGGGGGTGCTGCCGAACTGGCTGCGCTCGAGCTGACGCATAATCAGGGGCTTGAGCCTGTGTCCGGGTGTCTGGTGAGCAAAACGTACCGCCTCGATATAGCCTTCGAGCGTGCCGATATCGCAACCGCCAAGTTCGGGCCAGTTGTCATTGATGAGTTTCTGCAGGGGCTCCTGACGCTCTTTGCGTACCCCGTCGTGACGGATGAACAGGCCAGGATGGGGCCGTTGGCCGAGAAAATCGGCGGCACAGCGATTGGCCAGTATCATGCACTCCTCCACGATCTGATGCGCGGGCGTGGGGCGAATGGCTTCGATGGTTTCGATTTTACGCTTGTCATTGAGGCGCAACCGGTAATCGGGGCGTTCCTCCCCCAGGAGGGCGTGTTCGCTGCGCCAGGCCCGCAGTGCCCGGCTTAATGCTTGCAGTTGCCTGAGCATTTCCGGTACCCCTGCATGCTGTTGCAGCGGGTGGGAGTCTTGCGGCGTTTGCAGGAACTGGGCGACTTCGGTGTAACTGAGTTTGGCCCGCGAGCGAATCACCGCTTCGTACAGGCGGTAGTCCAGGCGTTGCCCTTGCACGTCGATGCTGATATCGCACATCAATGCCAGCCTGTCTTGCTCCGCCACCAGGGAGCAAAGCCCGCTGGAGAGGGTGTCTGGCAGCATGGGCAGGGCGTCACCGGGAAAGTAGGTTGAGGTGGCGCGCCGCATCAGGGTTTTTTCCAGTGCCGAGCCGGGCTCGATCAGGGCCGCCGGATCCGCAATGGCGACCTTGAGTTGCCAGCCCGCGGAAGTGGTTTCAACGTGCAGGGCATCGTCCATGTCGGTGGTGCTGGCCGCATCAATGGTGACGAACAGGGT
>JBFHRO010000083.1:0-13248 GCA_041591635.1 Oleiphilaceae bacterium | reverse complement strand
TGTTCCGGCTGTTCCAATGTCGCCCAGTTGGCCAACAGCATTGCCGTCGAACTCGATCATAAAGGGCTGGCACAAATGTCGTGCATTGCCGGGGTGGGGGGGAATGTTCCGGCACTGGTGCGCATTGCCAAATCCGGGCGGCCCATAGTCGCGCTTGATGGCTGCCAGCTGCACTGCGTCAAGCATTGCCTGCAAACCCAGCAGATTGCGCCTGACTATCATTGGACCCTCAATGCCGAAGGGGTGCAAAAACGCAATAAGGCCCTGTGCGACCAAAGCGAAAAAGAGATGTGGATGGATCGCATCATCGAAACCCTGGAACTGACGGCCGACCCCAAGGCGACCTGCTGACGCCGCCACCGGATTCCTGGCTATGTATGCACTCCCTAACCCTGGTTTTATCTCCCTTTTGTTGCTTGTGTGCTGGCTTGCCGGCATGGGCAAGAGCCCCTTGCTGCAGGCCGCTGAGCCGGCGCTGGGCAATTTTGCCTTTGCCCTGCCGCTGTATGCGCGGGGTAATGCCGCCGCCTATCGCCTCGAACTGCCTGCGGTGGTGTTCGAACATACCCGTAACCCTGCGGCCGAGTTGCGGGTATTCAACGCCCAGGGCCAGCCGGTGCCTTTCTGGCTGCAGCCGATGGATGCGCCGCCCTTGCCCGATGACGCTCACTGGCGTCGGGTCGAGGTCGTGGGGCAGGACAATGGCCAGCGGTATCGGGTCGATACGGGGGGGAGTTTTATCCTGTCACAGCTGAACATTGCATCCCGCATGGATAACAGTGTCGCTTCGGTGGCCATTTATTCATCCCGCAAGGCAGAGGGGCCCTGGCAGTTCGAACGCCGGGCCGAGCTGATGCAGTTGAGCCACGAAGGCAAGTCCATCGACGATACCCGGGTGTTTCTCGGGCGGGTGGAAAAACGCTACCTGCTGCTGGATTTCGGTGCCGGCAGTGTGAGTTTTCGCCACACGCCGCCGGTGGTCGATATTCGCTATCAACCGCTGGAATTACTCTTTCTGCGTCAGGGTGAAGGCCCGTTCACCCTGGCCTTTGGTGACCCCCAGGCCGAGGCGGCGGGGTACTATGCCGAACCGGCGGTGCACAAGCCGGCCCGGCAATTTCAAAGCACCGACCTGGTGACCGGTGAACTGCAACGCCAGTCGCCCAAGGCCCGAGCCACGACCGCCGAGGATACCGCGCTGGATTATGGCCGCCTGGCCTTCTGGATCAGCATCACCGGCTTTGTGTTGTTGATGCTGCTGGTGGCACTCTGGCTGATCCGGGATGTGCGCCGTGGTGATCAGCGTTCCTGATTGCGCAGCTCCTGCTTTTTGGTGCCTTTGGCCGGCGGTGCGCCAAGCGGGTCGTCGGGCCAGGGGTGCCTGGGGTAGCGACCCTTGAGTTCCTTTTTTACCTCGTGGTAACTGCTTTGCCAAAACTGGCCGAGATTCGCCGTCACCTGCACTGGCCGTCGTGCCGGCGAGAGCAGATGCAGCAACAGGGGTAGCCGGCCCTGAGCCACCGCGGGCGTTTGCGTCAGGCCAAAGAGTTCCTGCAGCTTGATGGCCAGCACCGGCGGTGTGTGGCGGTAGTCGATGGCGACTTTGGAGCCGGTCGGTGCCTCGAAGCAGGCGGGAACCCATTGCTCCAGCGCGCTGCGCTGCGTCCAGTCGAGGCGCTGGAGCAAGAGTTGCCGCAAGTCGAGGCTCTGAAGTTGACGCAGTTGCGTCTGGGTGTCGATAAAGGGGCCGAGCCAGTCTTCGAGGGTGGCCAGCAACCCGGCGTCCGAGCTGTCGGGCAGGGCGGGAAGTGCGGGAAGTGCCAGCGTGCGCAGGCATTCGATGCGCGCCTGCAGTTGCCGGCTGTCCTCGTTCCAGGGCAAAACCTCCAGCCCCTGACGGCGAATGGCGCCAAGCAGTGCTGTGCGTTTTTGGTCGGGCGAGAGGTTGTCCAGGGGTTCGCAGCGCCACAGCAGCTTGCCAATACGGTGCTGAGTCTCGGCTTGCAATTGTTGCCGGGTATCATCCCAGGCGATGACTTCGGTCACGCTCACCCGCTCACGCAGCGGGCCCCAAAAGCCCTGCTCATCAAGCGGTGCCGCCAGATAAATCTGTTCTTCCCGCTGCCCTTGCCGGCTGCCCAGATCGGCCACCACCAGCCAGGGATGACGGCAGAGGCTGTCGCCCTGGCGCAAACTGCCGGCGCGGCCATTGGCCAGCAGGTAGCTGGTGCCTTCGGCCTGTCGCTGGCGGGCAATGCGATCGGGATAGGCAAAGGCCAGCAGCAATCCGGCGGCATAGTCCGCGGCTATCGGGATAGACGCCTTCGCCGGCGCTGGAATGTCCGCCAGCAAGGCCCGATAGCGTTGCCGTTGCTGACGAATGCGCTGCAACTGTCCCCGGCTTTGGGGTGGCACCCGCAGCTCACCGGCCAGACAGGCCAGCCGATGACGCAGATCTGTGTCTTCCTGGGCCAGCAGATCCCGTTCTCCCAGCAGCGCGGCCAGGTCACAGGCCAGATCCGCCAACCCCTGTTGCTGGCCGCAAATCAGCATGTGGGCAAGGCGTGGATGCACGGGAAACCGGGCCATCTGTGTGCCGTGAGGCGTCAGGCGCTGCTGCTCGTCCAGTGCCCCCAACTGCTGCAACAACGCGCAGGCAACCGCCCAGTTTGATGCCGGGGGCGGTGAAAGCCAGCGCAATTCCTCGGGTGTCACCCCCCAGAGTTTGAGTTGCAGTGCCAGCGCTGCCAGGTCGGCCTGAAGGATCTCGGGCGGGCTGTAGCGTGGCAGTTGCAGCTGTTCGTGTTCGGCCCAGCAGCGGTAACACACCCCTTGCGTCAGACGCCCGGCGCGGCCGCGCCGCTGTTCACTGGCGGCCTGCGACACCCGCACCGTGTGCAAACGGGTGAGGGCAGTATTGGGGTCGAATACCGGCAGGCGGCTCAAGCCGCTGTCGATGACCACCTGTATGCCTTCAATGGTCAGGCTGGTTTCGGCAATGGAAGTGGCCAGCACGATTTTGCGTTGTCCTGCCGGTGCCGGGGCAATCGCCTGCTGCTGGTGAGCCAGATCCAGATCGCCGTACAGGGGCGCAAGGATCGTCGCCCGTGCCAGGGCCGGGTGGTGCGCCAGTGCGGTTGCAAGGGTGGCCGCCAGGCGGCGGATTTCGCCTTGCCCCGGCAGAAATACCAGCAGGCTTGCGGTGTTTTCTTCCAGTGCCTGCATAATCACCGGGGTGAGCTGTTGCTCCAGCGGCAGATGGCGAGTCCCGGGGGGGTGGTAGCGGACGAGCACCTCAAACTGCCGCCCGGCGCTTTGAATGACCGGTGCCTGTCCCAGCAGCCGGGCCACAGCATCGCCATCGAGCGTGGCCGACATGGCCAGCACTTTCAGCGGCTGGGTGTCGCGAAACAGGTCGCGGGCATAGAGTGTCAGCGCCAGGGCCAAATCGGCTTCAAGGCTGCGCTCGTGGAATTCGTCAAAAATCACCAGCCCCACGCCCTCGAGCGCCGGGTCGTTTTGCAGCAGGCGGGTGAGGATGCCCTCGGTGACCACCTCAATGCGGGTGCGGGCACTTACCCGGGTTTCCAGGCGCATGCGATAGCCCACCGTCTCGCCCACCGCTTCACCCAGCAGCGCGGCCATGCGCTCGGCCGCCGCCTTGGCGGCCAGACGACGCGGCTCAAGCAGCAGAATTTTCTGCCCGCCCAGCCAGGCTTGTGTCAGCAGGGTCAGCGGCACAACCGTGGTTTTGCCGGCACCGGGCGGCGCTTCGAGCACCGCCTCGTGGCCCTGTTGCAAGGCGTCGCACAGCGCTGGCAGGGCAGCGGTAATGGGCAGGTGCGCCACGAGCGGCTGCAGCAAACTAAAGGTGATAGGCATCAGCAGGTCAAAAACGGGGGGTTAATACGGGCGTTCAGGTCAACAGGAGGATTCGATTGCCACACAAGCGCCAAGGGCCTATGCGGCAATCGAATCCCCCTGCGAACCCCGCCCGCCCAACGCGTGCCTGTGTTTGCTGTAGCCTTTTTTCGCGGCTTTCTTGCGATCGACGAATACCACGCATTTATTGAATTCGTGGGCATGCTTGGCCACAAAGTTGGGCTCTTGCACGGGTTTCTTTTTCATAAGACAGACCTCTTCTTTGGATGCATCAGGCAGGATTTTGGCACCCCGGAGAATGCCGATCGCCATTCTAGCAAAGCCAACAACCACTTGTGTTGATTTTTTGTGCATGCCCGAAGGCGATGAATCCTGCCTTTGGTCTGGGTGGCATCTGTTATACAGTAGCCTCCCTTTAGCGCCATGCGAGACCCCTGCCATGACCCCGGATCAGCTTCATCTGCTCTGCTGCCCCCTCTGCGCCAGCGCCTTTAGCTTCCAGACCAGCCAATTGGTGTGTGAAAACGGCCACAGCTTCGATATTGCCCGCCAGGGGTATGTGAACCTGCATCCGGTGCACTACAAGCAATCGCGTGAACCCGGCGACAGCAAGGCGATGGTGGCGGCGCGTCAGGCTTTTCTGGAAAGCGGCACTTACGCCCCCATTGCGCAAACGCTGGTCGGGCTGATCGCCCCCTTGCTGGCCGGGCAGGGGGCACCCGCCTGGGTGCTGGATGCCGGTTGCGGCGAAGGCTATTACCTTGATTATCTGTTGCGCCATCAGCCATCGCTGCAGGGCATGGGTCTGGATATCTCCAAGCCCGCGATTCAGATGGCCTGTAAGCGCAACCGTCAGGCCGCCTGGATCGTGGGCAGCAATGCGCATCTGCCGATACGCCCGGCCAGTGTGGATTGGCTTTTGTGTATGTTCGGCTTTCCCGACTGGGCGGCCTTTGCCTCGCGGGTGCGTCCGTCGGGGTCAGTGGTGCTGGTGGATGCCGGCCCCGACCACCTGATCGAATTGCGCGAAATCATTTACCCGCAAGTGCACCGGCGCGATCTGGCGGGGCTGCAGGCGGCAGAGCGCCACGGCTTTGCACTTTGCGACCCGCAAACACTGCGATTTCAGACCCCGGTACTGGATCAAACCCGGTTGCAGCAGCTATTGCTGATGACCCCGCACCTGTTTCGGGCCACAGCGGCAGGAAAAGCGGCCCTGGCCGCGTTGCCGGGGCTGGCGGTGACGGTGGAGGTGGTGTTTCGGCGCCTGCAACGCAAGTGAAGCGCGGGCAGATTCGCGATGCCTTCGTGATGGCCAGAAAACTTGCGATGTCTGATGTGACGGCTGGGGGGAATGGCGCTAACCAGGATCGCAGCTACACTGGTTAACACCTGATTTTAAAACCTAAAGCGAGAACCCCATGCCCTTTACGCCTGAACTTGTCGATGAACTCAATGTGCTGACCAAATTCAACACCTCCACCACCCAGGAAGGGATCAAGGTACACAAAACCGCCCCTGCCGAAGTGATTGCCGCCACCGAGCGCCTCTATGCCAAGGGCCTGATTACCCAGGTCGACGGCGGTTACCTTACCCCGATGGGGCAGGAAACCAGCCTGCACGCGCAGGAGCTGATCGGGTTTTTGACCGCCGGTTCGGCGGAAACGGTGGCCTGAAACCGCTCCTCAGATTGGAGGTATCCTTGAGTTGCGAATGCTTGCCGCCGAATTTATCAGACGTCCCCGGCAGCATTGCCGGCCAGGCGGCTCAGGGCCGCATGGGAATGGGGGTACTGGGTGGCAACCTGGTTACAAAGCGCTTCGATGGCGGCCTGATCGGCGGCATCTGCGGCTTTTTCGAGCTGGCGCAGGGTCGCCCCCAGGCGCCTGGCACCAAAGCTGGAAAGGCTGCTGCTGAGGGTGTGGGCCTGGGCTGACAGCTGGGGTAGATCGGCGTCTTGCCGGGCGGTTTCCAGCAGTTGCATGCGCCGTGCTGATTCCTTGAGTAAAACCGCCAGCGCCTGTTTGAAATTGGCCTCACCGATATCCCCCATCAGTTCTTCCACGGTAGCCTGGTCAATCCAGGCGTCGCTTGCGGATGCGTCATCCGAAGCGGTCAGTGGTTGGTGCCCGCAGATGGCGTTCTCGCTGGCGGCAGGGTCTGGCGCGCTGCTGGCTGGTGCCGGCCGCACCAGGTGGCGGTTGAGTGCCCGAATCAGTTCGTTCTTGTCGATAGGTTTGTGCACCACGCCCTGCATGCCGGCCTCGAAATAGCCTTGATCGCGCCCCACGTCGATGTGCGCGGTAAGGGCGATAATGGGCGTGGTATCGCCACGGGCGCGGATGCGTCGGGTGGCTTCCATGCCATTCATTTCGGGCATGGCGATATCCATCAGCACCAGATCGAAAGGCTGTTGTGCCTGCAGCGCTATGGCTTCGTAGCCATCGCTGGCGGTTTGTACCTTAAGCCCCATGCGCTCCAGCATCATGCGCCCGACCAGCAGATTGACCTGATTGTCGTCCACCAGCAGTACCCGGCCATCGTGCTGCAACACCGGCTCCGGGGCCGGGGCTTCGCTTGCCTCAGGCGGCCGGGTTGAAACCTGTGCTTCAAGGCTGAAGCGAAAGCAGGTTCCTGCTCCGGGCTGCGATCGGTAGCCCAGTTCGCCTTGCATGAGGTCGGCGAGCCGGCGACAGATGTTCAACCCCAGCCCGGTATTGGACTCGCCCTGGGCGGTACGTTCTTTTGAGGTCCAGAAAGCGTCAAATATATGCGCCTGCTGGTCGGGTGAAATGCCAATGCCGGTGTCCTCGACCTCGATCACCAGACGCTGGCTGTCTTCGCCTTTGCCCGGCGTCGATGTGACTCTGACCGTTACCTTGCCGGTGTCGGTGAACTTGACGGCATTGCTCACCAGATTCAGGAGAATTTGCCGTAGTTTGCTGCCATCGGCGATCAGCCGGGCGGGACAGTCGGGCGCTACTTGCAGCTCAAGCAGAATCTGCTTTTGGGTGGCTTTGGGCGCAACTATGTCGAGGGCGGATTCGAGCATGGCTCTGAGGTCGAACTCCTCGGCCTCAAGCTGTAACTTGCCGGCCTGAAGCTTGGAGTAATCCAGAACATAGTTGATGACCGACAGCAGGTTTTTGGCCGAACCCTGGGCCGCCGCCAGCAGCGATGCGCGGATGGCAGGTTCGTGGGTGTCTTGCATCAGGTCGAGAGCGCTGATGACGCCGTTGAGAGGGGTGCGCATCTCGTGACTCATCACGGCAAAAAAATCGGACTGCACCTGCCGCGCCTGCTGGGCTTCGTCGCGCGCGGCCCGGGCTTCCATGTTGGCGGTTTCGAGATCACGTACCATCGCCTGTTGGGTCACTACATAGAACTGGTGGTCGAGCTGGGAGTCGTGTCTGGGATACTCGGTCATGGCGAGATTGATATCAGGCCGGTGGGCCGAAATCCACGACATCCAGGGGGAGCCCAGAAACAGGGCTGCCGGTGTCGCCTGGGTACGGGTGACGAGCATCTGGCCCCGCAAGGCAAAGCGCCGGTCTTTGGCCACCAGCAAGAAGAGGGTGTTGGGGGACTGGCAAAGGGCTTCAAAGCTGTGGATGCCACGGGGGCGGTGAATGTCAAACACATCGAGCAGCCTGGCGCCCGCCACGGCATCGGGACAGCGCTGTCGCAGCGCCTGGCTGCTGTCCTGGAGAATCATGTCGGCATTGACGGTCAGGGTCATGGTGAAGAGCTCTTCCACCTGTGCCTGGGTTAGCTGAGGGGACATAGGCTAGCGCCTCGCGATTTCAATGTGCAGTTTGGCTTTGTCTCCCGAATCACAGTCAAGCATTTCAATTTTCTGGATGTGAATCTCGACTCCAAACCTGTGTTGCATGCCGGCCAGCAGGCCCACCACGAAAGGCACGAGCCCGTTGCGGGCGCTGACATAATTGAGTATGGCGCGGGTGTCACTCAGGCGTTGCACCCCAAAGGAGGGCGGAACGAAGTCGACAAAGGTGGTGCTGATGCGGTCATGCAGCAGGTCGAGGTTTTCCAGAAAGGTAAACAGCTCGCCACCGGCGGCCTGTAACAGCCCCTCGTAGCTGTCGGGGGCGAATTCGGCCATCCAGAACTCGCCAAAGGCCTTGAGGCAGTCCTCGGCCGGCGCGCCCAGCACCTCGGCGGTTGCGCCTACCAGCGCGTAGGTAATGCGATCGTCGTAGCTGCGCATGCGCATAAAGGCCTCGGGGCCAACGCCAGCCTGTTCCAGAATGCGTTGCCAGAGGCTGTCACCGTGGTGTTTTACGATCATTTCATTGAGTGCGACGTGAATAAGTCCGTACATACGCGTTATCACCTTGTTGGATTCAGATTCACCGAAGCGCCCCGTGGCGCGGTTTGGCAGAACGCTTCGAGTATAGTCGGCCCGCATGACATCCGGCCCGAAAGTACGCCTGGGGCGCGACTTACGGGAAAAAATCCCTTAAATGCCGGTCGGGGAAGATATCAATGCCCAGCCAGCATTTGATGCCATACAGCACAAAAAACGCCGCGGGTCCAAAAATCACCAGGGCCAGATACACCAGAAACAACCTTCCCAGAATGTTGCCAATCAAGGCCGGTGCCGGTTCATCGGTAACTCCCGGGGCCTGTTCGGGGCCGCAAGGCGGCTTGGGGGCGCTGGGCATAACGGGTATCCCTGTATTTCGTGTGGCGGCCAGCCTCAACGGGGCGACCATTCCCCCAGCTTTTTCAACAGCTGGGCCTTGGTGACCGGCTTGGACAGATAGTCATCCATGCCGGCCTCGAGATAGCGCTCCTGGTCGCCTTTCATCGCGTTGGCGGTCATGGCGATGATGGGGGTGTTGCGCATGCGGGCGTTCTTGCGAATGTTGACAGTTGCAGTGACACCGTCCATACCGGGCATGAAGATGTCCATCAGGATGATGTCAAAGTCCTGGGTTTCGCAGGCCCTGACCGCAGCTTCGCCGTCGCTGACCATCTGGAGCTGGTGTCCGGCGCTTTCCAGCATGGCGCTAAAGACCATCTGGTTCGCCAGCGAATCTTCGGCCAGCAGTATGCGCAGGGCCGCCGGTGGCTGATCGGCAGGCGCGGCGGCCGCCGTTTCCTGCGGCGCCTGGCGGGTCTGTTTGCTGGCGGGGGCGGCCTCCAGGGGCAGGGCAAAACTGAAGGTCGCGCCGCCATTCGGGTTCGATTGTGCCTTTATGGTGCCGCCCATGAGTTCAACCAGCCGTTTGCAGATGGCGAGCCCAAGGCCGGTTCCCTCGTGCTGGCGTTTGGCACCACTGTCGAGCTGGCTGAAAGGTTGAAACAGGAGCTCCGCCTTGGCCGGATCAAAACCAATGCCGGTGTCGGTGACCGAAAACTCCCACAGAAAGCGGTTGTCGTCCAGGGGCCGGTAATGGGCATCCAGGTGGATCTGCCCGGTTTCGGTAAACTTGATGGCGTTGGAAAGCAGATTAAAGAGGATTTGTTGCAGACGCATGCTGTCGCCAAGGAATTCCTGGTGCGGCAGGTTTGCGATTCGGGCTTCCAGTGACAGGCCCTTTTCGGCGGCAATGGGTTGGGTTAGTTCCACCACGCGGTTGAGGGTTTCAATGGGATTGAATGCGGCCTTGTCGAGTTCGAGCTTGTTCGATTCCATTTTGCTGATGTCCAGAATTTCGTTGAGGATATGCAGCAACTGGGTGGCTGATTGGTGGGCCGTGGTCAGCAGCTTCCTGGTTCTTGGAGCCAGTTCATTGGTTTCGGTGACCGTTTCCAGCAGGCCCAGAATCACATTCATGGGGGTTCTCACCTCGTGGCTGACGGTGGCCAGGAAGTTGCTTTTGGCCTGATTGGCTGCCTCGGCGCGATCCCGCGACAGGGACAGTTCGTTTTCGTTGTACTTGAGTTCGGTGATGTCCACCGCAAAGCACACGGTGCCGCCGCCGCGAATGGGGCGCTCGACCACCCGTACCCATTTGCCCGAATCGAGCGGCTCTTCGACAGTGAGAAATCCGGACCGGTGCTGCGTGAGCCGCTGCTGAACAAACGACTCGGCGGCGGCATCCTGAGCACGGTAACGTTTGAACTGGCCCTGCTGACAGCCAAAACGCAAGATGTCCTCGTACTTTCGGCCCACTTCAATCACTTCCTGGCTGGTGTAAAACAGCGCCTTGAAACGTTCATTGTGTGTCACCAGCCGGTCGTTGGCGTCGAAAATCACGAATCCGTCGGGCAAGGCTTCAATCGCATCGCGAAACAGAATCTGCTGGTTTTCGAGTGCCTGGGTGGTGTCTTTCACGGTTTGGCGCAGCTTGTGGGGCAAGCGCAGCAGTACATAGGAGGCCGCACTGAAAAACAGGCTGATGATGACCGACAGGGCCCAGAAGAGTGTCTGTCCAGGCCAGTGCAAAGGCGCGTCTGAGGGGGCGGCGACGCTGATTTCCCAGCTGCCTGCCGGCAGGGACACCTCGGTGGTTGCCAGTCGTCGGTCGATGATGGCGGGGTCACCGTAAAAGATTTCGCCCAGATCGCCCTGGGCGTCTTTGCCCCGAATGGCGATTTGCCGGTCTTCGCCCTGGGGGTTGAGTCCCACCTGCTCAAAGAAGGTGTTCAGGTCGATCAGCACAGTGCCAAAGCCCCAGAAGGTCTCCTGCTCCTGAGCCGCTTCGTGGAGGAAAATTGGCAGTCGGCCAATCAGGGCGATTCCCCCTTGCAGCAGCTTTACCGGGCCGGCGAGCCAGAGTCGGCGGGCTTCGATAGCTGCCTGTGCGGCCTGGCGCCGACCCGGGTCGGCGAACAGATCATGGCCGATCGCGGTGCGGTTGGTTTCCAGTGGCCAGACATGGGTAACCACGCCAGCGGGCGCCAGCTGAAGGCTGCGAATGCCTGAGCGCTGATCGCCCAGCGAGCGGGCAAAGGTCTGAAACTGGGTTTCGGTAAAGTCCCGGTGGGTGTGTACCAGCCCCGCCAGCCCCTTGGTGAGGTAGAGGCGGGCATTGAGTTCGGTTTCTATTTTGCCCCGCAGATGGGTGGCGAGGCCGGTGGCTTCGCGCAATCGCTCATCCTGCTCGGCGCGTACCTGATACAGATGCCAGTGGTAGGCCACCCACAGAAAGCTGACCAGAATGGCCAGAGCGATCATCATGGCCGTCAGCCGGTGGCTTGACAGCCGCAGCAGGGCGTCAGCGGCCGAGGCCGGCGGTGGCGTACTGGCGGCTTCCCTGGGGTGACGGGCGCCGGTCGCGGCGCGGTGCAACTCCTGCTCGACCTGATCGGCCAGTTCGTGCAGTTGCAGGTTTTCCCGGGGCGACAGTTGGCGGGGTTGGCGGTCAATGACACAGAGGGTTCCCAGCGGGGCGCCGTCCGGGCTGTGGATAACGCGTCCGGCATAAAAGCGTATGTGCGGCTCGCCGGTAACCAGGGGGTTGTCATGAAACCGCTCGTCTTGCCGGGCATCCTCGACCACCATGAGTCCGCGGTTGGACGGGTCACAAATGGCGTGGCCACAAAACGAGATGTCGCGCGCGGTCTCCCGGGTGTCGAGCCCCTGTACTGATTTGAACAGTTGCCGGTCGCGATCGACAAGGCTGACCACCGCGATGGGGACTTGCAACGCCTCCTGGGCCGTGCGGGTAATGGCGTCAAAGCGCTCGTCTGACTCTGAGTTCAGGAGCCCCAGCTTGTACAGCGCCTTGAGACGGGCTTCGTCATTGGGGGGGAGGGGAGCCTTTAGCATGGTACCGTCCTGATAGTCGTGATAAATGGGGCCGAAACAGTGGTTTCGAAGCCGTTAACGGATGGCGCCGGGTTTGGGCGAAGGCAGCCATTTCTGCAGGCCGTTGGCGATTCGCCGCAGACCGCTGCGCGCCAGCGTCTTGCAGCGATATACGGGGGATTGTTGCTGCAGTTCAATTTCAAACAGCTCGCGCAGCGTCGGTGATGCGTCATCCGCCAGCGCCAGATCGGCGAGGCTGATCGCCCCGGCAGGAATTGCCTGATAAACCTCGTGCCAGGGCCGTTCGCCGTTAGCACCCGGCACGGCCATGCCCTGCTGCAATTCCCTGTCCTGTGGCCCTGTGTTCGGCCCACCGGTGCGGCCAAAGAGCCGTAAATCGCCGCGCAGGACGGCGAACCAGCGGGGAATCCCGCAAAGCAATCGGCCCTTGAGGATAAGTGCCGGTGCCCGGAACTGGCCCCGGTTTCCCGTCATCGACCGGGTGACCCATTGGGCGGGCTGCCCCCAAAGCCGCGCCCAGAGGTACTGCAGGCTGCCGGCCACCAGGGCCAATAGCCCCAACAGGGCTGCGGCAAGGCGCTCATCGGGCCGGGTCTGGTGTGCCTGGGGGGGCGTTTTGACCGCTGAAATCAAAAAGGCATCCTTAATGGGGACGCTGGCCCCCAGGTCTACCCGCAGGATGAGATCATTCATGACAATGGCATGCTTGAGTTCGAGCCCGGCACCCACCCAGGTGTTGTCGAGCACGATACTGTCTTCCAGACTCGCGCCCTTGTCGATCACGCAATGATTACCAATCACCACACTGCCCCTGCAGCGCGCTCCTGTGGCGACCTTGCTGTAATGACCTACGCTCAGCACCCCAAAGTCCAGGTTGATGGCACTGGCACGGGCCTGAATGCCCAGGTGCAGGGGGTTGTCATCGAATGCGCCCGACCGGTTCCGGTTGGCCCGCATGGCCGTATCATAGTAGTCCAGAATCGAGGTGAGATGATGTGCCGGGGGTCGTTGTGTGCCCTGTGTCTGGGGCCATTCCAGCGCGCGCAGCGACTTTCGGCTGATCTCGGTGATCAGATGCGCCTCTTTGCACAGGGCTTTGCGGGCCTCTGTGAACAGGTCGCCGCGCACGCCAATGAAGGGGGCACAAAGGCGTTGCCCGAGCTTGTGCACCAGGCGAGCCGGGGTTTCACCCGGGCTGCACCGCAGGTACAGGATTTCCATGCTCCAGCGCTGACCGGTTTCAAAATAGTCCTTAATGCGCTCGGCCTGAGGACCGACCACCAGGAATACCCGAGTCACTTGCCAGCGCTTGAGCTGTTCAAGGGTATGTTCCAGTACCGGTTTGCCCGCAATGGGCAGCATGGCGGGTACGTAGGCGCTGTTAAGCGGGTGCAGTTCGTCGCCGTTGCGATCGGCAAAAACAAGCGCGTGCATAATAGAGTCCTCTGTGTGTGTTCGGTCGGTGGTCGGTGGCCTGGAATCAACAGGCGCCTCTGCCCGTGAGAACGATGGGAATGGTTTGCAGAATCAGTTTCAGATCACTCCAGAAACTGCGCTGGCGCAGGTACTCGATATCCAGCCTGGCCTGTTCGGCGAAACTGATTCCCGAACGCCCGGCAATCACC
>JBFHRO010000082.1:0-13392 GCA_041591635.1 Oleiphilaceae bacterium | reverse complement strand
GAAGTCATGGGTTGGGCGGTCAACAAAAACAACAAAGTTTTTAAGAAAATATTGGAAAAATATTTAAAGTATGCGCTCGAGAATGAAATTCTTGATAAATACTGGAGAACTTCCTATGGAGTTTCATTTGTAGAATATCTCAACATTCTACAAATAAGCGGACTGTACAATGAAAATAAGAAATAAACTGATTTTCTATATAGTTCCAAGCGTTACCCTTCTGATAGCACTCATTCTTTCTGCAAACTTTGTAATAACAGGAAAAAAATTTACGACATTACAGTTCGACCTGCTTATAAACAATGTCAACCACATAACGGATAAATGTAAATCCAATTACGAAACTATTGAAGCACTTGGCATGTCCGAAGTCGAATATTACCGTAACTTCACCAAAAGCAGCATGGTATCGAGCATCACAAAAGATATAGCACCTCTCACCTCCATAGCTATTATTGACACACTCACCCGGCAAATTTATTTCTCAACAGATTTAAATGAGGCTCGATCCTTTTTTAACAACAGTCTGATTCAATCCATGATCGAGAAAATACAAGGTCATACTGAATTTGAAAGCCTATCCAGTTCCGGAAATAAAGTGACAATGATGGCTGCCTTTGGAGAGTGCCCCGAATGGAACTGGATAGCGGTGAGTTATGTGAATAAAGATCAACTGTCCAGGTATACCCAGGATGTGTTGAATCTATCCTTGGTTTTGGCGGGCATTTTCCTTATTTTTATTTTTCAGGCAATGCAACGCCTTTCCAGAACCGTCACTCGATCACTCGACTCTCTGGAAGCGGGTGCTCGCCGACTCTCCCAGGATAATTTCGACGTTGAAATAAAGGCTGACGGAAACGACGAATTCAGCAAACTTGCCCATTGTTTTAATGTAATGGCTGCTGAAATCCGCAAAACCCACAATAAACTCAGTTCAGCGATCGCTGACGAAAAAAGGACCAATCAAGATCTTAAAACCAGCGAACAACGCCGAACGCTGGCGCTTTTTGGCGCTGATTTGGGGTTATGGGATTGGAATATTCAAACCAATAGCGTTGTTTATGACGATCGCTGGTGCGGCATGATAGGGCGCAGCGTGGACAATGTGGCGCCTTTCTTTGATTCATTTCTCCAACTGTTACATCAGGATGACAAGGCTGCAACCCAAGCGATTATTGACGATTATCTGAGCGGGGGAAGGCCTTACTACGCCGTTGAATTTCGAATGCAGCATCTTGATGGGCATTGGGTATGGATTCTCGCCAAAGGTAAAGTGGTTGAACGTGATGAAAACAATTTGCCTTTACGCATGACCGGCACTCACATGGATATTACCGAACGAAAGCTTTCGGAATCCAAACTTTTAATGGCTGCAAGCGTATTTGAGCATGCCCTGGAAGGGATCTTAATTACCCGACTCGATGGCGTCATTATTGATGTTAACAAGGCTTTTACCAGGATAACGGGCTTTTCGCGCGCGGAAGCACTGGGTAAAAACCAGGCATTCCTGAGCTCCGTGATGGATAAACGCGAATATTCATCAATATTGCGCAAACTGCACCAAGAGGGTTATTGGGTTGGTGAACGATTCTATCGTCGTAAAAACGGTGAGAAAATCATTGTCACTCAGGCTACCAGCATTGTTTCTGACAATAGCGGCCAGCAACAGCACTGTGTGTCTTTGTTCTCCGATATTACCCAAATCAAAGAACACCAAAGGCAATTAGAGCATCTTGCACATTACGATGCCCTTACCAATCTGCCCAATAGAACCTTACTCGCCGATTTCATGAAGCATACAATGGCGCAGATAGCGCGCCGGGGAAAAGACATGGCGGTGATCTATCTCGATCTGGATGGTTTCAAGGTTGTGAATGATCGTCATGGACATCATGCAGGTGACCAGCTCCTGATTGCCTCTGCCAGCCGTATGTTAAGTGTGTTGCGAAAAGGCGATATGCTGGCACGTTTAGGAGGGGATGAATTTGCTGTGATTCTGACGGATTTAGACAACTATTCCAATGCGTTCTCGACGCTGGATCGTCTACTGGTCAACGTATCAAAAAAACACGAATCCGTATGCCAAGACGAGAGTATTACAGCGAGTATCGGCATTGTATTCCATGACGGAAAACAGCAAATCGATGCGGAACAACTCCTGCGTCAAGCTGATCAGGCCATGTATCAAGCCAAGATGCTTGGAGGAAATCGCTATATTGTTTTTGATGCCGAGCATGATAGCTATATCCGTGCACGCCATGAAACGCATGGTCGTATTCGGCTCGCGATTGAGAATGAAGAGTTTGTTTTATTTTATCAGCCAAAAGTGAACATGCGCACAGGGCAGATAATTGGTGCCGAGGCATTGGTTCGTTGGCAGCACCCGGAAAAAGGCTTGTTATGTCCAGGAGATTTCCTGGATTCGGTCGAAGATCATCCCTTGGCCATTTTGATAGGAGAATGGGTGATTGATGCTGCGATGACCCAGAGGGAACTATGGCTAAAGCAAGGTATGGATATCCATTTAAGTGTCAATATAGGTGCCTTGCAGTTACAGCAAGATAATTTTCTAGATTGCTTGCAGCGAATTTTTCATGCGCACCCGCTGGTTCATAGCAACCGATTCGAAATAGAAATACTTGAAACGAGCACACTCAAAGATATGGAACTGGCTTCCAGAGTAATTGATGCATGCCGAGAAATGGGCGTTACCTTCGCACTGGATGATTTTGGCACCGGTTATTCATCGCTAACCTATCTCAAGAAGCTGGGCGTTTCGCAATTGAAGATCGATCAGAGTTTTGTCAAAAACATGCTTGAAGATTCGGGTGACCTGGCGATTATTAAAGGTGTCATGGGTCTGGCTGCGGCATTCAAATGCAGCGTTATAGCTGAAGGTGTTGAATCGGTGGAACATGGCCTGGCTCTTTTGGAACTCAACTGCGATGTTGCACAAGGCTATGGTATTGCCAAGCCAATGCCGGCAGATCAGTTTTATCGATGGTCAAGGTCATGGAAGCCCGATCCGAGCTGGACTGCAGAACGCGCCATGCGGGATGCGAGCCATAATCTTTCAGAGTGCGGGAACTATACTCATTGACTCCGCCGAATGAGCCATGAGCATCCTGTTTAGATGGTAGCGAACAAAAGGGTCTTTTGACTTCATGAAAAAGCAGCAAACCTGTGTTGTCACCCCACCCCTGAGCAGGCTCGATGAACTTGCCCGGTTAGCCGATTATTCGCTGATGAATAGCCTTAACTGCGACCCCAACGCAACAGCCAGCGGTAACGATTACGCGCCACGGCAGGTTTTTTCGGGTCACTATGTGCCTGTTAAACCCACGCCCATTGCCGAGCCTCTGTATGTGGCGCACAGCCGGCTGTTTTTCCGTGAATTAGGTTTCGACGACAGTCTCGCCCAAACGGATGATTTCCGTCGTCTGTTCTCCGGCGATCTGTCACAGGTGCCAGAGCCTATGCGCAACCTGGGCTGGGCGACCGGCTACGCGCTTTCTATTTATGGTACCGAGTATATAGCGCAGTGCCCCTTCCAAACCGGTAATGGTTATGGCGATGGCCGTGCGGTGTCTGTGCTTGAAGCGGTCATCAATGGCCAACGCTGGGAGATGCAGTTAAAAGGCGGCGGGCGAACACCTTATTGTCGGGGGGCGGATGGCCGTGCCGTTTTGCGTTCAAGTATCAGGGAGTTTTTGGCGCAAGAGCATATGCATGCGCTCGGGGTGCCGACATCCAGATCGCTCTGTCTGTATGTGTCACAGTCGGAGAGAGTCCATCGCCCCTGGTATTCTGAAGGCTCTCACTCCACCGATCCGGATCTTATGGTCTCGAACCCGGTGGCGATTACAACGCGTGTTGCGCCGTCTTTCCTGCGCGTCGGGCAACTTGAACTCTTTGGCCGGCGAGCCCGCAACCATGCACACCCGAAAGCCCTGCAAGAGCTAGCGATGATTGTCTTGCATTTAATCGATCGGGAATACCGCAGCAAGATCAGCGAGGATTCACCAACGGCCAGTCAATGGCTTTTGTTGGCTCGGGAGTTCCGCGAGCGATTAACGGCACTGGTAACGAATTGGCTTCGTGTAGGCTACTGCCAGGGCAATTTCAATAGTGATAACTGTGCGGCCGGCGGTTTTACCCTCGACTACGGGCCTTTCGGATTTTGTGAGCGCTTCGAACCCTTTTATCAGCCTTGGACCGGGGGTGGACGACACTTTTCATTCCTCAATCAGCCGGCTGCTGCGCAAAAAAACTTTGAGATGTTTTGCAGTGCCTTGCAACCGCTACTCTCGTCAAACCCTGAGGCCTTAGAGGAACTCGAAACGATTCGATCCGGGTTTTCGTCCGTGATGCAGGAGAAAATCGAACGCATGTGGGCATCCAAGCTGGGTCTGGATCGCTTTGATGCCGAGCTGTTCACGCAACTCCTGCAACTCATGGTGGACACCTCCGTCGATTACACGATCTTCTTTCGCGAACTATCCAATCTTCCCGAGGATAGTTCAGCGCTGCAAAAGAGCTTTTATCGTGAATCGACCGACGCACTGACAGACAGCTTGAAAGCGCAATGGTCACAATGGCTGGGATCCTGGAGAAGTCGTATCAGAAGTGACCTGACCCCACAAGCGCTGTCGCAACAGATGAAGCGTGTCAACCCAAAATACACCTGGCGGGAATGGCTGGTCGTGCCAGCCTATCAACAAGCGGCAAAGGGTGACTTTGCGCCTGTGCATGAGTTACAGGAAGTCTTGACCAAACCTTACGATGAGCAGTCGCCAGAGATCGAAACCAAATACTATCGTTTGAGGCCCCAAGCCTATTTTGGCGCAGGTGGCGTGTCGCACTACAGCTGTTCTTCCTGAGCAAAAAGAACGCCGGCATCCCCAGGCGCTGGTGCGCCTTGACGCCCAGCGCCAGAGCAACAGGCAGGATCGCAAGGGGTTGCAAGCGACTCTTGGTTGGCGGATAGTGGATTGCGGGAGTAATCCAAGCCTTATGCTCTGCTTATAGCGCAACACGACCAGTATCCTGAAAGAAAAAGTCATGCGACAAGGAGAGACTGCAAATGAGCATTTTATTCTTTCTGGCCAGCGTTCTTGGCCTTGTTTATATCAACCCAGGCATCACTGTAACCACCCTTGTATTAGCCTTAACGACCCTGACAGGCATGTACCTTGATGACTGGTCGTTTTTAAGTATTTGCTTTGGCGGATTACTGCTGGCGGGCGCCTATATTCTGATCTTCGCCACTGGCCTGCGACAAAAGGCGTTAAGTGCACCTCTGCTTGACTGGGTTCGTGGGCGTTTGCCAAAACTCTCTGACACCGAATCGGAGGCCTTGAAGTCAGGCAGTATCGATTGGGATGCAGAGCTGTTTTCCGGCCGGCCCGACTGGCATAAATTACTGCAAGCCGCACCTGCAAAACTTTCGGCCGAAGAACAAGCGTTTATCGATGGACCGGTAGAACAGCTGTGTGCCATGTTGAATGACTGGAAAATCACCCACGAGCACTATGACCTTCCCGAAGACGTTTGGGCGTTCATCCGGAACAACGGTTTTTTCGGATTGATGATTCCGGTTGACCGGGGTGGAAAGGGGTTTTCTCATTCGGCGCACTCTGAAATTGTCATGAAGATATCGACCCGCAGTGTGTCGGCCGCGGTGACGGTCATGGTTCCTAACTCCCTTGGCCCGGGCGAGCTATTAATGGAATATGGAACCACGTCGCAAAAAGACTTCTACCTGCCACGTCTTGCCAGAGGTGAAGAAACCCCCTGCTTTGCCTTAACCTCACCGGTGGCCGGTTCGGATGCCGGTGCCATTCCTGACAAGGGCATCGTCTGTCGCGGCCAGTGGCAGGGGCAAGAAGTTCTGGGGCTGAAGGTCACCTGGAACAAGCGCTATATCACCCTGGCACCCGTGGCCACCTTGATTGGTCTGGCGATCAAGGTCTATGACCCGGACAAATTGCTGGGCGGTGAAGTCGATATCGGCGTCACCTGCGTACTGATTCCACGTGATACCCAAGGCGTCAATAGCGGGGCGCGCCATCTGCCCATGAACACCGCCTTTATGAATGGCCCGACCTGGGGTAAAGACGTATTTATCTCCATGGATCAGGTGATCGGTGGTCGGCCCATGCTGGGCAAAGGCTGGACCATGCTGCTGGAGTGTTTGTCTGTTGGTCGCTCTATCTCTTTGCCCGCGCTGGGTACAGGGGCCGGCAAACTGGCCTGCCTGGCCACGGGCTCGTACGCCTTGACCAGAGAACAGTTCGGCCGCTCGATCAGCCAGTTCGAGGGCGTTCAGGAAGCGCTGGAACCCATGGCGGGTTACACCTACATGATGGATGCGGCTCGCTTGCTGACATCAGGCATGCTCGATCGGGGGGTCCGGCCGGCCGTGCCTTCGGCCGTGCTCAAATACCGAAATACCGACCTCATGAGAACGGTGATTAACCACGCCATGGATGTGGTTGCCGGTCGTGGTGTCATTACCGGGCCACGGAACTTCCTGGCGCGGGCTTATCAGGCGGTTCCCATTGGCATTACCGTAGAAGGGGCAAACATCCTGACCCGCAGTTTGATGATCTTTGGTCAGGGTGCGATTCGCTGCCACCCCTTTATCGTGGGCGAAATACAAGCTGCAGGCTTGGCGGATAAAGAAGCCGCCGTTAAAGAGTTCGATACGCTATTTTATCGGCATATCGCCCATACCAGCCGAAACGCATTACGGGCACTGGTTCTGGGTCTCTCTCACGGCTGGCTTGAGCCCGCCCCTAACGCAGGTCACATTGGCAAATACTATCGCCAGCTTGGGCGTTTTTCTGCGGCCTTTGCCTTAATGACTGATGTCACCTTGCTATCGGTAGGGGGGGGTCTGAAAGCCCGTCAGCGTTTATCTGGCCGCATGGCAGACTGCTTGACGCATCTTTACTACGCCTCAGCAGTGATTAAATTTTGGCATGAAGAACAGTATGCAGAAGACCAGCGCCCCCTTGTCGAATGGTGTCTGCAGACCTGTCTGCGTGATCTGCAGCAACAGCTTCGCGAGCTGATTATTAACTTTCCCGTTCCCGCTTTGCGCTGGCCCTTGAGAGTGCTTGTTTTCCCGCTGGGCGCAACAGGCTTGAATGGGCCTGATGACAAATTGGGTACGCAGGTGGCGATGAGTATTGTGCGTGACCAGCCGCTGCGCGAGCGTATTAGCCGTGGTTGCTATATTAATCCAAAGCCGGATGACGCTTTGGGTCGGGTGCTAAATGCCTATCGCCTTGCCAATGAAACCAAAGAGGTGCGCGATCGACTGCACCAGGCTATAGGCAAACGTGATCCGGATGATATTGACGGAATTGCACTCTTGATGGGGCATGAACGCGAAGAGCTCGTCGATTGGGCGTGTGCGCAGAAGATCATCACCCGCGATGAGCGGGCGAAGTTACTGGAGGCACTGACGGCGCTCTACGATGTGCTAAGAGTAGATGCGTTCGATGCCGAAGGAATGAAACAACTGGCGGCTTGTGCTCAAGGTAAACGTAAGGTTGTCGAGCGGTCACCGAATAAATAATTTTGCCCTCCGCCTCGAAAGGGGCGGGTTTATCGTCGCGGTTCAACCTGTTCCCGGGGCATAAGCTGTTGCCAGAAAAAAACCACGCCGGGAGCAACATGAAAGCGATCTAGCGCTTTCTGTTGCCTTGCCCGGACACGATTTTATCGGCTTAGAAGCCGACGCACTGGGGAATAATTGAGATCAAAAACGGTCTGACCTGTCCTTGCGGATTGGTCGCATAACCGGCAATTTTGTTGCCATCGTCAGAGATATTCAGATTTTTGAAGTCACTCCAGCCGGTCATGTTAATGCCATTGGCGGTAAGTACATCAATGATCTTGCGGGTGCCATTGTAGGAATCCCAGACCCTGCCACCAGGAGAGTCGCCCCACCCGTTGCCGACGATCATCGAGCCGTCATGGTTGGTGTCGGTAGGACTGAAGTGACCTATTTCGGTGAGTTCCCTGGTGTTGCTGTTCCAGGAGGCTGCACAGGTGAATGAGCCATCGGTGCAATAGCGTTTTTCACCAACAACCGTTTGGCCGTCACCCGAGAGGCTAGTGGCAAAAGACATTCCTTCGACCAGCAGGGCTCCACCCTTGTCTGACATCAAATAGTTGGGGCCATACCAGTACTCAGACCCGGGGGTGGTCAATAATTTAACTTTACCATTGGCACTGAGGTTTTTGGCGTGAAGATATTCAACGGTTCGTGAATCTGGAATCTGGGTAATGATGTTGGTGGTCAGATTAAGAGTAGCTGCTTGATGGTAGCCCTTGGTACTAACCCCGCCGCCCAAAATAGGGGCGTTAGTGGCGAGCGTATCCACATTCAGTTTAGAACGGCGGATGACGCGCTCAGTGGTGCCTTGGTAAACAAACGCCGCACCTGTAGCATCACTGCCCTGTCCCTTGTCCAGTTCAGTCACGTTGGCAAACATGACCGTATGGCCGTCATTGGATATATGTGAAATCGCTGCGCGTGACGATTGGGTTTCACCAAGCTTGACCAGACCGGTCGCCGGAGACCACTTGTATAGCTCGGTATCCCCCGCAAAGGCCACAGTGCCATTGTTGGCAACAGCGATTGAGCCACCCCAGTTGTCCACAGGAATTTCGGTAAAGGTGACCGCTGCCATCGAGAGGGCGGGGGCCGTAAAGAGGATTGAGCCTGCCAGAAGGTTTTTCAGTTTTGTGTTGAGTTGTGTTTTGTCCTGCATGATTGTCCCTTTTGTGGATTTGTTTTTAGTTTTTTAGTAGTTCCTTTATTTTTCATAGCATTAACGCTGGAGCTATAAAAATACAGCACCGGGATTATAGAAAGGCAGCTGTCTGTGTGAAGGCTAGACAGGCTTTAATGGGCGCTGTGTCGCAGAAAACACACAAAGCCCCGTCTTTTTGGTGGTTGTGGTCAGGAAGATCGGTACGTACACTGTGATTTCACTCAATCCGGTGGGGCATTTCATCCCAACCGAAAGTCAACCAAAGGAGAAGTTAATGGCAACTGCTGAAGTCCTTGGAGAAGATGAAGTTACAACGTCCAATCTCGCTGAAATATTCAACCGCGCCTTTTTCAAGACAAGCCTTGATAAAGATGGTGACTTGAGAGTTCAAACCGATGGTCCACGGGTGGTGGTAATCGTAGATCAAGACAAGAAGCTCTTGAAGTTCATGGCCGTTTATGGCGTCAAGGAATCTGCACACCTGGCGCTGAAGCACGCCTTCGTCAACAAGATGAACGACGACATAATCTTTGGCCGTTTTTCAATTCCGGAATCTCGACCCGATGTTTTGATTGCGGACTATTTTCTTCCCTTTGAAGACGGCATTCCTGTATTTCAAATTGTTGCTGCTCTTCGGTTGTTTGGGCGCGTTGTGCCCGGTGCAATCCGCCAGTGTGATGACAACGACCTGATCGAATAAGGGGTCGCCCTCGTCTTGTATCGGGTTATCAGAGCACACGAATGACCGACGGCACGGCGGGTTACCGTGACCCGACAAACTGCTGTCACTTGCAGCGCTACCTGCCGGGCACATGCCCGGCCCTTGATCTCGGTCATCCAATTGATTTTTTCTTGCCAGCCCCCTTCATGGCAATCAGGTTCAGCACTAGACTTCGGCGCAAGAACCCCGGGCGATGACCATTTAGCCCGGTGATTATCAAGGCCAATGGCAAGGGGGATGCAATGACAATGCAAATTCGGGTTATTCAGGGCACAACGCCTTTGGCGCTGTTGCTTACAGTGCCTTTATCGCTGGCCGCATCGGAGGCAACACAAACCCAACAATGGTCGCAAGGGTACCAACTGCCAAAAGCGCAGCCCCCAACCAATGTACCCAAAACTCAAAACTGGTCAGAAGGCTATCAACTGCCGAAAGCGCAGGCTCCCGCCACTGTACCTGAAATTCAAAACTGGTCGGAGGACTACCGTATTCCGCAGCCATCACGATGGGAAATGCCAGGCCCCGGTGCCGAATATGAAGCCAAGGAGAAGGCGCGGCGAGTCGCACAAGCCAGGCATTTATGCCAGCAGGGACAGCCGGTGAAATCCTTCTTTATGGGCACATGGTACGCCGCCAAAGTCTTGCAGGGACCAGATCAGGAAGGAAACTGCCAGATAAGCTACGATGGCTATGGTACCAACTGGCATGAATGGGCTCCGATTGACCGCTTGCTACCGGCAGAGCTCCCACGCAATACCCCCGGTGCGACTCACATTCCTGCGGGGAAATACCCCTGTTATACCCTTGACGCGGGCCTGCTCAACTACACCTACAGCGACATTATCATCGAACCAGGTAACCGCTATGTGTTTGACAAACAACACGGTACCTATCAGATGAAACCTGATGGTTTCGTGACGTTTAGCGCCCCCATGGCGCAAGTTCGCGCCAAGGTCTCGGTGTCGGATGGCGGCGTGACTGCATTGGATCTCTTCTTCAACAACCGCGCTATATCCGACATGAGCTGCACGAAAGGACGCTGACCTAATACGGCGCGGCGATGCTCAATACCCTTCGGGCCCCCGATAGGCGCCAGCCACCTGATTGATCCGCTCGGCGATATCGAGCAACTCAAAATCACGCCAGCGTTTTCCCACGATCTGAATCCCGATCGGCAATCCATCGGACGAGAACCCGGCCGGGATCACCACGACCGGATGGCCGGTCAGATTAAAGGGAGTTGTGTAGGCGCTGTAAGCCATCCAGTAGTTGAGTTCCTGGTCGTCTACCGCGACCCGCTTGTCGTACAGACCTTGGTAAAAGACGGTGTCGTCCGGTGGCTGATGGGGGGCTGCGGGCCGGGTCACTACCGGGGAAATGAACACGTCCCAATCGTTCAGGAAACGGTCCATTTCGCCAACAAACCCGTCCCGCCGGCTCAGGATTTTAATGCGATCATCATCACTCACGGGAAAAACCATCTGCATCAGCGGTGCCTGTGACCGGTGCGGCCCACCCAGAGTGTACATAATAAAGCGCACGAACCCGGGGTTGAGGATGCCAATTTCGATATCGACCATCTCGCCCCAGGTGGTCCATACCTCGTTGAAATCGAAGGCCGGTTGCTCCTGTTCAACTTTGAACCCTTGGGCTGCGAGCTTTTTCACCAGGGTATCAAGAACGCGCCGGGTGTCTGCGGTAATGGGGACATCACCGAAGTTGTCGCTCCAGGCAATTTTCAGATCCTTGCGCTGTTGGAGCGCGGGATCGACGGGAAGCAATGGCGTGGTCAGAGGATCGTTCGCGTCTGGCCCGGCGATGATCGACAGGCTGAGCTTCAAATCGGCGATGGATCGGGCCAGTGGCCCGATGGTAACCATGTGCCGGACGCTGCGAGGCCCCTTGCCGGCAAGTCCCGGGAAGGTGCCATAGCTGGAGACGGTATTTTCGGTTGGTTTGATTCCGAACAGCCCGCAGAAATGGGCGGGGATGCGGATGGAGCCTCCCAGATCGCTGCCGATTTCAATCGGAGACATTCCGGCGGCCACAGCCGCAGCGCCTCCACCCGTGCTGCCGCCCGGCGACAGCGTCAGGTTCCAGGGGTTGTTGGTTTGCCCAAATATCGGGTTATGGGTCTGCACATCCATCGCCAGAATCGGCATATTGGTCTTGCCCAGAATAATTGCGCCGGCATCTTTGAGGCGCTTGACCAGGGTGGCGTCAAAATCGGTGATTTGATCGGCCAGTGGCGGGAAACCGTTGGTGGTGCGCAATCCCTTGACCGCAAAATGATCCTTGATGGTTACGGGCACACCGTGCAGCGGTCCGCGAATCTCGCCACGCTTCAGGGCCTCGTCGGCTTCTCGTGCCTGCTCGAGAACGGCGGCCTCATCAATGGTAACTATGGCGTTCAGATCGGGATTGTAGCGGTGAATCTGGTTCAGATGCGCCTGCACCAACGCTTGCGAGGTGACCGCCCCATTGCGGACAGCCTCGGCCATTTCGCTGGCACTCAGGTAGACCCAGGGCCTGCCCGATTCGGCAGAGGCCCCTTCCGGCGCTTTGTAGGGGGTCGGTGGGGGTGCGGTTCGGCATCCGCCAGAAGAAAGCAGGCCGATCACTATGAAGACGCTGGCCATGGCATGCCAGAATCCCGAATAAAAGCCGCGTTGCACAGGAGATTTCATTAACCCGATTCCTTTCACTGGTTCAAAGGTGCAGAAAAACAGAGGCTTCTGTCTTCTGAAGAAGTGAACCCTTATACCCCTATTTACTGAGGAAGCTCAATGGTTTCTGTTGGTAACAGATCCGGTTTTTAACCGCAGGATCGGATTAACGGCCTGATGAGTGGCGGCGCAGGCGCAAGGCGACCTTACAAAGTGCCATCCACAGCGTCTTTGATGCGGGTCACCCGCACTTCACGCGAGCAGGAGTAGAGCGCCGGCCCAAACTGATTGAACACGGCCACATCGGCGGCATCCCGACCGTAGCCAATAGCCACATAGCCGCCGCGCATCTGCGGTTGCGTCGCATCAAAGGCGTACCAGCGGTGCCCCACATAGGCTTCGAACCAGGCGTGCAGATCCATGGGCTGGAGCTGATAAAGGTAGCCCACCACCATACGCGCCGGAATACAGATACTGCGGCACATGGCGATACCAAGATGCGCAAGGTCTCTGCAGACGCCCCACTGCCGCTCGTTCACCTCGACGGCCGAGACCAGTAATTCACTGTTATCGGGGGTAAAGCAAATCGCGGTGCGCAGCCAGTTTGTGATGGCCGCCACCTGATCGTAGCCCAGGAGTTGACCTGCGGTAATGCTGGTGGTCATTTGGCTAAAGCGATCCGACTCGCAATACCGGCTTGGCAACAAATAACTGAGCACCGCATCGGGAAGGTTCTGAACTTCGACAAAGGGCGCCCCCGGCGCTTCGTCAACCTGATCAGCGGTCATCACATCGGCGGCGGTTTGAATGGCAAAGGGCCCCGCCGGCGCAATCAAGCGTTGGCACAGGTTGCCGTAGCTGTCGGTAAACTCGAATACCGGCACACTGGGCTGCAGTTTGTATTTTTCTGCAGCGATCCATTGCTGGGCACCGCTGCGCGGCCGGAGCATGAAAACAAAGGGGGTTGGCACGTTGAGCTCAAATGCCAAATTACAACTGGTGCGCAGCCACATACCGCAATCCTCTTAGATTCGCTGCCATTGGTAATAAGCAGGGGAAGTCAGCGGGCGGCCCCAGAGGCTATGACAACACAAAAGCCAGGCAAAAAGAAGAACCGCCAAGGATTCTCAATCCCCTTTAAGCGGGGCAGTTTCTTCGGACCCAATACACGACGATAGTTTGCCCGGCGGCTGATGTCTCAATCCCCTTTAAGCGG
>JBFHRO010000081.1:0-13455 GCA_041591635.1 Oleiphilaceae bacterium | reverse complement strand
TTTGAAAAGCTCATGCCTGTCTCGGCTCAAGTCGGGTTGGGCAAATTATGACACTTCCAAAATGGTTTGATAAGCGCCCGGGAAGCGACAGCACGCCTGTTGCAGGTTAATGTTTGCTAATGATTATCGCAAAAAGTGCTCTGTGACCGGCTTCGCACTTTGGGCTTTCATGCCAGTGAAGTCCGGTTTTTTGAGCCAATGCCTTGCGGATGCCAAGTCTTTAAAGTGGGGAATTCTTGATGAATTTTGGAGGATACCCATGCGGCAAACCTTGCAGACTCTGTACAAAAAACCTGTCGCTATGGCGGGTGTTATTGCTTCTGGCGTTCAGAATGCGAAGAAAAGAATGTTCGCGGCCCAGAGTCTGGTACAAGCCGAAAAAACGCCATTTGACCTGATCTATGAGGAGGATATTGTTCGTTTGCGTTATTACCCGCCGTTACGTGAAACGGCGTTTGTTGTCGATGGGCAGATACTGCCAGTTGTCTCGTCGCCTTATCGCGTTCCTTTGGTTCTCGTGGCGCCCTTGGCGGTGAACATGTTTATCTACGATCTATTCCCCCACCGTAGTCTGGTGAAATACTTGCGTGGCTGTGGCTTCGAGTTGTACCTGATTGACTGGGGGCGGCCGACACAGGATCACAACCATTTCTCGTTGCAGACGTATTATGGGCAGTGGATGCCCAAGCTTCTGGCCAAGGTGCGCGAACATAGCGGTCAACAGGAAATTTCCTTGCATGGCTGGAGCCTTGGCGGGCTGTTTTGTGTTTGCTATGCCGCCATGGGGGATCCGCATGTCGCCAATCTGGTGCTGGTGGGTGCGCCTGGAGATTATCATGCCAATGGCGTTCTGGGTCGCCAGTATCAGCGGTTGGCGCGTTCGCTGCGCTGGCTGGATGAACACACCGGGTGGCGCATCCATAATACGCGTAAACGCTGGTGGCGTTCTCCCGGCTGGGCGAATGCGCTTGCCTTCAAGCTCACGAACCCGGTTGCAAGTGTGCGCGGGTATCTCGATCTGTTACGTAATCTGCACGACCAGGATTATGTTGTGGCGCATGCCACCAATGGGGCCTTTCTGGATGACATGGTGGCTTATCCGGGCGCAGTCATGCAGGACGTCATTCAGTTCCTGCTTACCGATAATCTGGTAGCCAAAGGAAAGGTCCCCTCACGCGCCGGGCAGGCGTTGTCGTTGAGAGCCATTGTGGCGAATGTGCTGGCCGTGTGTGGAAGGGCGGATCCGATAGTGACGCGTGAGTGCACAGCCGCCATTTTGGCCCATGTTTCCAGTGCCGATACCCGGCTGATGGATGTCGAGGGTGGTCATATGGGCATTCTCGCTGGCAGCAAGGCGCCGTCCCAAATATGGCCGGAGGTGGCGCAGTGGCTGTCTCAACGCTCGAACTGAGTGAGCGGGGCGTGATCTGTTTCGAAGGGGGCGATAAATGACGGGCATAAAAAAGCGACAATATGAAGCCGAACCTTATTCATATTGTCGCAATAATCTTGGGACAAGGAGCCCAAAAAAGGAGAGTTCGAAACTACCAAGCGGCCTGTGCTTGTCTTTAAAACTCAATGTGCAAATGGTACCTGGGTAGAGGGCTTAGTCACATCGGCCAAAGGGCGTAGTGTTAAAAGTAGTGTTAAAACCAGTGCCAAAAACTGTATGAATTGAACGGGCTGCGAAGGGTTCTTGATGGTGCTCCCGGGACTGACGAAAAGATGACGAGGGCTTGAAGCAGAGGCAAAAAAGTTTAGCGGCAGGCAAGCGGGGGCCAACTTCCCCCATTTGGGTGATAGGCGAACGTTGCCGTATTACTTACCATGGTTCTCAGAGTGCGCACTCCAATAAAAACATCAAGTGAATAATAAATACAACAACGACACTCACAGGAGACAGTCAATGAAAAAAATAATAACCGCTGCCTGCATGGCGGCTACCGCGGTATTTTCGGCAGCAAGTCACGCCGAAGGTTGCTCACAGTGGTGGGGAACTTCTGGGGGCTATACCGATACCAAATATCCCATTCTCATGGTTCACGGCATCACGGGGTTTGACTCTATTGGTGGCCTGATCGGCTATTTCCATACAGTGCCGATGAATCTGTGCCGCAGTGGCGCCGACGTCAAGGTGGCGGCGGTTTCACCCTTTAACGACAGCGAGCAGCGCGGCAGAACGCTGGCGAACGATATCAACAGCAACAAATACGGCAACGCGGCCAAGTTCAATATCTTCGCCCATAGCCAGGGTTCACCTACGGCGCGTGCGGCCATCACCTTTGATGCCAATATGAACGCCTCCGGCAAAGGCCGTATCGCGTCCGTAACTTCGGTGGACGGGGTTAACAAAGGTTCGAAGACTGCTGACATGGTGCGTGGCATCATTCCGGTCGATAGCTCGATCGAAGGTGGCGTAGGGGCGCTGGCCAACGCCATGGGCACCCTGATTGGCTGGTTGTCGGGCAACAGCAACAGTCAGGACTCGGTGGCCGCGCTCGAAACCCTGACCACACGCGGAACCAACGCGCTTAACGCACGTCATCCTTATGGCGTAGCCTCCGGTTACTGTACTAACGATCGCGCTGAAACCGTCACCGTCAAAGGTAACAAGATTCGCATGTATTCCTGGGCGGGCAAGAGCGTGTTTACGAACGTTCTTGATCCTCTGGATGGCTTTTTGGTGACCACTTCGCTGGCATTCAAGGGTGAAACCAGTGACGGTCTGGTGTCTGAGTGCTCGCAGAAGCTTGGCAAGTATCTGGGTGCCTACAATGCCAACCACATTGATGCCATCAATCATGTGCTCGGTGTTACCCATCTGTTCCACAACCCGGTTACACCTTACCGGACTCAGGCTAACCGGCTGAAAAACGCAGGTCTGTAATTCCGGACACTGACGGTGCAGCCCCTGGCAGCTCTCGCTTTCAGGGGCTTGCACGATTCAATAAAAATAACAACAACAGGCAGGTAAGAAATGAAACAGTTGAAGTTGCTTGTCGTGCCATTGATTCTTGGCGGTATTGGCATTGCCGTTTGGTGGCCGGGCGGTGATCAAAAAGAAACGACGACCGTGCACGCGGCACACTACGGTCTTGAGGCACAGGTCATTGGGCAAAAACGCATTCCCTCGGAGATCGGTCACATGCCTGCGCCGGTTGAAGAAGACAAGGTTGCTGCAACGCCTTCAGCGGCATGGACTGGCACGGCGGTTCCGAGTGTGCTGGAAGGTACCGATATCGATGGTGTGCTGGAAGTCGATGCCGAAGGCAATTTGAAAGTAAGCCTTGGTGTAAAGGACTTCTTTGATTACTTCCTCAGTGCGGTGGGCGAATTGTCGCCTGATGAGGCTATTGCGCAAGTGCAGTCCCAATTGCAACAACGTCTGCCACCTGCGGCGGCGATGCAGGCGATGCATTTGTTGAATGACTATCTTGATTATCAGCGTCATCTGGCCGAAATGATGGCGCGCCAGCTGATTCCGGCGGATCAGCAAAACTACGGTTACTATGCCCAGGAGATGGAAGAAACTTTTTCGGAGGTGCGCAATCTGCGCCGCCAGTATCTTTCACCGGCGGCCGTTGAGGCGTTTTTTGGCATGGAGGAGATGTATTCCGAGTATGCCGTGGAGTCGATCAAGATACGGGCTGATGCGTCTTTGTCCGACGAGGCCAAACAGGACCGGATAGCCGCGCTGGACGCCAGAATGCCGGCCCAGATGCGTGAACAGGCCGAAACTTCGCGTGTGCGCTCACAGGCAGCCAGCAACGCCCAGTCGATGTACGACCAAGGGTGGGCGCCCGAAGCGGTGCGCACCCTGCTGCAAGAGCATTTTGCCGAAGAGGAGGCTGATCAGATCCTGGGTTTTTATGCGCGTGAAAGTGCGTGGAATAAGCGGCTGGATCAGTACCTGGCCCGCAAGCGGTCGCTTGAAGCCGGTGCGATGGATGAACAGACGCGCCAGAATCAGCTGAACCGGATTCGATCCGAAATGTTTGCCAGCGAAGAGCTTGCGCGGGTTCTGGCCGATGAAGCCATTGCCGAAAAAACGGCCCAGCTGGCACTGCAGGACAAACGCTCAGGAGACGCAGGCTCCTGAGAGATCGCCTGGTTAATTTGACACTGGCGCCCTTCGAGGCCGACAACATTTCACTGTGCAAGTGCCAAACGTTGTCGGCTTTAACATTTATTCCTAACCAAGCAGGGGTATAATGCGCGCGGAAGTTGTGAACTTGTGATACCTGCCTGTGTGGCGTGGAGCACAATTCCAGCCAAGACCCATAAAAATAACAAAGGGCATTGATGATGTTTTCGATTGTTGAAGATCGGTTGCCCGATCGTTTGCGTTTGCTGGTGGTCGATGATCACCCGCTCTTTGTCGAAGGATTGTCACTTACACTGCAAGGATTGCCCCGAAAAGTTGCCATTACTACGGCAGTAACGGCAGAGGCGGCGATCCGCACGCTGGCCGTCGATCCCGCTTTTGATCTGATTCTGCTGGATTTGTCCTTGCCCGATGGCCGCGGCTTGTCGCTGTTGCGCCATGTGCAGCTCAAACGCCTGTTTATTCCTGTGGTGATTGTTTCCGCTTCCGACCAGCCCGACGACGTGCGCGATGCCCTAAAGGCCGGAGCCAGTGGTTTTATCGGCAAGGGTGAGGGTCGTCAGGGGATTCTCAATGCCATCGACCAGGTGCTGGCGGGCGAGGTCTATCTTCCGCCGTTTTTTAGCGACTGTCCTTCTTTGCCGGAAACCCGGACCAATCTCATGCCGATATTGACGGCACGCCAGCAGGAGGTGTTGCAACTGCTGGCCCAGGGATTACCCAACAAGCGTATATGCAGCGAGCTGGGGTTAACCGAACATACCGTAAAAACCCACCTGAAGGCGCTGTTTGCGGCGCTGGATGCCCATAATCGGACCGAATGCGTGCACAAGGCCGAGCGTTTGGGTTTGTTGGTGCTTTGACCTGCGCCTTTGACCTGAGCCTCACCCGTGAACAAAGGGTGAGGCTCAGAGGCGGCCTGCCAGATGCTTGAGCATCAAACGCAGCTTGACCGGCGGTAACGGCTTGTGGCTTAACAGTGTGTTCTCGTCCGCGATGAACTCTGGGTCAAGGTCGGTATCGGCGGTAATGATGAGTGCAGGAATGGCGTGCGACCATCGCTGGCGTAATTGCGTGATGAGTTGCAGTCCGTTTACGCCCTGGGTTAGATGGTAGTCACTGATGACTATCTGTGGTTGCCAGTGTGCGAGTCGGGTTTCGATATCTGCCCACCGTGCACAGGTTTGCACTTCGAAGCCCCAGTGTTCCAGCAGCGCCGCCATGGCATTGAGAATGTCCTGTTCATCGTCTATCACCAGCACCTTGATCCGTACTGCCTCTGAATCAGCGGTTGTTTGCGCGCGGGTGGCATCGCCTGAGGGTGATGCAGGATCGCTTGCGGGTGACAAGGCAATTTCTGTATTTTCCAGGGCGCTCTCGGTGTCGGGCGGCACAAAATCGCCATCGGGATGGAGGCTTGGACTGCTGTCGGTTTCCGATCGCGGTATGTAGAGCGGCACATCGACCCAAAAGGTGGTGCCTTGCTCTTTCAGTGACTGCAAGCCCAGGGGCAGGCCAAGCTGGTGGCTGAGTTGTTTGACGATCGACAGGCCCAGGCCCAGACCTGTCGATGGCGTGCCAGCGATTCGGCTGAATTCGTCAAACACCCTTGATTGCTCGTGCGCCGGAATACCTATGCCGTTATCGCTGACCAGTACCCGGTAATAGTCCCCCACTTTGCGCCAGCTGAGAATAATGCGCGATGCTTGTGAATGAGTCAGGGCATTTTCGAGCAGATTGCGCAGAATCCGGCTCAGGAGCACCGGGTCTGAATAGACTTCGGCGCCGCTGGGCCCGAGCCAGCGCAGGCTCACCTGCTGGGTGGCGGCGCGGTTTTGGGTTTCTTCCACCAGCTCGCTTCCCAGTCGTGTGAGGTCGATGCGCTTGCGTACCGGTTGCAGAATGCCTACCGACATGCGGGAGATATCCAGCACAGAGCCCAGTAGCTGATTGAGATTGAGTATGGATTTTTGCAGCTGTTGCACGCAGTGGGCTTCACGCCCCGCCGGCAGGCGTTGTTCCAGATCTTCAGCCAGTAGCGTCATGGCGTGCAGTGGCTGGCGCAAGTCATGGCTGGCGGAGGCAAGGAGCCGGGTTTTGGCCTGGTTTTCCTGCCAGAGTGCCTCGCGGGAACGCTGAATCAGGGTTTGGTTCAAAAACTGGGTGCGCAGGCTGTGTTCGTGCAAAATGCAGCCCACCATGCCGATGATGTTGGCGGTAATGAGAAACGATGCGTTATACATCAGGGTTTCGCGCGGAAAATCGACGGCGATTTCCATGACAATGTACAGCAGGCTCAGGCTCATGCCCGCGGAGCAAACCCAAAGCACCGGCAGTGCCATCAGCGAATAGCCAAACATTAAAAACAGCAGCAGCCCGTCGTAGGGTAAGACCATGTTTTCGAGCCGGGCGGCCAGAATAATGCCCAGGATGCCCAGACCGCCGGCAAAAAATGCCAATGTGTAGATGGTCATGAAGCGGCGGGAGCTCAGATTCTGCTGACTTAGCCACATCATCAGGCCAATCAGCGGGCAGATCAGGCTGAGCCGGATCAGGATGGTTATTGCGTAGACGCTGCGGGGAAACAGGAGGGCATCAAGCAGCGAGTAAACGGCGAACAGCGCCAGAGCACTCCAGCCAATAGGCATGACAAACTTCAGAATGCGCTGGTATCTATAGGTTTCAAACTGGGCTTCAAGAAGAGAACCAAAACGCCAAAACAGGCTCTTGCGGTTGAAAGCCGCATCAATTTCTGAATCACGAAGAATAAGCGAAGAAGTGTCGGACATGGCAGAAAGCCGATAAGCGCATGAATGAATAAGCGAATGAACAACCAGTGCAGGTAGTTGTGGTCAGAATGTCCGTGTTCTGTCCGGCCGGCGCCTGTGTGAACGGGGGATGCTACCCCGGTGGTGACAGGCTGACAAGGTATTTGTCGGGGGCCCGAACCAAAGCGCGCAACGGGTCACGCTTTGGTTGATTTCGGGTGACTTTCTCGGGTCAGCACCTCCAAGGCTTCCCTTACCCCACGCTTAAAGGTTTGAGTGCCTTTGCCCGGGGTCTAAGGGTGAGAGTTATCAGGGTGCCAAGAATCAGCAGGCCGCCAGCCAGCGCAAAGGCACTGCTGAAGTTACCGCTGGTCGCTCGAAGCATTTCCGCGCTTCGAACCAGGACGAGTGCGCCCACCCCCCAGGCCGTAAAAAGCAGCCCGTAGTTCATGCCAAAATGACGCAGCCCCCAGTAATCCTTGGCAAACGAGGGGAAAATAGCCAGATTGGTGCCGTAGTTAAAGCCAATAAAGGTCGCCAGAAGGGTCAGCAACAGGGCATTGGCTTCACCGGACAGTACCGGTATGGCCGCAAACATCAGCACCGCCTGAAAGGCAAGCATGGCAATCAGGGTATTGGTCCGGCCCAGCCGGTCCGAGAGTACCCCTGCGACGATTCGCCCGGCGGCGTTGCCTAGCGCCATGATGGCCACCGCAACAAAGGCAAGCGAGCCCATGCTTTGTTTGGCCAGGCCCGCGACGCTGCCTATCACCATCAAACCCGCGCCTGCGGCAATGAAATACACCAGCCACAAGGTGTAAAAACGCCTGTCGCGAAGCACTTCGCCAGGGCTGGATTCGTGAGGGCTGGTCGGGGTTTTGCCGCCCGCCTGGGAGGCATTGAAACCTTCAGGGGGGTTAGTGATCAGGCAGGCCAGAGCGCAAACAATGAGCGCAAAGCCAATACCGAAGGCCATCATGGTCTGTTGCAAACCAATGGTATCAAGCAGGTAGCTCGAGAGTGGGGCTATGTATACCGGTGCAAGACCGAAGCCTGATACCACCACGCCGGCAATCAGCCCGGTGCGGGAGGGAGGAAACCATTTCAGTGCGGGAGGGGTGGCGGCCGAGTAGCCAAAACCTATGCCCGCTCCGGCCAGCACACCAAAGCCCAGAATCCAGGCGAGATACGCCTGGGTTTGGGAGATAAGAATAAAACCGGCTCCCACCAGAACACCGCCCACCATGGCCGTAAGACGCGGCCCGAATTTGTCCTGAAACTTGCCGGCGATGATCATGGTGAAGGCAAACACCAGACACGCCAGGGCGTAGGGGTCGTTGACGGTTGCCGGATCCCAGTCGAACGCACCTTCAGCGCCGCTGCCAATGGATTCGGTAATGGCTTTTTTGAAAATACTCCAGGCGTAGAGAACACCCAGGGCGAGATTGATTCCCGTGCCGGCAAGGGCGACCTGCCAGCCCCGGTTCTTGATGGTTGACAGCGGATCCTTGAGCGGATGGTTCATGGCGACTCCCTGATAAAAGGTGGATAGTGCCTGACGGGGGACCTTTATTGTTGTCGTGGATGTGTGCCGGTCAGAGGCATTATTAGAGCCTGAAAGCCAACAGGGGCGCTTGCAGAAGATCAAGAGAAGCAGATAAAAGTGGATCTTTTTTGAACAGTCGGCTTCATGCCAACCCGTTGCGCCGGCTAGGAGGTGCCCGCGACCCGTTGGCGCGTGGTGTCGGAGGCGATGCCCAGCAGCAGAGATTCGAAAAAGTTGTTCAGGGTGTCTTCGAGCGAATGCTCGCAGCCGTAGGTGAGCGGGCAGGGCGCCGCTGGCCCCAGATGAACCCAGGCGGTACGAAAATCCTGTACATTCTGGTTGAAAAAGCCATCAATAAGGAGGCTGGAGATGCCGTGAATCTGCGCCCATATGGGTTCGGCCAGCGCGCGAACCTCGGCGCGACGAAAAACCCCCTCTTCAACCCCCTGGCGCACGGTCTTAAGCAACAACTCGTAACTGATGCCGGCGGCCACCATCAATTCCATGCTTTCGGTGCGTTCCGAGATGGCCGGGCCGAACATGAGCTTGTATTTCTCGGGATTGGCGATGGCACATTCGATGTAGTGCCGGCCCTTAAGTCGCATTTCTTCGAGAATCGGCAGTGCCTGGGCCTCGACATCCCGCATGCCTCGGGCCAGTTGTTCAAACCCGGCAATGGCGATGGCAATGAGCAGGCTGCGTTTGTCGGGAAAATGCCGATAAGGTGCATTGGCGGATACGCCTGCCTGTTTGGCGATGGCGCGCAGGCTGAGTTTTTCCATCCCGGCATCGCGGATGTGAGTGCAGGCAATGTCGATCAACGCCTCGCGCAGATTCCCGTGGTGGTAGTTTCCGCTTTTTTCGTTGCCGGCCTCGGCCTCAACTTTCATAACTGCTCCCAACGCTGTAATGGCTGTTCAATAGTATCAGAAACCTGCAAGGCACCAGAGACGGGTGTTGCTTTTTCAGTCAGCGGTGCTTTGTCGTGCAGGCGACAGTTGCGCGATACAGGGGTGATTGATGTTGACACTGCAAACATTGTCTTACTACTATGTTGTCATCGTCAACATTGAATAAGGAGCCGGGCCTATGTCGCCTATCAGCAAAGATTGGATTTTGAGGTTTACCTGCGGCCTGATCAGCCTGCTGATGGGGGGGCTGGCGGTGGCAGAGTCCCCCGTGATGACGGCCCCGGTGACGCTGGAATCGGATGCCATGACCTTTTATACCTCGGGCGTGCTGGTCAATAAGGGGCAAACCCGGCTAGCGTTCAAAACGGCGGGTGTGCTCAGCGAGTTGCCGGTGACCGAAGGCACGCATGTCAAAAAGGGAACCTTGCTGGCCCGGCTGGATTTGGCCGAGATTGAGGCCAAGCAGCAGTTTGCCCTGGCCGACTTCAGGCAAGCCGAGCTGGACGTACGCCGGCTGGAAAGCCTGGTGTCACGCCAGCTGGCGCCCAAGGAGCAGTTGGACAATGCCCTTACCCGTCAGGACAAGGCCAAAGCCGTGCTGGCCATCGAGACCTTTAACCTCAAGCATTCGCAAATACTGGCGCCCGAAGACGGCATAGTGCTCAAGCGGCATGTGGAGAAGGACGAAATGGTAACGGCAGGCCAGCCGGTGCTGCTGTTTTCGGGCCATGCCGAGGGCTGGATTGTCCGGGCCGGCTTGATCGACCGGGAGGCTATTCAGGTGCAGTTGGGTGACAAGGTGGCTATTCGTCTGGATGCTTACCCCGGCTTGAACCTTGCTGGCCGGGTGACCGAACTGGCAGCCCAGGCTTCAGCCCAAACCGGGATGTTTGAGGTGGAGATTGACCTGGGCAAGCCAGAGGTGCGCTTGTTATCGGGCCTGTATGCGCATTTGCACATTCGCCCTTCGCTGCAGCCGCAGTTAATGCGGGTGCCTGTGTCGGCACTGCTCAATGCCAGTGGGCGGCACGGCGAAATCGCTCAGATCAATCCCGACACACGGGCGGTGGAAATCAAAAGCGTGCAGATCTATTCCCTCACCAGCGATGCTGTGTTGATACAGCAGGGCCTGAATCCCCAGTGGCCGATTGTACTGGGCTCGCCCTACCACATTTCCGCGTTAACCTCGGCCAGCCGCTTGCCGGTCGTGGCCGCCCACTGATCTGACGGGTTGTTTCTATGCGTATTCCCCTGCTTGCCATTGGCAACCCCCAGTTCACCTGGATGCTGGTTTTGATGCTGACGCTGTCGGGCTGGGTGGCGTTTACCACCATGCCCCGCTCTGAAGATCCGCAATTCAATTTCCCCTCGAGCCTGGTTACCGTGATCTACAGTGGCACCGATCCGGTGGATATGGAAAGTCAGGTAGTAGACGTTATTGAAGATGCCTTGAACGCCCTGGATGACATTGATAGCGTCAACTCAACCATTCGTGACGGTGTGGCGACGATACGGATTGAATTTCTGTACGGTGCCGATCCGGATGACAAATACGATGAGGTGATTCGCTCGGTCAACCAGGTGCGGGCCGACTTGCCGCAAAACCTGCAAAAGCTGGAGGTACGCCGCCTGTCGCCCACCGGGGTCAACATTGCCCAGTTGGCGCTGGTGTCGGAGACGGCAAGTTATCAGGAGCTGAAGCGCCTGGCGACGGCGCTGGAAGACGAGATTGAAAAGGTACCCAGTATCAAGGAAAGCGAGAGCTGGGCCTGGCCCGAGCAGCAAGTCGAGGTGGCACTGGATTTGCGCAAGCTCGCCTCGCTGGGGGTATCGGCCGAGCAGATTTATCAGGTCATTTCTGCCAGCAGCCAAAACCTGCCGGCGGGCTTTATTTATTCCGGTGATTCGCGCCTGACGGTGCGCACCAGCGGCTTTTACCGCTCACTTGATGAACTGGCGATGACCCCGGTATTTGCCCACGACAGCCAGATTCTGCATTTAAAGGATGTGGCCAGTGTGCGCCTGGCCGACGAGCCGGCCCGTTATTTGGCCCGCTATAACGGCAAACGGGCGGTGTTCATTTCAGCCGTGCAGCGGGAAAACACCCAGATTGCCGATGCCATTGAAGGCATTCAAGCCCGCGCCGACCGCTTTGCCAGCCAGTTGCCACCGGATGTGCGCCTGGAATGGGTTTTTGATCAGGCCAAAAGCGTCGAGCGGCAAATCACGCTCTTCACCTCCAACCTTGGCCAGGGCGTCATGGTGGTGGGGCTGGTGTTGCTGTTGTTGTTGGGGATGCGCCCGGCACTCATTGCCATGGTGTCCATTCCCCTGTCTACCGTGATTGCCGTGGGTTGGGTGGATTTTGCCGGGTTCGGGTTACAACAGATGACCATTGTGGGCCTGATCATTGCCCTGGGATTGCTGGTCGATAATGCCATTGTGGTGGTGGAAAATATCCAGCGTCACCTGCGCCTGGGATTCAAACGCCAGGAAGCCATTGTCAAAGGGGCGGCACAGGTCGGCTGGTCGATCGTCAGTGGTACTGTGACCACCATGCTGGCCTTTTTTCCGCTACTGTTGCTGCAAAGCGGCTCGGGCACCTTCATGCGATCCATGCCGGTTACCGTGATTCTGACCTTGCTGGCCTCATTGCTGTTGGCGCTGACGGTGGTGCCGCTGCTGTCAAAGTCGCTGTTACAGGTGAAGCCGACGCGAGCCGAGCAGTGGGCCAATGCCGGTTTTACGCGCCTGGATCGGTGGCTCTACCGCCCGCTGCTGGCCTTTTGCCTGCGTCATCCGTTCTGGCTGGTGCTGGTTTGCCTGGCCTTGTTTGCGGGATCACTGACGCTGGTGAAATCGGTGGGCGTGAGTATGTTTCCCAAGGCCGACAAGCCGCAGCTGTTGATTGATGTCCGGCTGGCGGAGAACAGTCGCCTGGAGCGTACCGATGCCGTTATGCGGGAGATAGAAGCGATGGTCGCAAGGCACCCGGCCGTGCGGGCGATTGCAACCAATGTGGGTAACGGCAATCCGCGCCTGTACTACAACAAGGTTCCCAAACAGGGTCAGGCCAACTACGGCCAGCTGATGGTGGAGGTCGACGGTGCCGACATTGAGGCCACTACGCGCATTGCCGATGAGATTCGGCAGCAGCTAGGGCAGTGGCCGGAAGCCGACATCAAGGTCGAGCAGTTTCAGCAAGGCCCACCCTACGAAGCCCCCATTGCGATCCGGGTGACGGGCGATGAGCACGAAGCCATCCGTCGCATGGCGCACCAGGTGGAGCAGGTGCTGCGTGCCACGGCGGGTACCCAGAGCGTGGATAACCAGTCGGCGCCGGAGATGATCACGGTCAAGGTGCAGATCAAGCCCGACAAGGCCGCCTTGCTGGGCCTGACCAGTTATGACATGGACAAGGCGGTGCGCATGGCACTGTCGGGCACTGTGGCCGGCAGCTATCGTGATGCCCAGGGCGAGGATTACCGCATCCTGATTTTGGGTAACCATTACAACGCCCCCAGCAGCGAGGAGTTCGATAAAATTCTGCTGACGCTGGCCAACGGGGAGCAGATCCCGCTGGGGCAAATCGCAGAGGTGGCGTTGTTTTCTTCCCAGGCGCAATTAGCGCATTACAATTTCAGCCGCATGGCACTGGTTACGGCCGATGTGGCCGAGGGCTACAATGTGGCCAGAGTCACGGCGCAAGTGATCAGCCAGTTGCAGGCCCTGGACTGGCCCGCCGATGTGAGCTGGGCGGTGGGCGGGGAAGAGGAAAGCCGCAACAAGAACTTTGCCGGTCTGGGTAAGGCGCTGATTCTTTCTCTGCTGGCCATATTTACCGTGCTGGTTTTGCAATTCCGTTCATTTTTGCAGCCCTTGATCGTCTTTATTGCCATACCCTTTGCCATTACCGGTGCCATTGTGGCGCTGTATCTGACAGGTCACTCCTTTTCCATTCTGGCTTTTGTGGGGCTGAACAGCCTGATGGGGATTGTGGTGAACAATTCGATCATCCTGGTGGACTACGCCAACCAGCGGCTGCGCGAAGATCCTGGCCTGTCGGTGGCTGAAGCCATTGCCGAGTCTGCCAGCACCCGTCTGACGCCGATAGTGCTCACCACC
>JBFHRO010000080.1:0-13512 GCA_041591635.1 Oleiphilaceae bacterium | reverse complement strand
TAGCCAGGCGTGGCGTGTTCAGGTGGTCGCTATGCAGGTAGTATAGCCGTCGGTGGCTGATGGTCGTGCCGTTGCGGGCATATTTTAGCTCCAACCCGGCAAGCGGCAGGTCGTCGAGCCAGATCCAGTAATGGGCTAACACCTTTTTGCCGCTGGCGTTGTATTGCTCTTGCCCCAGCAACTGGCCCTGCGTGTCGTAGAGCCAGGTCACGTTTGGCCGGCCGTATATCTGCAAACACTTTGCCTGGCGCCTTGGGCGGCAATGCCGCCAAAATTCCTCATAAAACGGAGCTTTTTCGCATTAATACAATTGGTTACACAAATCGCCATTATGTTTACGGTAACCATTTCCGGCATCACATATCATTAGGCAATACTTACCTCTTACCCTGTGGGCCTGTGCTTGAAGCTGATACTCTGCAACCAGATCAAACAGCTATTTGCCGTCGTTGGCTTGCTCCTGGTAGCGACCGGGTTGGCGGCTGCGCCTTTATCGGCCGGCACGACACAAGGGCTCGGTTTAGTTCCTCCCTTGCTGTTAGCACTTTTGGTCATTGCCTTGGTCTTTCAGCTCCTTCGCTCTCGTCAAAAACTTAAACTTGCCCTCGCTGCTCATGAAACAACGGAATTGGCGCTGACGAAGCTCAGCAGTGCGGTGACCAACAACGGTTCGCTCATCGTTATTACCGATGCGGCAGGCATCATTGAGTATGTGAACGAGAAATTCTGCCAGATTACCGACTACAAACGATCCGAATCACTCGGTCGATCGATTTTGATGGTGGCCATCCGGAAAACGGACGTCAGCCCAGATACACCTACCTGGAGCAGTGAATGCCTCACAAATGGGTGGGAAGGCGAACTGCTGAGCAAAAAACGCGATGGCAGCGAGTTCTGGAGCGCCATTACGGTTTCGGCAATCTTCGATCGTAACAACGAGGTGTCGAACTACGTTATTTCTGGCATCGATATTTCTGCGATCAAAGAAATCAACCAGCAGATGGAGAAACTCGCGCTTTACGATGCCCTGACCGGCCTTGCCAATCGGCGGTTGTTTGTGGATCGTTTGTCCCAATCCATTGAAAATGCGAAACGGCATAAAACCAAGGTAGGGCTGTTTTTTTTAGACCTTGACCAGTTCAAGCGCATTAATGACACCCTCGGCCACGATGCAGGAGACACCTTGTTGCTCGAAGTCGCCAAACGGCTCAAAGAGTGTGTCCGGGCGCAGGATACCGTTTCCCGGCTTGGTGGCGATGAGTTCACTATTTTGCTGAACGATCTGTCTGATGCTTCATCGGCGACCACCATTGCCAAGCATATTCTCAAATCGCTCAAACAACCCATCAAGCTTGATAAACATGAGGTCATTATTTCCACCAGTATTGGCATCACTGTGGCGCCCGAAGATTCGTGCGATACGGATACGCTGATGAAAAACGCGGATCTGGCCTTGTACCGGGCCAAGGAGCAAGGTCGTGATGGTTATCATTTCTTTACCGAAGAGTTGAATATCAAGGCGCTTCGCTTGCTGAACATGGAGCAGGAACTGCGGCATGCGCTGGCATCGGACGAATTCACCCTTCTCTATCAGCCCCAGATTAATCTGGTTACCGGGGAAATATGCAGTGTTGAGGCGCTCATCCGCTGGCATCATCCACTGCGGGGCGAGGTGTCACCCGCCGAGTTTATCTCGGTAGCCGAAGAAACCGGCTTGATTGTTGCCATTGGTGAATGGGTTCTGCGTAACGCCTGCATTCAAATCAAGATGCTGCAACAATTGACCGGTAAAGAAATACGGGTTGCTGTGAACTTGTCGATGCGTCAGTTTGCCGACCCCGAACTCGAACTGACCATTTCCGAAGTACTTGCCGAGACAGGTCTTAAGGCCGAATTCCTCGAGATCGAAGTGACTGAAAGCATGCTTATGGACGATATACATAAGGTCGTTCAACAGTTGAATCGGATCAAATCAACGGGATCGACTATCACTATCGATGACTTTGGCTCAGGCTACTCGTCACTGAGTTATCTGAAACGGCTACCCGTTGATATTCTCAAGGTTGACCGTGAGTTCGTGCGGGATATTCCCGATGATATCAACGATATGGAAATCACATCGGCAGTCATTGCCGTGGCCCACAAGCTGAATCTGAAAGTCATTGCGGAGGGCGTCGAAACCCTTGACCAGAAAGATTTCTTGATGATCAACAAATGCGATTATGCGCAGGGGTATCTTTTCAGCAGACCGCTTTCCTTTGAGCAACTGTTCCGTTTTTTTACCGATGAACAAAAGAAAATCGCCTGAAATCACAAAGTCATTCAGGCGAGGCAATCACTTCGAGTCAACCGCAACACGCGCTCAATTGAGAATATCCAGCAGCTCAACATCAAATATCAAGGCTGTGTGTGGCGGGATGGCACCGGGCGCACCACGCTCACCGTAGGCCAAGTGTGACGGGACATACAAACGCCATTTAGATCCAACAGGCATCATTTTTAATGCTTCGGTCCAGCCTGCGATCACGCCACCGACAGGAAACTCGGCAGGCTCCCCTCTTTCGTAAGAGCTATCAAAAACCTTACCGTCGATAAAAGTCCCATGGTAGTGCGTTCTAACGGTATGATGCCCCTGCGGTATATCGCCACTTCCTTCAACGATTATTTCGTACTGCAGTCCTGTGGGGGTTTCGATCACCTCTGATCGACCGGCATTTTCCTGCAAAAAGCGCTCTGCCACCTGTGCCTGACTCTTTGCCGCGTTTTCCTGTTCGGCCTCAATACGAGCACTGAGGTTTTGCCAGGCTTCGTGGGTTGCCTTCTGGCTGATGACGCTTGGGCGTCCGTCAATAACATCCTGCACCCCGGCCGTCAGGGCTTGTACGTTAATACCTTGCAGCCCGTTTGAAGCGAGTTGCTCTGCCCACTGTCTTCCCAACGCATAACTTACAATATCGATCTCGGTGGTGAATTTTTCTTTGGTTCCGTTAGTCATTCGGGCCTCGCCTCTCTTCTAATCAATACAAAGCGTTAGAGCATAGCACAATTGTGTGACACAGTTTTCCCAAACACCTGCGTGAAATCACGCAACAATCGGTAACATTTTGTATACTGGTATCACCGTTCAAGACGTCAGGAATTCAATTGTTATGGGTAGTCTCTTGATTCACGTTCTCGAAATTGCACTGGCGGGAGGGTTTTTGTACCTCGCCTGGCTGGTTATGTCACTTTCGCGACAGGAAGCCGGATTAGAAACCAATGCCACCTCCCCCGCTCGCAGCCTGAAGTCTCATTTTAGTCCACATTCAGCTACCAGCGTTTCAGCCTCAGCTCGCCACAAGACCGGCGAGGAAAGCGCTCAGTTTTCCCGTATTGACAGTATCAGCAAGGCGCAGATCTTTGCCGGCTTGCAATTGCTTGAACTCAAGCGCGATGGCATTGACCTGTCTCACACCAAATCCTGGCTTTACAAGCGATCTGCCCTGTACTTGCTGGGCGCTACCAATGCCATTTGCGAGCATTTTGGTTGCGAGGCAAGTGAACGTGCGGATGTGGTGGCCTTTGTTCTGACGCGAAACATGGGTATGAACAAGAGCGATGCAGACGCGCTCTTATTCCGTGCCCGAAAAAATTTCACCAAAGAAGACGCCGAGGCGGTTGCTGCCGGGAAAAAAGCGGCGGAGAGCTGGATCAACCTGCGCTTTACACCCAAAAGCGAAAGTTTGAAAGAGCAGATTTTGTGCTGGGGACTGACGCTCTAGCACATTGAACATGGATACGGATGGATGCAGCCTGAGAGCAATCTACTCAGGCCGCCAGCTCCCATTCATCTCCCAGGGTAACAACTTCATCTGGTGCGCCAGGGTTGGATGAATCCAACAGAATGCCGCAAACATGAGGCTTGCTCCACTCCCCCTGTTCGTTGCGTGACATAGATTCCAGGTCTACTGACTTGATCTGATAAAGATTGCCCTTGAAATATACCTTGGATCGATGTGACAGGCCGTACACGAACCGGCAATAATCGAGTTTTAACTGCACAAGATCTCTTTCGACTTTGTTGATTTTGCGAATAAGTACATCTCTGAGACTGCTGGAATAATCCATGATGGTATCCTTCAATGTGCTTAAAAATCGTAAAAGAAACTTATCCCTCGAAATTTACCAGAGATAACACGAGATTTTCGATGCATTGATCACATTTTTACAACATCTTTCTTGTGATCTATCTTCCTCTGTTCTAGTGCCTTGATAGTTTCAATCAACATTTCTGCTGTGGCGTTGTGCGGTACGAGCCTGTGAAGTTCGCCCGAATAATCGAATACATAGAATCCGGTGCTGTGATCCAGCAAGTAATCATTAGCACCACTGCCGGGAACCGGTTTGGCGTAGACTCCGAACCTCTGCAGCAGCGAATCCATATCATCCTTTGCTCCAGTTAACGCTTTGATCTTGTTGTGAAAAAACTCCGTGTACGCCAGAATCCGTGCCAGATCATCCCGTTGCGGATCAATGGAGATAAAGAGTATGTGCACGGGCAATCGGGGGGCGGTGGCCTCAAGGAGCTGCAGCGTATCACGTAATGTCGCCAATCCCACCGGGCAGGCATCCGGGCAGTAGGTGTAGCCGAAATAGATGACAACCAGGCTGCCTTTTAACTCACGTAACCTAAGACTTCCCGGAGCCCCCTGAAGAATTTCGGTGCTCATGCCTAAATTGATCGGTGTGTGGCTGTGTTGCTGCCCTTTTAGGCCAACATAAAGCCCGAAGAGAAAGAACGAGGCTAATAGCAACGCTGCCAACAGCGCTGGAAAAATCCGATGTACTCTGCCCGCTTGTGTCAGTTGCATAAGTGCCAGTAACTATCCGGGTTTTCAATGAGCCATAGAAGGCAAGCCAAACTTGCGGGCGATATTCTCGCCACCTACAAGCTGAATCCGCACATCCAGCGCCCATTTCATTTGCTGGTCGACCGAGCATACACCCACGGAGGTTTTTGCAAGCCAAAGCGTATTTCCAGCTTTTTTAAAGGACACTGGAATAAACCCCATGTCCATATCCATACCCACAATAGTGGCGCGAATGGTCGCAATCTTTTGTTTCGGGTCCTGTATGCGAACCTCAAACAGCTGTAGCGGCACAATGTGCTGGTTATCAAGAGCAATATGAACACTATTGTCATTATCGACAAGGCAGAGGCTATCGCTGAGCTGGCAACCGTCGACGCTGAAATCACCCTGACTGCGCCCGACATCGCATGCAGATGCCAATACCATGAAAGCCAGAATCGAGAGAATCCTGAGGGGAATGTGCCAACGAGAGAGAAAAATTCGTGGCTTGCTGCCAACGAACGATTTACGGCGTATCACCCGGCGTGCCTTTGGCAAAACGCTCTTTGAGTTTGGCGTGCTTGATTAACACGGTTTCAATGCGTTCCAGCTCTTCTTTGAGTGGTTGTTTATGGATGCCCTTTGTTGTCAGCTCGAACGACAAACCGTAATTGAAACGACTATGATGCTTTTCTTTGTGCATGACCACCGCAGGCACAGACTCCAGGCGAGTTACGCCGGCTTCCATTTCCAGTGCAAGATTCAGATAGATGGTTTCCCCTTGGTTAAACACTTCATCGGTCTGAATTCCCATGCCCAAACGAGTAAAGTCGTGAATGTAGATTTCAATCCACTCAGATCGAAAAAAACTTCGCCGCACTTTTACCTCGGCAATAAACCTCAGCCAGGGAATGCGTGCCACTCTGCGTTTTTCATCTGTCATAGCTGCTCACTAATGGGGCCTGATCGAAAATTGCCGCAATTCTAGCGCCTGCCTCTCAATTAATAAACTCTCAGGCCAGTCGATCGTCTTATTTTGAGTTTGGCTGCGCAGATATCACACCCACCCCCTGATTCAGATTGAGCACTTGCGTGCGGCCATTTACATGCACATTCACCTGTTTTATCGCCGCTCTGGCAATAACAAAAACGTCTCGCGCAGGCGCTGTATTCACCGACACTGTGGGCAAATCCGTCGTGGAACCGGATTCGGTTGATTCAACAAAGGCCACGACCATGCCTGTCAAGTCAAGCACGAGCCCTGCAGGCGATCGCACTAGCGTCGGAGGCTGTGTCGGGTGGGCCAAGTCAATCAGCGTCAGATGATTCCGTCCTGATCCGCCAGATTCAGACTCCAGTTCCAGGCGCCATGAAGGGTCATCAAACCAGGGTTTGGCCACATACCCGTCATCTACAAAAATCGCCTGACGCGCCTGCGCCGAGTCCAGCATTTCCACCCAGTGCTTGTATCGTTCACCTCCAACGAGTTTTAGCCTGGAGGGATCAGGAATCAACGGATAGAGCATTGCTCCCGCCACAGGCAGAGCCGATCTCTGCGCTGCCTCGTTGAGCCATAGGCCGTTGCCAGGCGTGCCAGCCACCCATTGCCCCGCCATATCTGTTACCTGGGGTAAGTGTTGAACATGAAAAACCTGCTTGGTCGCAAGTCCTTCAGCATCGCCGGCCACACGCACCGCATCTTTTATCAGTAATTTACCGAGCCCTGCATGGTAGAAATACAAACGCTGGATGGACGATACCGACACCTGGCTTCCCGATCGGTTGCGCTGGTTGGGGTAGGCATCGGTCATGTCAATTTCAACCAGATGTGCGTTGGACGAATGCCACGCCCGCAGCAGGTTGGCCCGTTTGAGATAGGCGCGCCCCCGCAATTGTTGCTGCCAGTGCGCGACACTGGTCAGGGCACTTCCGGTGGGCATGCTCAGGCGTTGCCCGCCGCTGTTGATGTTCCTGGCAAACAGGTGATTGGGTTGGTAGTCAGCACCGGGCTGCATCACAAGCAGGCTGTTTTTGCTCAGGGTTTGTACCCCTTTAAAGAGGCGGTTGTCTGTAAACATACTGCTGTAGGTGCTTGCATCCACCATGATGGGCTTCGACTTGAACAGCGTAAAATGCCCGGCGTCATAATGCTGGTGATGCGTGAATTGATCTCCCGCCCGAATACGCAGTTGTGCGTCGTCCGGGCCCCAGCCTTCAAGAATGACGATCTGGTTGTATGCGTCCGCGCCAAATACTTCGTGTAGGGGCAAAACCCCCTCGAACAGGGCAAGGGATTTGCCAGGATCTGCAAGCGGACGAACCCAGGATCGTATCAGTGGTGCCAGCCAACGATAGCCACTGTAGTAACTGTCCGCCTTGTGCAGGTTGTACAGATAACTCGAATAAGTTGCCCCTACCGGATCATTGGTCAAGCGTGTGGCAAGATCTATGTATGGCCGCGTCTCATCTTTGAGATCGACCCGAGGCCCCTCATCACCAATGGGATCGATTCTGTGATCCGGACGGGTCATATAGATGTGCCAGCGGATATTGCGCGCCAGTATGTGCTTAAGGTATGTCGCACCTGCCTCATCTGTCGTGCCATAAATGTAGGCGGCGCTTGCCAGCGCAAACGGCAGTGCGCGGTTGTTGATCCAGTAGTTGTAGCCTTCAGGCCAGGCTTCGGTAAGGGCAAGTGCCTGAGCCGAGTTCATGAAATGACGATGGGCACGTTGCAGGAGCAGCGCATCGTCTTCGGCAATAACGACGGCCAGCAGCCAGGCATGGCATGCAAGCGTAAAGCGCCCATGCCAGAGCGAGGCGCCATCGGTGTCCAGCAACTGCAGGTGTTCATGCAAGGCCGTGCGCAATTTTTGCCGAATGACCTGGTCTTGCACCGGATGGTCATGACGGTACTTGGCGACCTGGTCATATAAAAGTGCGAGTTGCCAGGCCGTGGACGCCCGATCGTCGAGGGAAGGCGAACTGACGGTAAACTGTGCCAGCGTGTCGTAAACCTCGCCCAGGGTCAGCGCTGCAGAGGCATCATGCGCAAGGCAAGTGGTGCTCCAATACAATCCCGGCTTTTTACACTGCTGGCTTAGATCAATGCCAAACTCGGTTCGCAACAGGCCCTCAATCTTCGCGGTATCAAGAATCGCCGGTAATACCCGAGGATAGTGGGCATTGAGAGTAAGAAAAGGTGTCGAGAATGAAATACCCACACGGTTCAGATACACTTCCAGCGTTTGCAGGTAACTGCGATGCTCGTTTGCGGCCTCCCGGTGCAATATCGCTCCGGTGATGATTGCAGCACTCAGGAGCGTTCCCCCCAGAAGTAGCAGCGCGCGCACCAGGCGCACCCGCACGGAGACTGTCGAACGCTGGTTTTGTGCAGACATTTTTCCCCCAATGGCAATCCATGCCGGTCGATTATGCAGGATAGCCCTATTTGAGCAAGGCCCGATTGATGGTTAATCAAGGACAGACAGAATCAACTCTCTGGCAAGGCCGCCTCAGGAGATCTCCGGTTTCACTGGCGGCGCGCGCGATACAAGTCGTTGCCGGCGCCAGCCTGGCCACTTGGCTAGGTTACCACGCCCTCAGCTTCCCGGTGTTTGAAATGGCGCTTTGCATCGCTCTGGCGCTCTACTTCCTGTTGTTGCTCGCTGTGCCCGCCGTTTGGCTCTTGATTCTACCGGGCCTGTATGTCGGGCTTGATTTGACCCCTTATAGTGGTCGCCCCGTTTTCAACGAACTCGACTATTTCATCTACATGACCCTGGCCGCCGGTTTGTGCAATGGCACGCTTGGCGCCGGCTTCAGCCTGCTTTCAGCAGGATTGCGAATCGCACTTGCCGTGTTGATTGGCATGCTGACGATGACGCTGGTGCCGCCAGACACCTGGGTCGAACTCGTTAGCCCCCTGTCGACCAATGCTTATTACAGTCCGCTTTGGGGCTACAAAGTAACCAAGGGGCTGCTCTGGGGCCTGTTTTTGGCACTGCTTTGGCAACACCATTACCGCCAAGCCCCCCAGGCGGCGCCGCGTCTGTTGCTGGGCGGCTTTTGTGTTGCAGCGTTACTGCTTGGTGGAATCATTCTGTGGGAACGTCACACATTACACCTCATTCTGACCGGGGCTCCTTGGTATCACATTGCCACGTCATTACTCGACTTTACCTCATCCTATCGAATTACCGGCTGGTTTAGTGACATGCATACCGGCGGCGAGTCCATTGACGGCATGATGATCCTGTTGTTTTCCGGGGCTCTGGGAGCCTTGTTCGCCTTTCGCTCCTATTGGCTCAAGCTGTTTGCCATGGCGTCAGTGGTCGCCTGCGCTTATTGCATCCTCGTGGGTTTTACGCGCTCGACATACGTAGCCATGCTTGTTGCCACGCTAGTCTTTGGGCTTTTTTATGTGCGCTCAACATTGGGTGCCTTGCGTGCTCATGTGATGCCGATCACTTTGCTGCTGGTGGCACTGGCCTGCGGTGTTTTCGTCTTCAGGGCAGGCAGCTATTTCGGCATGCTCGGATACGGATGCGCACTGGCAGGCACCCTGCTTTTCACGCTGGCCGGCAGGAGTGTGGTCGTTCATGCGCTCGCTCTGCTAATGACTGGCGCCGGGTTAACACTGCTCCTGTACGGGCACCTTAACAGCCGCTGGATTACTCCGGATCCGGTGGTATTGACGGGCGCCATCATCGCCTTTCTGACGGCCTTGCTATGCGTGTTTGCGGCCCATAAGCCGGGCCGATTTCCCGGCGCTTTTTTGCGTCACGCCATGGTGGTTTCGTGCATTCTGGTCGCAAGTCTTGTTATCGGTATTGCCACCGGCGGCTACCAGATCAATGCACGGATTCAGGGCGTCAAAGTCGATCTTGAATCCCGGCTTGATCACTGGCGCCACGTGGTCGATAGCTTCGATATGTCATCAGAACACCTCTTGACGGGCATGGAACCAGGAAGCTTTGCCAGTCACTATGCCATCAACTACCCCGATCTCATGCGTGAGGTGGGTGGCTTCGGACTTGCGTCCGACAGCGCAGGCAATCACTTTTTGCGCCTGTCAGAAGGGAAAGATCTGATTTTTGGGCAAAGACTCAGCATCCGGCCCGATCAGGACTACCAGATTAGCTTTAACGTCAAGATCAGTGCGTCAGCGACCATCGGCATCTATCTGTGTGAACGCAACCTGATCTACGCGTCGAATTTTATGCCCAACTGCGCCATCAAGGCACTGAAACTCTCAACGGAGCAGGAAGCATGGCAGCCGGTCAGCACCATCATCAACTCAGCGAAGGTCGGCAACAAACCTGTCACGGCGCGCTGGCCGACCCTCATTACCTTCAGAAATCTTGGTCAGGGGGAGATTATTGCGGTTGACGACATCCGTTTGACGGCACTTCCCGATTCCACCAATCTGATCCACAACGGCGATTTCAGTGCCGGCCTCGACCGATGGTATTTTTATAACGACTTTATGCACTTGCCATGGCACGTCAAAAATCAGTGGTTAAACATAGCCTACGATTTCGGGCTGATCGGTTTGCTCGTATTTGCGGCGGCACTCGCCTGGGCACTGATCAACACCCTGATAGTGCGTCAACAAGCTTCGCCAGTACTGACGAGTCTCCATGCTGCCCTCATGACAGGTGTTTCAGCCTTATTGGTCTTTGGTTTGTTTGGCAGCCCGCTTGATTCACCACGACCGGCCACCCTCTTTTATTTCGCGTTGTTTGTACTCATCTTTGCCAGGCAAAATGCCTCAACCTCTGCCCGCCAGGCGGCACTGGAAAAGGTGTGATTGGCATGGGCAACGGTGAGCGTTTGGGTCACCTTCTGCGCCAGCAGCCGGCTCCATGCCGAATCATCCCTGGCCAGCAACCGAAACTCATCCGCCGTAAGGTCATTGCCACTTAAAATCAGGTAACACTCCCCCGAAAAGGAGGCAAGGCCCTTGTACATGGCGTCAAGGTAATTCGCTTCGGTAAAGCCTTGCCAATCGGCGCGATTGGCTGTTTCTTCGCTCCCCCGGTTTTTTCTGTGGCGCAACGCCTTGCCAACGGTGAGGAAAAAATCACGCAGCGAGGTTCGCCAGTCGAATCGCAGTCCACCCAGCTTTTTCCAGAATTGCGGATCTTTAAGACGGCGCCAGTAGTAACTTCCAAGATACACCCGGGCCTCAGACTGCGACTGGCGTACCCAGGGGTTAAGCAGGAAGAGCCGGCTCACAGCTGGGGCTTTCGCAACACTCAGGTACATCAGAATTTGCGAGGCCGCGTCGCACAATCCCCACAAGGCAACCCCTTCAAGTGCTGGCACTTTGTGCCGAAACGTGTCGATGGCCGCCTGTAAATCGGGGCAACCATCAAGGAAGGTACCCGGCTCGCCTTCGCTATCCCCCATTCCGTGCTGGTCATAACGAAACACCGCGATACCGGCTTGGCACAAGGCACGCGCCAGGAGCACAAACTGGCGATGACTGCCCACTCTCGTTTGTGGCCCGCCCACAACGATCACCACACCTGTGGTGGTCACAAGCGTTGGCGGCACGTGGACGATTCCCACCAGGGAGTTCTCGTCCGAGGTAAAAATGACAGGTTCTTCCATAGACAGCGGCTTCCACGGAAACAGTGCTGAAATCTGTTTTTCAGCCCTGTTAGGTTTTCTTCCAGATTGACGGATTTACCGGTGCTGGTACAGGTACGGTTTCCCGATCTGACTTTTTATTAAGTGACAACACAGACGGTGCTTTGCCTTTGGTTAGCGTCCGAAGGTATAGCTGCTCCAGCTTTGCACGCGCCCAAGGGGTACGGCGCAAAAACACCAGACTGGACTTGATACTGGGGTCATGCAAAAAACACCGAACCGCTATTTGTTTGCCAAGATATTCCCAGCCAAGTTTTTCAACCAGGCCAGTGAGCATGGCTTCGAGCGTAACACCCTGCAACGGGTTTTTATCTTGAGACTGATTCATGATTGCGTGCCATTGTGAAAAGTTGCCCGGGCCACGCGGCCCCTGGCTGCCTATAGTCAACTAACGCCAGGCAATCTGCAAAAACAAAATGCACGGCGAGCCGCAGTGAGTCCGGCGATTCACCTTGAATAATTTCACCAACGCTTTAGCATGGTGGCATACCGCTTTTACTAAACCCCATGCAGCAACGGGTTCCCAATGTTAACTCGCCGAAACTTTCTGCAAACACTGGCCATGGTCGGTCTGTCTGCAACCAGCGCATCTCTGTTGGCCAGGCCACTGAGTTTTCTCATCGAGAAAAACGACGCGATGCCCTTGTCTGCCAATCAGAAACACAAACTTGCCCGCGCCATTCTGGATTTTCTTGAGCATCACTACAAGGGCATGACGCTGCAGTTTTGGTCAGTACCTTTTGAAAAGATTGATTTCGAAAAGCGTATTACCAACATTATTTATTGGGTTGATCTGGCGATTCAGGAGCAGAAAAGCTTGTATCCTGTGGATGCTGTCTGGGTCATGTCGCAAATCATGGCGGAATCGCTTTTTTGTGAACTGGCCATTTCGCCCTCGCTGGCGGCCGGTATCTGCCAGTTCATGCCATCGACAGCGACCAACTCCTACCAGATGACAGTCGCCGGATCGCTCGAACAACACAAGGCTCCGCCTTATGTTGTAACCGAACTGGCGGACTCCCTGACACAGTATCGAATACTTGTGCAAGAGAGAAATCAGTACCGCCGGGATACTCGTCACCTGGCCCGGTTTACCCTGGAGGAAAGCCTGCAACTGCTGGCCGAAGGCAAGGCCGTGCAAAAAGAAGCCCAGGCTCAACTCGAAAGAGACGCCCATTTAAAAGCGATGTTTAAGCGTATCGAAGTGGCTCGTGACAACTATATTACCTATATTGAAACCAACTCGCGTGAATTGGGTAACGACGATATTTTTGGCAAGGCCGAGTTCTACATGAACTTTGACGAACGCCTGACCTACAAGAAACCCATTTTCGCCATGGTGCATATGCTGGCTAACGCCTTGCGGGTGCGTAATGGCAACATTCTGACTGCCGCAGCCGCTTACAATGCCGGTCTAAAGCGCACCTGGACAAATGAAATCATCTATACTAACTACGGCATGCTGCCCGGCATCGAAGAAACGGCACGCTATTTAAGCCGTATTGTGGCGAACTACGAGGAAATTGGGCGCCGCTATTTTGCTTGAACCGCTTTCAGTGGTTGCCAGTGAGCCAATAACCAGTCTCCAGGCGAGAACGGCTTCGTTCTTTTTTTCTTATGCTGTTAATGTGGTGCGCTCTTACGGATAAGTATCGATGGTATTACGTGGCCAAGGACAGTTAGCCTTTGCGGGCGCCTTTTACGTAATTGGCGTTTTGCTTGTTACGGCAGTTTGGCTTATGTTCATTCAGTACGATACCTTGCGCGCCGTCGATAATCGGTTGCTTGCCGCCGTCCGTGAACTTCCCAGTCTTCTTCCTGAAGACTTTCATGACAGAACACTGGATGCCACCAGCATCAGCCGCACTGAAGATCAAAAAAACCTCGACCGCTTTTCCTCCCATGCACGACTGGGAGGCTTTGCCTATCTCTACACCTACATCGTTCGCGATGGAAAGATCTACTTTACCGCTTCAAGCTTCGACGCCCAGGATGTAGAAAACAACAGCGTAAGCTACTATTGGAC
>JBFHRO010000079.1:0-13568 GCA_041591635.1 Oleiphilaceae bacterium | reverse complement strand
GCTGGCCGTGGATGTGGATGCCGTGTTTCAGCAGATGGATCTGATGCGTCACATCAGCCCGACGAGGGGCAACGGGTTACGCTCCATGGTGAAGAAGGTGCAGGATCTGGCCCGCACCCACCTCTAAACCCCTGCCCGTATTTTTTAGGGCGCGCGCCTTACCAGCCGATCAGCAGATCATCTGTTTGAATGTTCAAGCGCCCCGGATCTACAGGCAGCACGCCGGTGGCGAAGTCGGGGTGCACCTGTGTCACTTTCAACGCTGTTTTCACATTGGTGAGTTCGGTACCTTTAGCCCCATCGCTGTCAGAAAACTGATAGGTGCGGTAGACCGCCAGTTCATCGCCCGGGCGCAACCCCGAGAGTGCACCGGCATCAAAATGCAACGTCTTGCCTTGCATGCGATTAATGCGCGCCATGAACGGCTGGCAGCTCAAGGTGTCGTTGGTCAGCTGCGTCACCTCATCCAGCAAGGCGCTGACCTGTTTGCCATAGTCGGATGCCAAAAACGCCCCTGAGCCAAATCCCGTTACCTCATTGACAGCAAGATTCCAGTTACCCACAGTTTCAAAGATTTGCTGGGTCAGAATTTCGCCACTGAAGCCATCGTGAATAAAGACTTCAACCCTAAAACGCCGGCGCTGCTCCGGATCCGCAACCCAGGACTTCATCGTCGCCCAGGCCGAATTGCCGGGCGATGGTGTGGCAAAGGGCGACAAATCCCGGATCACCCCGGACACCACAAACTGCACCCCCATTTCCTTGGCGACCTGCACCGCTTTGGTCAGGGTACCCTGACTGGATTGGACGGCCGGCGCATTCACTACGTCTGAATACAGCTGATGATGATAGGCGCCGTAGATGAGGTGCTTATCAAGCCCCTTGAGCTGCTGCGCCAGCATGGCAGGAAAACGCTGTGACACATCCGCCAGCCCACCCAGTGCTGCCTGAGAAGGAACCTGCAACGAAAAGCCCAAAACGGCCGTCTTTTTGCGAAAGCGATTGGTCGACTGCAAGGCACAGGCCAGACGCGGTACCAGATCGACCGACAGGCGCAGACTCAGGAGGTTGCCTTCCACCTTCTCTTCCAGCACCCGAATGTCGCGCACCGCGGCCTGCACCTCTTTGCCATCGGCGGTTGCTCCCGTGCGCAAATAGGCCGAACCGTCGCTCTGACCGGAAAACAGCTCTCGCGCCTTGTCCACCGCCTGACGCTGCGCCTCAAACCGGGCCGCGCTGTAATCCGAAGGGCTTTCACCCCCTCCGGCGACAATGGTATACCCGGTTGCTTCGACCCAGCGGGCACTGGCCAACGGGCTATGACCCGTCGCGCCAAAAAAACCACACCAAAGCAGCAAATAGCCAAGACCGCCCAATTTGCGCCAAAAAACCGCCTTATTTAAGGTAATAGAGTGTGCCACCCTGCGCCCCCTTGCCAGCAGATGATGCAGCCGCCTCCTGAGGTGCGGGATTCGTTGTCATCGGCATTGGCTCAATTCGCAGATCTGCGCCCGCCAGCTCACGATCGGGGCTGATGGCCCCATTATCCAGGTCATCCCGGCGCGGAAAGGGAATTCGACAGGCCGCGTTGTCCCGAACAGGACTGGCATCGATCAGGCACTGGTGAAAGCTGTTATCCAGCACCAACTCCAGCACGGTTTCAATGGTTCCGGGTTGCATTTCATTGATGGCAACCACCTGGGCGCCACGAATACTGCTATCTACACTGGCCACCAGACGGTCCTGCTTGATCTTGAGCCGATCAATCTCGGTCGTGCTGACCACGCGGGTGCCATAAACCCGCTCGGCCAACGCCCGATAGGCATCAAGGCGCGACACCCGCACGGCGTCCAGGCGCACCTGGCCCGACTTTTTGGCGGCCTCCAGATCGTATGCGCCATAGCCTGTCACCCGCAGAACGACCGGAGGCTGTTCCACCACAACAGGAGGTTCCTCGGGCTCGGTCCAACGCCAGCCAGAGGAGGCTTCACATCCCCCCAGCGTCATGCAGGTCAGGAGCACCAGCAGCCGGCTTGTGCTCTCGTTTATCCTCGCGTTTTCCCAGATCATGTCAACCACTCGCTCTCGTGTCGTTACGGGTCGCTCTCATGTCGTTACGGGTGCTACCCCAACCCTTGGCGAAAAGGCATGAAAACTTCATGCCACATTCAACCAAATCGAAAACACAAGAAATGTAATTTTTTGTGACCCGTCAGGCAGCATTTTTATTAGCTTATATACTTGTTGGCAATGCGTTAGCCCCCATGAGTTCCACTTCAGCCGTCAAAAGGATCAACACCATGCATCTGCGTTCGCTAACCCTTGCCATCTCTGCCATCACACTCGGTTCTGCGCCGGTTTTTGCCGCGCCCTCTGCGTTTTCCGATGCCCGCTCCTTTGCCATGGGCGGGGTCGGTGTGGCCTCTTCTGCACCCGCGGCGGCGAGCTTTTTCAACCCGGCACTGCTGGCGGTAAAACATTCCAGTGCACGCGACGATTTCGGCATGATTCTGCCGTCAATTAATGTCACGGCCGCCGACGAAGATGATTTGATCGACAGCGTTGACGACATCCAGGAACGCAAGCTTTTCGACAAATTCCAGCAGGCCGTAGACGCTGCCAAGGCCAATCCCAACAGCAGCACCATTCAAAGTGCCATCGATGCCACCAACGAATTGAATACCGAGCTGAAAAAAATTGACAACAAGGCCATGCGGGTCGATTTCGGCCTCGGCATGGCCTTTGCCATTCCTGGCGAAACCTATGCCGGTGCCCTTTTTACCGATGCTACCGGCAAGGCGGTAATACACACGAACTACCTCGACGGTGCCTTGCTCGATGGCATTCTGAACGACCTCAACACCAGCAATACGACGGCTCTGCCCAACAACGCCGACGACCTGCTGAAGTCTGAAGTGGTGGGTGTCGCCGCCGGCGTTCACGAGATCGGCGTGTCAGTGGCGACCCGATTCAATGTGGCCGGCCTGCCGGTCGCCGTTGGCGTGTCCCCCAAGATGATGAAACTGGTGTCCTACCGTTATACTGCCTCAGCCAACAACTTTGATGAGGATGATGTCGAAGATAGTAATTATGAAACCACCGCCAACAAGCTCAACCTCGACCTGGGGGCAGCGGTCATGTTTGGCGATCAGCAGCAATGGACAGCCGGTGTCAGCATTCGCAACCTGATTCCGGTCGACATACGCACCGTACCCACAGGGGCCGGGGCCGTCAGCAACAAGATCAAGATCGAGCCCAACGTCAAAATCGGTCTGGCCCACAAGGCGGATTTGCATACCCTGGCCGTGGATCTCGACCTGACCCCCAACCGGGCGTTCAGCTTTGAAAGCGATGCCCAGTTTCTGGCTGTGGGCGCCGAATTCGATGCCTGGAACTGGGCCCAGCTTCGTATTGGCGGCCGTTACAACTTTGCCAGCGATGTGCGCGATGACGGCAGCCGCCCCACCCTGACCGCCGGCTTTGGTCTTTCACCCTTTGGCGTGCATCTGGATCTGGCCGCGATGGCCAATCAAACGGACGTTGGCGCCGCCGCCGAGCTCGGTTTCACCTTCTGAAGCAAAGCGTGCCGAGTGGAGCCAGCGCATTCCTGAGCCCCATGATCAACCTCGGCACCGCCATACCCGCAAGGGCCTGGCGGTGCCTTCTCTGCCCAACCCGCTGGTCTGCAGCAGGTACCCTGCAGCAGCGTAAAACAGTACACTCCCTCTATGGGCAGCAGGATCGACCACTTCCCCCTTTGCCCACCCCGGCCTTGTTCGGGGTTATTGCAACACACGCTCCCTGAGGATCCTTGTATGCAAATTTATCTCGTTGGCGGAGCCGTGCGCGATCAGCTTTTGGGAATTGCAGTCAAAGACCGGGATTGGGTGGTCGTCGGCGCAACGCCGCAAGAGTTGATTGCCGCCGGTTACCGGCAAGTCGGTGCCGACTTTCCGGTGTTTCTTCACCCGGTAACGCACGAGGAATACGCGCTGGCCCGTACCGAGCGCAAAACCGGTCACGGTTATCTCGGCTTTAGTTGCCACAGCTCACCTGAAGTAACCCTTGAGGACGACCTGGTACGGCGGGACCTGACCATCAACGCCATGGCCATGGACGCCCAAGGGCAGCTCATTGACCCCTATGGCGGGCAAACCGACCTGAACCTGCGCCTTTTGCGCCATGTCTCCCACGCATTTGCCGAAGATCCGCTGCGGGTATTGCGCGTCGCCCGCTTTGCCGCACGCCTGCATGACCGGGGCTTCAGTGTAGCGCCGCAGACCCTCGATCTGATGCGCGACATGGTCGCAGCGGGAGAGCTGGATCATCTGGTCGCGGAACGGGTATGGCAAGAAACCCGGCGAGCCTTGCAAGAACCTGCTCCCCACGTCTACTTCGAGGTGCTGCGCGCGTGTGGCGCATTGAAGGTACTCTTTCCCGAACTCGAGCGGCTGTTTGGCGTTCCGCAACCGGAGCAGCATCACCCGGAAATCGACACCGGCATCCATAGCCTGCTGAGTCTGCAACGGTCTGTGGTGCTTGGCGGCGATGGCCACGCCCGCTTTGCTGCCCTGCTGCATGATCTGGGCAAAGGTTTGACGCCGCCAGCCAAACTGCCGGCCCACCACGGTCATGAACAAACCGGCGTGGCCGCAGTCAAGGCACTGTGCAGCCGGCTAAAGGTTCCGGGCGACTATCGCACTCTCGCCATGCTGGCCTGTGAATTTCACACCCATGTGCATCGCGCCTTTGAACTCAAGCCATCGACGCTGCTAAAACTGCTCAAATCCGGCGATGCCCTGCGCCATCCCGAACGGTTTGAACAGTTTTTGCTGGTGTGTCAGGCCGATGCCCAGGGCCGCCAAGGCTGCGAGAACGTCCCTTACCCCCAACGTGACTATGTTCGGGGCGCGGCCCAAGGTATCCGGGCCATTGAGGCCAGCCAGTTCGTGGCCCAAGGGTTGTCGGGCGCCGACATCGGGAAAGCCCTCGAAGCCTGCCAAATCGCCACCCTGACCAGCCACAAAGCCCGCTGGCCCCGCGACTGAACCCAAGAGAGCTGATTCATGTCATCAACGCCCAAAGTCGCGCTGGTTACCGGCGGCAGTGCCCGACTCGGGCTCGCCATTGCCCAGCGCCTGCATGCCGACAACTACAATCTCATCATTCATTACCGCCACCAGCGCGCAGCCGCCGAGGCCCTGGTGGCCAGTTTCAACCGCCAGCGCAAGCAGTGCGCCCTGGCAGTGCAGGCTGATCTTGAGCAAGCGCCGGCACTGCAAACCTTGACAGAGCAAACCCTCGCCCCCTGGGGGCGTCTGGATTTGTTGGTGAACAATGCTTCGTCTTTTTACTCCACACCGCTGGCACAGAGCCGTCTTTCAGACTGGGAACAGCTGATGGGCAGCAACGTCAAAGCGCCTTACTTTCTGGTACAGGCACTGCGGGAGGCACTGATCGCAAGCCAGGGCAACGTCATCAACATGCTCGACATCTACGCTCATCGTCCCTTGGCCAATCACAGCCTCTACTGCATGAGCAAGGCTGCCCTCGCCATGATGACGCAGGCGCTGGCCCTGGAACTGGCCCCCCAGGTACGGGTGAACGCTGTCGCCCCGGGTGCCATTCTCTGGCCTGCGACCGGGCATGCAGACACAACCCACCAGCAACGGATTCTGGCAAAAATCCCGTTACAACAGTGCGGGACCCCCGCTGATATTGCAGCAACGGTAGCCTTTCTCGCTCACAGCCCTTACATTACAGGGCAGATCATTAGCGTCGATGGCGGCCGCAGCCTGAATATCTGATCCGGTGCGGGTATCATCCGGCCACCCTTCTTCGCCCGCCTCAAGTCGGCGTGGCGCAGCCTTTAACCACAGGAAACACACCTTCGTTTTATAACCACACTCAGGAGACACCCACATGAAGAATGTAGTGATCGTTGCAGCGGCACGCACCCCCATCGGCAGTTTTGCCGGCAGCCTCGCCAGCCTCAGTGGCGCTGAACTTGGCACGGCGGTAATACGAGGTCTGCTGGAAAAAACCGCGCTGGCGCCCGAGGCCGTGAATGAGGTGATCATGGGGCAGGTTCTGACCGCAGGCTGCGGCCAGAATCCGGCCCGCCAGGCCGCCTTGCAGGCTGGCCTGCCCCACCATGTTGCCGCCATCACTATCAACAAGGTGTGTGGCTCGGGGCTCAAGGCGGTGATGATGGGCGCCCAGGCCATTATGCTGGGCGATGCCGACATAGTGATTGCCGGCGGCCAGGAGAGCATGAGCAATGCTCCTCATGTTTTGCCCGGCAGCCGTGGTGGTCAGCGCCTGGGCAACTGGACCATGGTAGATACCATGGTCAACGATGGCCTGACCGATGCGTTTCACCACTATCACATGGGTATCACGGCCGAGAATATTGCCGAGCAATTTGGCATCAGCCGCCAGGCTCAGGATGAATTTGCCGTTGCCTCCCAACAAAAAGCCGAGGCCGCACAAAAAGCCAATCGCTTTGAAGCCGAAATCATTCCGGTCGCCATCGCCCAACGCAAGGGCGATCCGCTGATCGTTGCCAGCGACGAAAATCCACGCCATGGCACCAGCCTCGAATCCGTGGCCAAAATGCGCCCCGCCTTCAAAAAGGATGGCACTGTCACCGCCGCCAATGCCTCCTCTCTCAATGATGGGGCGGCGGCGGTCATTCTCTGCAGCGAGGAAAAAGCCAGCGCATTGGGCCTGCCCGTACTGGGGCGCATTCGTGCCTATGCCAGCGCCGGCGTTGATCCTGCGATCATGGGCACCGGCCCCATCCCTGCCAGCCAGCAGTGCCTCGCCAAGGCCGGCTGGACGGTCAGCGAACTCGACCTGATTGAAGCCAATGAAGCCTTTGCCGTTCAGGCGCTGGCAGTAAACCAGAAGCTGGAATGGGATGCGGACAAGGTGAACGTCAACGGCGGTGCCATCGCGCTCGGTCATCCGATTGGTGCCTCGGGCTGCCGCATTCTGGTGACCTTGTTGCACGAGATGGCCCGGCGTAATGCCCGCAAGGGCCTGGCCACCCTCTGTATCGGCGGTGGCATGGGCGTGGCCATGGCGATCGAACGCTGACAGTGACCGCCCAGGCCACAGCGCCTGGGCGCACTCGAATACACCTCCCTATCGATAAACCGCGAGCCTCTCATGCTGCATCTTGTGTTGTACGAACCGGAAATCCCGCCCAACACCGGCAACATCATTCGTCTGTGCGCCAACACCGGCTGCCAGTTGCACCTCATTGAACCCATGGGGTTTGTGCTGGATGACAAACGCCTGCGGCGGGCAGGGCTCGACTACCGCGAATGGGCCAATGCGCGCATTCATCGCGACTTCGCCAGCTTTCTTGCCACGCAGAAGCCACAGCGAATGTTCGCCATGACCACCAAGGGTCAGCGGTATTACCATCAGGTAGCCTACGCCCAGGAGGACTATCTGGTGTTCGGGCCAGAAAGCCGGGGGCTGCCGCAAGCGGTGCGGGAACAGTTCCTGCCGGATCACTGGTTGCGGGTTCCCATGCAACCCCAGAGCCGCAGCCTGAATCTGTCGAACACGGCGGCGCTGGTGGTTTACGAGGCATGGCGACAATGGAACTTTGAAGGCGGGATCTAGATTCCTGCGGACAATAAAAAACCCAACACAAGGTTGGGTTTTTTATTTCGCGTTCGCGTTACTTGATATCGTTTACGCTCTTGAGCGGGTAATGGGCGGGGTACGGCAGTTTGGCAACGCCGGTATCCACCGCCGCTTTGGCCACGGCTGCAGACACAATGCCCAGCAAGCGTGAATCCAGCGGCTTGGGAATGATATAGCCCTTGCCAAAGGTCAGAGAGTCGACGTTGTACGCCTTGCACACCTCCGCAGGCACAGGCTCTTTCGCCAGGTCACGGATAGCGTAAACGGCCGCCAGCTTCATTTCCTCATTGATCACCTTGGAGCGTACATCCAGCGCGCCGCGGAAAATAAAGGGGAAGCCCAGTACGTTGTTCACCTGGTTGGGATAATCCGAACGCCCTGTGGCCATAATCAGATCATCACGGGTGGCAAGCGCCAGTTCAGGCTTGATTTCCGGATCGGGATTGGAACAGGCAAAGACGATCGGGTTCGCTGCCATGGACTTCAGCATCTCGGCCGTCATCAGATCCGGGCCAGACAAACCTACAAACACATCAGCACCTTCACAGGCATCTTGCAGGGTGCGCTTGTCAGTCTGGTTGGCAAACATGGCCTTGTACTGGTTCAGGTCAGTACGTCCGGCATGAATGACGCCCTGGCGATCCAGCATGTAGATATTCTCGCTCTTGGCGCCACAGCTGATCAGCAGTTTCATACAGGCAACCGCGGCGGCACCCGCACCCAGACAAACGATCTTGGCCGTTTCGATACTTTTGCCCTGAAGCTCCAGCGCGTTGAGCATACCGGCAGCCGTCACGATTGCTGTACCGTGCTGATCGTCATGAAACACCGGAATATTGCACTGGTCGATCAACACCCGCTCGATTTCAAAACATTCAGGCGCCTTGATATCTTCGAGGTTGATACCGCCAAAGGTATCGGCGATACGGGTCACCGTATCGATAAATGCCTGCGGGCTTTCTGAATTCACTTCAATGTCAAACACATCAATACCGGCAAAGCGCTTGAAGAGCACGCCCTTGCCTTCCATGACCGGCTTGGAGGCCAAGGGGCCCAGATTGCCCAGACCCAAAATCGCGGTACCGTCTGAAATCACCGCCACCAGATTGCCTTTGGCCGTGTAGCGATAGGCGTTTTCAGGATCTTTAGCAATTTCACGCACAGGCTCTGCAACGCCAGGGCTGTAAGCAAGGGCCAAATCACGGGCGGTTTGGGTTGGCTTGGAAATTTCTACCGAGATTTTTCCAGGACGGGGATTCTCATGATACTCAAGCGCAGCTTGCTTCAAATCTTGTGACATTACAGTGCTTCCGTATTGATGTTGATTAGCCGGCTACCGGAACCGGCATGTCCCTCCTGCCGAAACAGGAGCCTTGTTCGAAATAGCGGGCAATTATTGCGCGTTTCCGCCCGGCAGACAAGCCAGCCTCCTGGTGGAAATTACAAACCGGTAATAATCATGTCCGGATGCATCACCGCCATCACGAAGGATTTGTCGCCCTTCTTTTTCTGCGACTCGGTCAGCTTACGCTTGGTGAGCCAGCCTTTGGCCTCCAGGGTTTTGCCGTAAAGGCTCCTGACAGTCCTGGCGTCGAAGTAGTCGTGATGGGCCTTGTCGATCTTCAGGGCTACGCGACCCTCAAGCACCACCCACCAGGTTTTCCCCTCACGCATCGACACTTTTTCCACCCGTCCGCGCACCCGCCGAAAACCGGTATCGCTGTCTGTCACCGCCAGCGAGGCGCGGGGCTCGTAGTAGGAATGATCCCAAACCCCCCGCTTGCCCTGCCGTGCCACCGCTTCTGCGGCTTGAAAACACTGGCGCAGGGCAAGGTTGGGCGGAAAGGTCACCGCAAACCCCAGCCCCCGCTCGATCAGCGATTTTTCAAGACTGACGCCATGCTCATCCACCACATGGGCCAATGCGCGCCCATACCTGTCGGCACGCTCCCGTTCCAGCAGCAGGGAAATCTGCTTTGCCTGGACCACAAATCGCCTGGCAAAGGCCAGCGCCTCCTCGGCAAGCGGTTCAGAGGGCTGTCCCTTTTTGCCGGTTTCCGGCGTATTGACGCCCAGCAGGCGCACCTTGCGTCCATCGACCAACAAAAGCGTGTCGCCGTCGTAGATCTTTTTGACGCTCACCTTTTCTGTCGCTAACGCAGGTAAGCAGGCATCTGCCAAGGCGATACCGACATTTCCCAGCCAGGCCAGCCCCACAAGCCACGCACAAAAAAAGGCGCCCCTCAAGGACGCCTTCTTGTGAAGCACGCTGGCTGAATTCAACGTAACCGTCATCATTCATACCCATGTTACTTCAGCGGCGACTTCAATATACTTGAGCCATTGAAGCCCGCCATTCAAACCCGAATCAGCCTTTTGCACCCATGCGGGCACCAAAACGCTTCTTGAACTTGTCTACACGGCCACCGACATCAGCCACTTTCTGCTTACCGGTATAAAACGGATGGCAAGAGGAGCAAACGTCCAGGTTAAGATTGCGCCCGACAGTAGAGCGGGTTTTGATCTGGTTACCGCAGCTGCAGGTGGCGGTTATTTCAACATACTTGGGGTGAATACCTTCTTTCATAAGAACCTCGTAGTGAAGATGCCGCCACTCGATCGGTTGCCGAGCACCGCATTTCGTTGCATGATAAATGCCATTGATTGACTGCCTGATCAACAAACCAGCAAGCAGGGCGGGAATCTTATCAAAATCTCGACGGATAGCAAGCCGCGACGTGATCAGACAGGCTGTGCGCCTCTATTCGCCGCCCCCTGATACCAGAAATATCAGGAGCCGGTCATTGGCAAGCAAATGCCACCAACAAAAGAATACAACCCCATGCCAGACGCATCCGAACTGATTATCGAGGTTGCCTTTTTCGTTCCGCTGTATCGGACTTTTGACTACCTGGCACCCGATGAATGCCTGTTTGCACCACAACCCGGCCAGCGGGTATCCGCTATCTTTGGCCACCGCGAAACGACCGGGGTAATCATCAGACTAAAGCAGGAAAGCACACTGCCTCAAAGCAAGCTCAAGGCGCTGCGCGCCATTCTTGATGTAACGCCTGTTATAGCGCCGCCAATGCTGGAACTGGCTTACTGGTGCAGCAAACACTATGTGCATCCGATAGGCGAAGTCGTTGCCCACTTCATGCCTGCCAGCCTGCGCAAGGGCGCCCCTGTCACATGGATTCATGAAACGCGCTGGCATCTGGCAACCTCAGCCGCCCATTCATCCCCTGAAAGCCTGCCGAAAAACGCCCACCGCCAGCGCGACCTTCTGGCACTGATTGCCTCACAACCCGAGGGCACCTGGACCAGCAGCATTCGCGCACTGGGCTTCACTTCGGCGCAGCTCAACAGCTTGCGCGACAAGGGCCTGATAGAGGAAGAGCAGCTCGATGTGCTCACCGCCCACAGCGAGCGACGCGAAGCCAACCGGCGTGCCGTTATCCTTAGCACGGAGCAGGCCCAGGCGGCACAGCAGATTATCGAGCATCTCGATACCTACCAAACGACCCTGCTGGACGGCATCACGGGCAGTGGCAAAACCGAAGTCTATCTGCACGTCATCAAGGCGGTTTTGGCTCGCGGCCGCCAGGCCCTGATACTGATTCCCGAAATCAATCTGACACCTCAAACATTGCGACGCTTTCAGGAGCAACTTCACTGCCCTATCGGCCTGCTGCATTCAACACTGAATGACAACGAGCGCCTGAACGCCTGGGAGCTGGCCCGACAAGGCGTTGCCAAGGTCATCATTGGCACCCGCTCCGCCATCTTCACGCCCTTTAAAAATCTTGGCTGCATCATCGTTGACGAAGAGCATGACAGCGCCTACAAGCAGCAAGACGGCTTTCGCTACCACGCGCGCGACGTTGGCGTAATGCGTGCGTACAAGGCCGGCATTCCGATCATTCTCGGCTCCGCAACACCCTCTCTGGAATCACGCTACAACGCCATCAACCACCGCTACACCTGGCTCAAACTCAAACATCGTCCAAAGGGCAGCGAGTTACCACGGATACAGTTACTGGATATCCGCAGCCGCCCGCTCACAGGAGGCCTGTCTCGTCCGCTGATTACCCGAATCCACGAGCATCTGGAGGCCAAAAAGCAGGTTTTGGTGTTCATAAACCGGCGCGGCTATGCGCCAGTGCTCATGTGCCACGATTGCGGCTGGCTGGCCGAGTGTCCTCACTGCGATGCGCGCCTCGCCCTGCACACCCAGCCGCTGAGCTTGCGTTGCCACCATTGCAACTTTCACAAGCCGCCAGGGCGACAGTGCGAAAGCTGTGCCAGTCAAAACATCGCCCCTCTGGGCACAGGAACAGAGCAAACCGAGAAAGTTCTGCAAGGCATTTTTCCGGACTACCCTGTGATTCGCATTGACCGGGACAGCACCCGCAACAAAAGCGACATGCAGGAAATCCTGCGCCAGATTGGCCAGGATTTACCCTGCATTCTGGTCGGCACCCAGATGTTGGCCAAGGGCCACAACTTTCCGTTGGTCACACTGGTGGCCGTACTCAATGCCGATGGCGGGTTATTCAGCGTGGACTTTCGTGCCACCGAGCACACCGCCCAGCTCCTGACCCAGGTCGCCGGTCGCGCCGGCCGGGCAGAGCATTCTGGCGAAGTCATTATTCAAACCTGTCACGGCGACCACCCGCTGCTCCAGCTCGTTTGCCAACAGAACTACGAAGCCATGAGTCAGTACCTGCTGGAAGAACGAAAGACCTTTCATCTGCCGCCCGCAACATTTGGCATTCATCTTTTGGGTGAAAGCAAAAATGAGAAACAGGTGCTGGTGCGCCTGAACCTGCTCAAAGAGGCGCTCTTTGCCTCCTCGCCTTCCAGCGCCAATCAGTGTGTCGGACCCATTGATGCCCCCTTGGCAAGAAAGGCAGGCGTCTATCAGAAGTATTTAGCCATTACCTGCCCTACCCGGGCCGCCCAGCAGGCGCTTTGCCTCTCGCTGGAACACCTCCTGACCCAGCAACCTGCCTCGGATACGCGCATCATTGTTGACGTTGACCCGGTAAGCAATTGATTCATCAAACGCAAGACAAAAAAAATCCCATCGTAAAGACGGGATTTTTTGTTTAATTGAAACCTATAGTTAATTGCTGCACACCGCAGTGCCCGCTCCAAAGGGGTTGGCTGGCGGGGGTGAGTTCTCGTTGGTAACATCTTCCGCCGCGTAACCCAGAGTATAGTACTGGGTTGCCCTGCCCTCGGTTCCGTCAGCAGAACCACTGACTGTCAGATTCAATGTCACCCAAGGCGCATAATTACGTGGATAAGTCACACCAAAGGTGGCAGAACCATCAGCACCGGTAGTGATCTCCTGATCAACGCTGGCGACGTTACCTGGCGTCAGGGATTTGTCATTATTCGCATCTTCGCCTGAATCAAGCATACCGTTGAGGTTCACATCCTCGTTTTCAAAGCTGCCGCCGGAGACAGGCCCCCAGGCAACAAACGAGGTGTCCTTGAAGAATTTGCACCATACCCCTTGTCGATAAGCGGAAATAGTGTCGCTGGGGTTGTTTTCGGCCGGTACCGCAGACACATAGACCTTTCTGTTAGCCACAGGGTTGGCAGAGGAGTCGGTCACCAACACGGCAAACTCTTTCTTATAGGTTTGTTCTGTCGGTGTGAGAATCTTGTTGCCGGTACCAAAACGGAAGAACAGTGCCCGCTCTCCTACCGTCAGCTTGGTGGTACCACTGGCGCTGTCAGCCGGAACGCTGGCGGTGATGGTGACGCCTTCTTTCGCAGTGGTCGCACTAGCGGTAAAGATGGTCGAAGCCACACCGGCCGAATCAGTAATCGCCGTGGCCGGCAACAAGGTACCACCCGGAGAACCCGACAGGCTGAAACTCACGGTCTTGTTT
>JBFHRO010000078.1:0-13781 GCA_041591635.1 Oleiphilaceae bacterium | reverse complement strand
TTAATATGCAAATTGTTGCATTGAATGGTCCGGACAGCATAAAAATAACTCACCCAGGGGGCGAAAATGAAGCGCACAGGAACAAGGATCCGCAAAAGCAAGGTACAGGACAAGTACGATGTCATCGTGATTGGTTCGGGCATTGGTGGTCTGTGTACGGCTGCTCTGCTGGCAAAGCTGGGGCAGCGGGTGTGTGTGCTGGAGCAGCATTATACGGCCGGCGGTTACACGCATACGTACGAGCGTGCAGGCTATGAGTGGGATGTGGGGGTGCATTACATAGGCGAAGTGCATAAGCCCTGGTCGATGATGCGCCGGGTATTTGATGTGATTTCCGATAGCAAGCTGCAGTGGGCGCCAATGGACAGCCACTACGATCGTGTGGTGATTGGTGATGAAACCTTCGATTACGTGGCCGGACGCGATGGCTTCAAAGCCGAAATGAAAAAGCATTTTCCGCAAGAGGCAGAGGCGATCGACAAGTACGTTGCCTTGATTTCCAAGGCCAGCGCACAGGCACCACGGTTTTTTGCCGGGCAGGCGATGCCCAGGGCGGCGGGGATTCTTTACAACAAGGCACGTAAGTACTTGCTCCCCGGTTACCTCTTTAAAACGACGCGCGAGGTGCTCAAGGAGTTAACGTGCAACGAACGGCTGATTGGTGTTTTGACCGCCCAGTGGGGAGATTACGGCTTGCCCCCGGCCCAGTCGTCATTTTTGATGCATGCGATGGTAGCCAAGCACTACCTCAACGGCGGCAGTTATCCGGTGGGGGGATCCATCAGCATTGCCAAAACCATCATTCCGGTCATCGAGGCGGCGGGTGGTAACGTATTTACCTATGCGGGTGTTGAGGAAATCCTGATCAAGCAAAACCGGGCTTATGGCGTAAGGCTGAAAAAAGATGGTCAGGAAATCTACGCTGACAAGGTCGTGAGTTGTGCAGGCTTGATTCCCACCTATCAGCATCTGGTGCCGCAGTCGGTGGCCACCCGCCTTGATCTGCTTAGGCCGCTGAAAGACGTTGAGCTTTCGGCCGCCCACGTGTGTATTTATGCGGGCTTCAAGGGCTCGCCAAAATCTCTGGGATTGCCTGGTACCAATTATTGGGTATACCGGGATTTCAATCATGACCAAACCATCAAAACTTTTCTGGATTCTCCGGGGCTGGATTTTCCGGTCATCTACATTTCGTTTCCGGCTGCCAAAGACCCGCAATGGAGCAGTCAGTACCCTGACAAGTCAACGGTTGAAATAGTGGCGCCGACCTTCCCTCATTGGTTTGACAAGTGGAAGGGGACGACTTGGAACAAGCGCGGCAAGGATTACGAGGCCTTTAAGGAAGAAATCTCAAAAGTACTGCTTGAAACCCTGTACCGCTTTTACCCGCAATTGCGCGAGGCGCTGGATTTTTACGAACTCTCCACGCCCTTGTCGACCCAATGGTTTCAATGGAATGAAGCAGGTGAAATCTATGGCATTGAGCACACGGTAAAACGCTTTGAACAGCACTGGATTCACCCCGCCACGCCGGTCAAAAACCTCTATTTGACGGGGGCCGATGTGGTAACTGCGGGAGTGGGCGGCGCCCTGATGGGTGGCGTGATGACAGCCAGCGTCATGCTGGGATGGCAGGCTTACAAAATCGGCACCCTCATCAAGGAAGTCTATCCTGCACACGCAGCGGGCGAGTCGCCGGCGGCCATTGCGTGAGCGGCGGGGCACAGGTTCCGGCAAACAGCAACGGGCGAATTGGACTTGGGCGAAAAGAAGAGATAAACTTTAGTGGTATTTGTTGTCGATGTTGTGAGTAAGTCACCTCAATAACGGAATTACCATGTGTTAAGCCGTACTTGGTATTCAATGCAAGGAGCGCTGCATCTATTGATCAGCGCTTTTTTGTTTCTGGGGCTGATTGGTGCTCTGATACCCCGTGCCGTTGTGGCCGGGGTCGGTGAAGCCAGTCAGTCGCCGGTGATTGTGGTGGCGCTGACCCATGCACCGCCTTACCAGATTATTGAAAAGAACCGTGTGCGGGGGTTTTACGTTGAAGTGTTCGATGCCCTCGCTGCAGATCTCGGTTGGCGAGTGGAGTACCAGGAGGCGCCCTTTCGCCGGGCTCTGAAAATGCTAGAGGACGGTGTCGCGGATGTCATGCTGGGATTGGTAAAGTCGGAGGGGCGACAGGGTTATATTGATTTTCCGGTAGCAGCTTATCCACCGGAGCGGCTCTTGTTTATGGTCGACGGCAACAAGGTGCGCATCGACCGTTACGATGACCTGCAGGGCAAGCGCATTGGTGTGCTGCGCGGTGCTGTGTATTTTGAGCCTTTCGATAGCGACCATCAGTTGCTCAAAGTGGAAGGCACCGAATATGCGCACCTGCTGCTGATGCTAGAAAAGGGCCATATCGACACCCTCATCATGCCCGAGATGCTTTCGTATGCACTGGCTCGGGAGATGGGGGTGCGGGTTCGCCGGTCCGGGTTGGTGGTGGCGGGGACAGATGCCTATATTGCCATGTCGCGGAAGTCTTCCTTTATGTCCTACCGGTCTGCGCTTTGTGCGGCATTTGCCCGCCTGAAAGCCGACAGCACCTACGATGACTTGCTCGTGAAGTACCTCGGTCAGATTGAGCGCAGCAGAGTCTCGGGCACACCGACAACCATGATTTATCCCGGGGCTGAGGACGTGGCGATTGCTTATACTTGCCCTCTTGGGAGTCTTTCATCATTTGATCAAAGCGGCCGGAGTCTTTAAGTTTTTTCAGCCCGCGATTAAAGGCTTCGAGATATCGCGCTCCATTGGGCGATTTTTTGCTCATGATCAGATAATAGGGCTTGGTAAACAGCGGTTTGGGGTGGGTTTTGATTTGATCGGCCAGCCCCAGGGTGTGAATCAGGTCCCAGCCGACTTCCCGGTCTTCTGCCACCGTGTCGAGCCGGCCGCTGACCAGTTTCTTGTAGTTGTTTTCAGGTGAGGCGATGCGGGTAATGGTGACTTTTCCTGCCTTTTCCAGATCTTCCAGTTTGTAGCTGTAACCAATGACGCCGCCAATGGATACCTTGCCCAGATCTTCGGGCTCTTTCCAGTCGAAGGTACTGTCTTTTTTGATGAACAAAATGGTTTCGAGATCCACTACGGTGTCACTGTAATCAAAGTCCTGGGCCCGTTCGTCGGTGTGTCCCCAGACAATGCTGGCATCCAGCTTGCCCTCTTTGGCTTCTTCGTAGCCGCGCTTCCAGGGTAAAAAGGTGTATTCCACCTGAATGCCTTCGAGGGCAAAGGCTTCTTTTACGGCGTGCGAGATTACGCCATTTTCTTTCAGGTTTTCAGCCAGATAGGGTGCCCAGTCGCCGTTGGCGATACGAATGGTTTCGGCGCTGGCCCAGGTGCTCCAGCACAAGGCGGAAAGGGCGGTGAGTTTGATAAGGGTTCGACGATTGAAAATAGGTTTCACGGTTGGCTCCTGTCATTATTATGGATAGCAGTCGACGGATCTGCACCTTGCGGTGAGTGGCACGGCAAAGAGCACATTTTTTTGAAGAGTATTTGTGGCTTTTTGAGTGTAGGTAGCGCATGCACCCTTTTCAAGCAAGGGCGTGGCAAGTGGATGTGTATTAGTTGCCCATCAGGTTTTTCAGGGCGCTCAGCGTGGCCTGGCCTTTGTTTCTATTGGCTTCGGGGTTCTTGTCGCCCGTTCCTTCGAATACCAGGTCGTCCTGCGGCATTTCATCAATAAAGCGGCTGGGAATGGTTTCGAGCTTTTCGCCGTAGGATTTACGACTAGCGGCGTAGGTGAGGGCGAGGGTCTTGCGGGCACGGGTAATGCCGACGTACATCAGCCGGCGCTCTTCGGCGATGTTGTCTTCTTCGATGCTGGTACGGTGCGGCAGTAACTCTTCTTCCATACCCATGATAAACACATGGGGAAACTCCAGCCCCTTGGAGGCATGCAGGGTGAGCATTTGCACCTTGTCGCCCTCGTCTTCTTCTTCCCGCTGCTCCAGCATGTCGCGCAGCACCAGCTTGCCGATGGCATCCTCGATGCTGAGTTCTTCACCGGTTCCCTTGTCGTCATTGAGCATTTTCTCGACTGAATCCAGCAGATACCAGACGTTCTTCATCCGCCGCTCGGCCTGGGCTGGCGTGTTGCTGTTCTGGTGCAGCCACTGGTCGTAGTCGATGTCGGTAAACAGCTGCTTGATGACCCGGGCAGGATCTTCTTCGCGACAGCGGCGCGATGTGGCATCCAGCCAGTGTTTGAAACGTCGCAGCTTGTCCAGCCCCTTACCCGCCAGCTGTTGTTCCAGCCCGACTTCATCAATCACGGCATACAGGCTGCCCTGGCGATCCATGGCATAGTTGCCGAGTTTCTCCAGTGTGCTCGGCCCGATTTCCCGCCGTGGCACGTTGATAATGCGCAGCACCGCCGCATCATCGTGAGGGTTCACCAGCAGGCGCAGATAGCCCATGGCATCCTTGATTTCGCTGCGGGCGAAAAACGATTGGCCCCCCGAGAGCCGGTACGGAATCTGGTAGGCCTGAAACTTCATTTCCAGCAAGCGCGATTGATGATTGCCTCGGTACAGCACGGCGAAGTCGCGAAACGCGATCTTGTGGCGCAACTTCTGGTCGAGAATTTCCATGGCGATGCGCTCGGCTTCGGCATCTTCGTTGCGGGTGCGAATCACCCGGATCGGGTCACCGAAGCCCAGATCGCTCCACAGCGCCTTTTCATACACGTGCGGGTTGTTGGCAATCAGCGTATTGGCCACCTTGAGAATGCGGGCGGTGGAGCGGTAGTTCTGTTCCAGCTTGATCAGTCGCAGCGAAGGGTAGTCCTCGCTCAGGCGATGCAGGTTCTCCGGGCGCGCGCCGCGCCAGGCGTAAATCGACTGGTCATCGTCACCGACCACCGTCAGCTGCCCGCGCAGGCCCACCAGCCGCTTGACCAGTTCATACTGGGCCAGATTGGTGTCCTGGTATTCATCGACCAGAAAATAGCGAATCCGGTTTTGCCATTTTTCGAGTACGTCGGCATGGTTTTGAAACAGCACCACCGGCAACAGAATCAAATCATCAAAGTCCACGGCATTGTAGGCCTTGAGATAACGGCTGTAGGCCTGGTAGACCAGCGACATCATCTGTTCGCGGGCATCGGTGGCCAGACTGAGTGCCTGCTGGGGTGAGCGCATGTCGTTTTTCCAGCTGGAAATCTGCATCTGAATGCTGTCGATTTCTTCGCCGCTGTCGGGGTGATCCTTGAGCATCAGGTCGCGCAGCAGGGCCTTGGCGTCTTCGCTGTCGAAAATCGAGAACCCCGGTTTGTAGCCGAGAATTTTGTGTTCCTCGCGAATAATGGTCAGCCCCAGATTGTGGAAGGTGGACACGGTCAGGCCGCGTGCATCGGCGCCTTTGAGCATTTTGCCGACCCGCTCTTTCATTTCGCGTGCCGCCTTGTTGGTAAAGGTGACCGCGGCAATGTGCCGAGCCTTGATACCGCACTGTTCAACCAGATAAACGATTTTGCTGGTGATTACACTGGTTTTGCCGCTGCCCGCCCCTGCCAGTACCAGCAGGGGCCCACTGACATAATGAACGGCTTCACGTTGACGGGGGTTTAGGCGCGACACGCTGGATATCCTGGTGCGGGAGCACGGATGAATGAATCGAGTCGGCCAATGTAGCAGATTTGGGTGGCGGTAAAAATGCGGATTCATGGCTTTTGGTGGATGCAATCACGGGCGCCGGGGCTATAATCCCCCATCGCCATGTCCCGATGCGTACCCGTGGCCGGCCATTGGTCCGGGGCGCACTTCATCTGATCAGACAAACAAGGTTAAGCATGCAAAAGATTTTTCAGCGAATTGCCGATGAACTCGGCGTTCAAACTGCGCAGGTGGTATCCACGGTGGCCCTTCTTGATGACGGCGCCACTGTGCCCTTCATCGCCCGTTACCGCAAGGAAGTGACCGGCTCTTTGGACGACACCCAACTGCGCACCCTCGAAGAACGCCTGCGTTATCTGCGTGAGCTGGAAGATCGGCGCGATGCCATTCTCAAGAGTATTGGTGAACAGGGAAAACTTACCCAAGAGCTGGAAGCCCAGGTGATGGGCGCCGACACCAAAAACCGCCTGGAAGACCTGTACCTGCCCTATAAGCCCAAGCGGCGCACCAAGGGCCAGATTGCCCGCGAAGCCGGTCTGGAGCCGCTGGCTGACCGGCTGTTGCAGGATCCGGCATTGACACCGGAAACCGAAGCGACCGCATTTCTCAATGCCGAGGCGGGCTTTGCCGACACCAAGTCGGTTCTCGATGGTGCCAAATACATTCTGATGGAGCGTTTCAGTGAGGATGCCCAACTGCTGGGGCGGCTGCGGGAGTACGTGTGGGAGAACGGCAAGGTAAAGACCACTGTGGTCGAAGGCAAAGAGGTCGAAGGTGCCAAGTTCCGCGATTATTTTGACTTCAGCGAGGCACTCAAGTCAGTGCCCTCGCACCGGGCGCTGGCGTTTTTTCGCGGTCGCAACGAAGGGGTGCTGAACGTCAGTGTCCTGGTCACCGACGAGGCCGATGAGCGTCACACCCCGCATCCCTGCGAAAGCATTATTGCGGCCCATAACGGCCTGGGCGACTACGGCCGGGCTGCCGACAAGTGGCTGGCGGAAGTGGTGCGCTGGACCTGGCGGGTCAAGTTGGGCATGCATATCGAAACCGAGTTGATGGCGCAAATAAGGGAGCGGGCAGAAGAAGACGCCATCAAGGTGTTCGCCAGCAATATCAAAGACCTGCTGCTGGCCGCCCCGGCGGGGCAGAAAGTGACCCTGGGGCTGGACCCGGGGCTGCGTACCGGCGTGAAGGTGGCGGTGGTGGATGCCACGGGCAAGGTGCTGGATCACGGCGCGATTTTTCCCCATGCGCCGCAAAACAAGTGGGATTTATCCATTGGCATTCTGGCGGCGCTGTGTAAAAAGCATGGCGTTGAGCTGGTGAGTATTGGCAATGGCACAGCGTCACGCGAAACCGACAAGCTGGTGGCCGAGCTGATGGCGAAGCACCCGGAGCTGGGGCTTAATCGCATCATGGTGAGCGAGGCAGGCGCTTCGGTGTATTCGGCGTCGGAGCTGGCTGCCAAAGAGTTCCCCGATCTGGACGTGACCATTCGCGGCGCCGTGTCGATTGCCCGTCGCTTGCAGGACCCGCTGGCCGAGCTGGTAAAAATCGAGCCCAAATCCATCGGGGTGGGGCAGTACCAGCATGACGTTAGCCAAACGCAGCTCGCCCGCAGTCTGGATGCCGTGGTGGAGGACTGTGTGAACGCGGTCGGGGTGGATGTGAATACCGCCTCGGTGCCCCTGTTGACCCGGGTATCGGGTTTGAATCAGACCATTGCCAGCAATATCGTGAGTTTTCGTGACAGTAACGGCGCCTTCAAAAGCCGTGCTGAACTTCGCAAGGTTCCTCGTCTGGGCGACAAAACCTTCGAACTGGCGGCGGGATTTTTGCGCGTTACCGGGGCCGCCAATCCGCTGGATGCCTCGTCGGTGCACCCGGAGGCGTATGAGGTTGCTGAGCGGATTGCGCAAAAGCATGGCAAGGACCTGAAGGCCTTGATCGGCGACAGCGCCTTTTTGCACAGCCTCAAACCGCAGGATTACACCAGTGAAAGGTTCGGCGCGCCGACCGTGAAGGACATCATTGCCGAGCTGGACAAACCCGGCCGCGATCCGCGCCCGGAATTCCGGTTTGCCCAGTACCAGGAGGGGGTCGAAAGTATCAAGGACCTGAAAGTGGGCATGGTGCTGGAAGGCGCGGTCACCAATGTGACCAATTTCGGGGCTTTTGTCGATGTGGGGGTGCATCAGGATGGGCTGGTGCATATTTCGGCGCTGTCGAACCGGTTCGTGAAAGACCCGCGGGAAGTCGTCAAGGCGGGCGACATTGTCAAGGTGAAGGTGATGGAGGTGGATGTGCCACGTAACCGCATAGGATTGTCCATGCGCCTTGATGACGTTCCCGGCAGTAACGAAGCCGCATCGGCACCGGGCGGCGGTAAATCGGCCGGGCGAATGCCAAAAACGCCGGCCGCGCCAGCCAATAATGTGCTCGCCGGTGCTTTTGCCCAGGCATTGTCGAAAGCCAAGCGCAAGTAATGCCGCGCCGACAGCTTGCAGGCTGTCGGCGATTGTTCCGTGATCGCTCTTTTTTGTCTTAAGGGAACCCTATGAGCGCTACCCTGTCGTCCCGCATTCACGCCCTTACCGCCCAGGCCCGCGCTGCCTTGGGTGATCTTCAGCGCGGTATCGAGAAGGAGGGGTTGCGGGTGGATCCGACCGGCTTCATCGCCCAGACCGATCACCCGCAGGCACTGGGGCATCCGTTAACGCACCCGAGCATTACCACGGATTATTCCGAAGCCCTGCTGGAGCTAATCACACCCATTGCCCATTCCCCGCAGGAATTGCTTGCGTCGCTGGAAGAAATACACCGCTGGGTGCAGCGCCATCTCGACAATGAACTCATGTGGGCCGGCAGTATGCCCTGTCATCTGAAGGGGGATGAGAGCATTCGCATCGCCGAATACGGGCAATCCAATCTGGGGCGGCTCAAGCACGTTTACCGACAGGGATTGGGCGTGCGGTACGGGCGCATCATGCAAAGCATTGCCGGTCTGCACTACAATTTTTCCCTGCCAGAGGCGTTTTGGTCCGCGTGGCAGCAGCAGCTTGGTGACAGTCAGTCGCTGCAGTCATTCCGCTCCGATCAGTATTTTGCCTTGATCCGTAACTTTCGCCGCCACTGCTGGCTGTTAATGTATCTGTTTGGCGCCTCGCCCGCGCTGGATGCCTCCTTTCTTGAAGGCAAAGCCCACCCCCTGATGGCACTGCCGGACGGCAACACCTGGTACCTGCCTTACGCAACCTCGCTGCGCATGAGTGATCTTGGTTACCACAACAACGCCCAGGCTTCGCTGAGCATTTGCTTCAATCGGCTCGATAACTTCATTCACACGCTGGCTCGGGCCATTCGCAAGCCCTGGCCGGCGTACCGTGAGTTAGGTACCCTGCGCGATGGTCAGTACATTCAGCTCAATACCAATATCCTGCAGATAGAAAACGAGTATTACAGCCCGATTCGACCCAAGCGCACGACGGCGCCAGGAGAGCGGCCTTTGGCGGCACTCCAGGCTCGGGGCGTGGAGTATGTGGAAGTGCGCTGTCTGGATCTTAACCCCTACCTGCCCTTGGGGGTGGATCTGGATCAGGTGCGGTTTCTGGATGTCTTTTTGCTCTATTGCCTGCTGTCTGACAGCCCGGTGATCAGTGATCTGGAGTGCCGTCAACTCGATGAGAATTTCGCCCGCGTGGTGGCCCGGGGGAGAGAGCCCGGTTTGCTGTTGCATCAGGAAGGGCAGGAGGTAGCTCTGCAGGCGCAGGGCATAGCACTGTTCGATGACATGATGGCTGTAGCCAAATTGCTTGATGCCGAGCAAGGCGGCGCGGCGTATCAAGGGTCACTTGAAGTGCAGTTGTGCAAGCTGCAGAACCCCGCGCTGACGCCCTCAGCGCGCGTATTGCAGGATTTGACGAGCGGCAATCTGTCATGGTGCGATTTCGCCCTGAACTTATCGCGCGCTCACCAAAAAACCTTAACCCAGGAAGCGGATGCCCCGGAGTTAAGCCAGCGGTTTCGTCACCTGGCCGAGCAATCCCGGCAAGATGAAGCCGCGATGCTTGCCAGCGATTCTTGCGATTTTTCGCACTTCTTACAAAATTACCAAGGCTAAGCGTTACCTGCGCCACAAAAAAACAGGCCCTGTCTTGGTCTTGATGACGGCCTGTGCTAATTTTTTGCCGACTTGATACGAAATGTAACTTTGTGTTGGTTTTTTGCGGTTTTGTGTGACCGGCTTTCCGATCATTGTTTGTCTTGTATCTCGTCGCTTGCGCTACCGGTAAATCGGTAAGCCGGAAAACAATACCTAGAATAAGAACACCGTCCGTGGTGGTGAAAACCAATGGATTACTCGTCTCAAAGCAAGTGTAGTCGTTACTGCAGGTTCGACAGGTGCCCTGATCAATCATCGGGAAGCCTGCTGACTGCAGCAGAGTAATAAATTGGTCTGCAAGAGGAGGCCTTATGGCCAAAGAGCATAAACTGGGTTGGGACCTGGAATCATTGAACAAGGCCTATCAGCAAGGCTATGTGGCAGGTGCGATGGGAATGCCTGCCAACCGCTGCCCGTACCACGGAGAGATCATTGCGGCCGCCTGGGAGTCGGGCTGGGAAGATGGATATGAAACCTGTGCAATGAAGCAGCCGGCCGCGCGGATCGCCTGACTACAAGCGTTTTGCGGTGTTTTCTGTGTCCCTGGGTGACTGATAATCACCCGATAAAAAAGGGTTCGTGGATATTGACCACGAACCCTTTGTCGTTTCTGGAGGCGCGTTAGCGTTGAATAATGAATTCGGTGAACAACACTTCTTCTATTCCCGCACTGCCTGTTTCTTCTTTCAGGAGCGCCTTGAGTTTATCGAGTATCTTGGAGCGCAGGCTTTCCTGACCTTCGGGCGATTTAATCTCTTCACCTTGCTGACTGAGCAGCATGACGACGGCATTGCGCAGCAAGGCCGCATGCGTATCAACATTGGTTGCATCGGCGGCATTGGCAACTTTGAGCGTGATGTTGGCTTTTACAAAACGCAACTTGGGCCCCGGCGGACCAAAGTTGGTGACAAAAGGCGGTTTGAGTTCAACGTAGTGTACCTTGGGGCCGGCAGAGGCGTTTTCTTCTGCCTGTGCGGGTGTGAGCAAAGAGAGGCTGGCCAGAAGCGCGTACAGAAGCAGCAAAACAGGGTGAGAATAGGGCGATTTCATGGCAAAGGGTAACCTGTTAATCGAAGCAATAGGGCAAGTCTACTTCATTATAGAAAAACTTCTTTAGTTATGACGGGTTATCATTGTCATTGGGTAAAATTCATTTGTGAGTGCGAGCACGAATCACTTAATGTTAGTTTTTTGATCCCCTTCGGGGAAGCTCTGACACGTCGCTAAACGCATTGAAGGGAGGTTGAAATGGTATCTTTGTCGGCCCGCCAGCTTAATCTGGGGGTGTTTTTGGTCTGTGCCGGCTTGATGGCCACGGCCTGGTACATGGAGCTGGTCATGGGGCTTGAGCCTTGCCCGCTGTGCATGATGCAGCGTCTGGCGGTGGTGGCGGTGGGGGGGGTGGCATTGCTGGGAGTGCTCATTAACCCGAAGTCAACGGGGGTGCGCATTCTGGCAGGCTTCACCTTGCTGTTTGCGCTGGCCGGCATGGCGCTGGCAACCCGGCAGCTGTGGTTACAGCATCTGCCGCCCGATCAGGTACCGGCGTGCGGGCCGGGGCTGGATTACATGCTGGAGGTGTTTCCCTTGCTGGAAGTGATCCAGATAGCTATTCGTGGCACCGGGGATTGCGCCAAGGTGCAGTGGACTTTTGCCGGGCTCAGTATTCCTGGTTGGACCTGGTTGATCTTTGCGGGTATGGCCGTGATTTCCGTGTGGCAGATCGTTCGCCCAAGGCCGTCGCTGCTACCAAAATAAACACAAAGAATGCGTCCGGCTCTTGCTAGTGCCTGACAATTTGTTTAAGTTCGCTAGTTGCGGCATGGTCTGTGCTTTAGGGGCGCCGGCTGTCCGTGCGACTCGTGTGTAATACGCTTGGGTTGTGGAAGACGAATAACAGCCAAAAAATAATATAACAGACGACCACCGGGGACCGACCGGCAGGCGTCGAGCCAGTTAAGGGGAAGTTTATGCTTGAGAACTGCCGTAATGCGAAAGAACGCTGGGGTGGTGTTAGCGATATTATCGACAAGTGGCTCAGGGAGCGTCAGGAGTTGATTGTTCGCTATTGTGATTTGACGGCTCGTTCAGGGGGGTCGGCGGATCAGCGCTGTGCCCAGTATCAGGAATTCTGCCAGGTACTTGTCGATTATGTGTCTGCGGGGCACTTTGAGGTCTATGGACAGCTGATCGAAGAAGCCCGCGAATTTGGTGATGGTGGTGAGGCCCTGGCCGACAAGGTGATGCCGGCCATCGACAGAACCACCGAGGTGGCGCTCAATTTCAACGATAAATTCGATGATATCCATCGTGTGGATGATGGTCTTGGTGTGCTCGATACCGAGATCGCCGCGCTGGGTCAGGTACTTGAAGAGCGCTTTTCGCTGGAAGACACCTTGATAGAGCAGTTGCACAACGTGCATGCCGATCAGGTTGCCTGAAGGCTGTCGCATCATTCACCACAAAAGCAGGTTGCGGTTTCCCGTGATACTCGACCTGCTCTTGTTCTTTTGCGATCTACTTTCGCCATCCTGCCGATTGCCCGTGTCAAACACCGGGCAGATCACGCCCTGATTGACTACACTTGACATAACTCCTTGTTCTGTCTGGTTGTGTCCGCGCTATGATGCTTTTATCCCGTCAATGTCTGGTTGTTCTTTGTGTGCTTCTGCTGGGAGGGATTGTCGGCTGCACTGAAGGCAAGGGGCCGACACAAAGCATTCAGGTAGCCGCCCAGGGGCTGCTGAGTGGCGATATCGCGCTCGACAGCCGCATTGCCGTCATCGGTTCGATTCATCACGGCGGCAGTTTGTGGGATGCCGAGAAGAAAGCGCGTCTGTATGACTGGAACCATGAGGCGGGAGCCTATTCGGCGGTGCGTGCGGTGGGTATCTCCGGGGACGGCAAGCGCGCGGTCACGGCGGTTGATGACGCCATTGCCTTGTGGGAAACCGGCACGGGTAAAAACCTGACCTTTTGGAAAGCGCCGGCGCGTGTGATGTCGCTCAAGGTCGGCCCCCAAGGGCGTTTCGCCCTGCTGGGATTGTACAATCAGCGCGCGGTGTATTTTGATCTTGTGACCGGGCAACAGATACATGAATTCAAGCACCGGGCCGAAGTGCGAGGCGTGGATATCAGTGCCGACAGCAAGCGGGCGATTACCGGCAGCGATGACCAGACGGCCATGGTGTGGAACCTTGAAACAGGCGAGCTGATACAGGCATTTAACCACCGCAATCAAATCAAAACCGTCGCCATCTCGCCGGATGGCCGGCAGGCGTTTACCACATCACAGCGGGAGGACTCGGTGATTTGGGATGTCGATAGCGGCAAGCCGCGCATCAAATTGCCCAATCGCTACACCAATTTCACCAGCGCGCGGTTTTCATCGGACGGGCGTCAGCTGCTGATTGGCAATTTCTCGGGTCAGATTGAATTGCTGGATACGGCCAGTGACAAATCCCTGGCCAAGTGGCAGGCAAAGCCACGCAAGGCCTATGGCGGCTCTGCCAGCAAGGCGATTGTGGCGGTGGCCTTTGGCGCCCGGGCCGGAACCGTCTCGGCCCTGACCTCGGATGGTTTGCTGCAGCTTTTCTGATCGGGTTTGAGTCTGGGTTTGCCAGTCCGCGCACCCAGCCAGCCTTGACCGTTCAGGGACGGGATGGATAGCGGGCGGTCGCAGACCGTTAGTCCGGTCTTTCCTGTTTCTGGATATAGGTTTTCACTATCTCCAAGGGGGCACCGCCTGCGGTAATCAGGCAGTACGCCCGCGTCCACAAAACCGGCTTGTGGTAAACCTGCTCCATCTCAACCTGAAATGCCTTTCTCAGCAATCGGCTGGTCACGGTTTTCAGGCTGTACACGAACTTGCTCGGCATGATGTTGGGGTGCATGTCCAGCAGCAGATGCACATGATCCGCTTCGCCGCCGAACTCGACCAGTTCGAC
>JBFHRO010000077.1:0-13785 GCA_041591635.1 Oleiphilaceae bacterium | reverse complement strand
GAGCCAGACGATCAAGCTGTGCCACCTCGGCATCGGTCAGCAGGTTGCCGGTAGGGTTGGTCGGCCGGGACACGCAGATGGCACCCGCATCCTCACGAATCTCCAACGCATCAAAATCCACCCGGTATTTGAAGCTGTGCTCGTCCAGCCGGTCAATAAGGGGCCGGGTGGCGTGAAACATGTCCGGCTCAATGCCGGCATCGGCATACCCTATGTATTCCGGTGCCATGGGGAGCTGAATCACCCGGCGCACACCGTCAGACCCGGTTCCGGCGAGCAGGTTGAACAGCATGAAAAATGCCGACTGACTGCCATTGGTTAACGCCACATTCTGCGTGCCAAGACCCCAGCCATAGGTGTCGTTCAACAGGTTAACCAGATGACCAATAAAGCACTGATCGCCCTGTGGGGGATCATAAACCCCAACCAGTTGTGCAAATTCCTGCGGGCTGCCCAGAACACGCTGCATGGCGGCTTTGAGGCAGTCGTGAATTTCGGGTATATGCCCGGGATTTCCCCCGCCCATCATCACCAGATCCGAACCTTCGGTCAGCGCTGCCCCCAGATCCTTCATCAAGGAAGTGATTCCCGCTGCGGCAGTGAACTTCTCGCCAAAGGCTGATAACTTCATGGTTGCTTATCCGCCTCGTCCGGCACTTCCTGCACCTCCTCATCTGCCAGACAAATTCCGATGTTGCTGACCCCCTCATCCGTTGCCAGCTCACACAACTCGGCGAGAAACGACGCGGACGGAAAAGCCTGTTTACGCAAGCGATACACCAGATCCTTCTGGAATTCGAGTTCACGCTTCATCAAGGGGCTGTTATCAAACAACTTGATCAACTTGTGATCCGGCAAGCCCTCCCCTTGGGACATTTCAAGAAACGTCATAACGGTTTGCAACGACCGCTCGGCGGCCTCCTGACCACGCGCCTTGTCGGGATTGATCTGGGCCAGTAATGCCTGCTCATACAAAGCACAGAAATCGCTGGCGGGATAGACACCAAAAAGGTCGTACGCTTGCTCCTGTGGTGTGGCATCGTGCAGTGCATCCAGCCACTGTACCAATGTGGCTTCGGGGATGCGCTCTGCCAGCAGTTGCCAGAAGCTGGCCAGGTTAGGTGCAACCGCCTCTGCACCGGCCAGATCCACGGCTTCGGCAAACAACTGATAATTGGGCGCAGCGCGCTGCGCCAACGCCAAAATAAACACGGCCTCGCGCCAGCCTTTTAACTGCTTGACATAGTTACCAAACTTGTGATGTTTCACACTCCCTCCAAGGGACGAACCATAAGGGCTAGAGGCAAGAGCAAGCTGCATCCAGAAGGTTATTACAACGCATCAAAACCATGCTCAAACCGATGCGCCCGGTGATAGGTCTTGATGAGGGCCATACAGGCACTGTGGGTACTGTCACCCCAGGCTACCACGCCATCCTGATGGCCGCACATAACGAAAATACCACAGCCTTGATCTGCATGAGCATCCCACAAGCGGGACACGGCCTGCGCCATCGCCGGTGTACCATACTCAATGGCCGCACTGATCTGCCACAACTCCAGGGCATCGCGCAGCCGCCATATCAGGGGGCTGTGCACATGGACGACCGCACCCACCGCGATGGACTTCCGATACAGCACGGCGTGCGTCATGGCTTCCGACGACGGCGGAGTCAGGCCCTTTGCACACAACCGGTTGGCATGGCTGTCAAAGTCCACCACCAGTGCGCAATCCCGCACGCTCAACCAGGGAAGTCCACTGGTTTGGGTTCCGGTAATGATAAACTGACCGTTGCTCTTGTAGCGCCTGGACAAATTGCCAAAACCCAGGCCTTGATAGCGCGCCGGATCCTGCCCCACCAGCCCCAGACGCAGCAATATCTGCCGCCACTGATCCAGTTCGCAGACAATGCCTTCCATGCCTGCATCGAGCTGTGCAAGATCCACGGCATCCAGCTCAAGTTGATATTTGATTACACCTTCAATTTCACTCACAACGCCACGATTTTACCAGCTTGCTGCAAACCCATTGCGGCTACAACCTCAACCCGCGTCCCTTGATTGCCGCCCCCGTGACACTCGCAGGAAGCGACAAAAAAGCCGCTGAAAATAGCGGCCTGTGACACTATAGCCTATCCTGGCGTACCTGCAGCAATATCAAGCCTTGGGCAGCGTCACGCCCACCTGGCCCTGATACTTGCCACCCCGGTCCCGATAGCTGGTCTCACACACCTCATCTGACTCAAAAAACAGCATTTGGGCCACACCTTCATTGGCGTAGATTTTTGCCGGCAGATTGGTGGTATTGGAGAATTCGAGCGTTACATGCCCCTCCCATTCCGGCTCAAGCGGTGTCACATTGACAATGATTCCGCAGCGGGCATAGGTCGACTTGCCAAGGCAAATGGTCAATACATTGCGCGGAATCCGGAAATATTCAACGGTTCGCGCCAGCGCAAAGGAGTTGGGGGGAATGATGCACACATCGCTGGTGATATCGACAAAACTCTGGGCATCAAAGTGCTTGGGATCAACCGTCACGGAATGTACGTTGGTAAAAATCTTGAACTCGTTACTGCAGCGAACATCGTAACCATAACTGGAAGTACCGTAGGAAATCACCTTGCCATTGGCCGACTCTCTCACTTGCTTCGCTTCAAAGGGTTCGATCATGCCGTGCTGTTGCGCCATACGACAAATCCACTTGTCGGATTTGATGCTCATCGTGTCATTTCCACCTGGTCGTTGGTATGAATAAAAACTGGTGTAAAATCATACCCGTTTATTGCGGTGTTAAAAAGCCCGGCGGCTGGCGGGATACCGGGCCAAAGTCCCTGCAGGCAATAACCGCTAAAGGCAATTCCTCATGCTCTCACGCAAGGATATCCCATGGCTTTGAGCCCATGAACAGTACAGCTCCCCACGCAACGCTGCTCGAGGTTCAGGGTCTCAAGGTGGCCCACCTGCAGCCCGTATCCTTTTGCCTGCCCGCCAGGACGCTAGCCATCCTCAGGGGCGCCTCGGGATCGGGCAAGTCACTTCTGTGTCGCGCCATCATTGATCTGATCCCCTCCACCGGGCGGGTGAGCTGCGACCGCCAGTTGCGAGAAGCCCTGCCTGCCCACCGCTGGCGTCAGCAAGTACAGTACCTGCCGGCCGAAAGCCAGTGGTGGTGTGATCGCGTCCTTGACCACTTCAAGCAGCCACTCTCGGGGGAGTTGCTTGCATCCCTTGGTCTGGACCAAAGCCTGCTGGCGCAGGATCCACTGACGCTTTCCTCTGGCCAGAAACAGAAACTGGCCCTGCTGCGCTCGCTCGAAAACAAGCCCAGGGTATTGCTGCTGGATGAGTTGGGCGCCAATCTTGATGCGCTCTCGCGCCAGCAGGTGCTGGCCTTGGTCAGCCACTACCTTGACCGCCATCAGGCCTGTGCCTTGTGGATCTGTCACGATGATGCCTGGCTGGAAAGCGCCACCAGTCGCTTTGTACTTGAAAACGGCATCCTGACTCAGCTTCCAACGCCACCCGCGGATCAGCCTGCATGAACCAGCACATCATCCCTATTGATGCCGGTGACCTGGCACTGGCTGCCCTCTTGCTGCTTGCCCTGGGCGTCCTGAGCCTCATGCAGCGCCTCGCCCTTGAACGCCCGCTCGCCATCGCCGCGATCAGGTCATTGTTGCAGCTATTGGCCGTCGGCTACATATTGCAATGGCTCTTCGATCGAGGCTCGCCCCTGTACTTCGTGCTTGCCGCCCTTGTCATGCTGCTGGCCGCCGGGCGCGAAGTGAACGCCCGGCAAAAACGCCGGTTCCGGGGCAGTTTTGGCTTTTTTGCCAGCACCATCTCCATGCTGTTATCGTCGGTGCTGCTGGCTATCTTCGCCCTGGTGGTCATTATCGAACCACAACCCTGGTTTAGCCTGCAGTATTCGATACCACTGCTAGGCATGCTGCTGGGAAACACCTTGAACGGTATTTCCCTCGGATTCGATCGCCTGCTTCAGGGCGCCTGGACACAAAGGCAACTCATCGAGCAACGCCTCATGCTGGGAGAAACGGCCGCCAGCGCCATCAGCAGCATACGCACCGAAGCCTTTCGCGCGGCCATGATTCCCACGATCAATGCCATGGCAGCGGCCGGCCTCGTTTCCCTGCCCGGCATGATGACCGGGCAGATACTGGGTGGCACCCCACCCATGGAAGCAGTCAAATACCAGATCCTGATTTTCTGGCTGATCACCGCCGGCACGGGTACCGGCGTCTTCTGTGCCATTCACCTCAGTTGCCGCCGGCTGTTCGATACACGGGAGCGCCTGCGCCTTGACCGCCTGCGCTAGCAGGCACCCTCACCGGCCTTCATGAGAATACGATTTCAGGAAAGGCCGGCGCGGCCCGCGCCAACCGCTTCGCAATGGTGGCACCGAGTTTTCGCGCAACATCACAATAGCGCAAGGCAATTTCGCTCTCGGGCGCGGCAATGAGGGTCGGACAACCACTGTCGGTTTGCTCCCGAATGGTTTTGTGCAGCGGCATTTTGGCCAGCAGTGCCGTCTCGTACTGAGCCGCAATGCGCTCACCGCCGCCGGAGCCAAACAAGTCGTCCTCATGGCCGCAGTGACTGCACAGATGCACGCTCATGTTTTCGATCACGCCCAGCACCGGGATCTCGACCTTGCGAAACATCTCAATACCCTTTTTGCAGTCAATCAAGGCCAGATCCTGCGGCGTGGTAACGATCACAGCTCCAGTCACCGGCACCCGCTGCGACAAGGTGAGCTGTATGTCTCCCGTCCCCGGTGGCATGTCAATGACCAGATAATCAAGATCACCCCAGCGGGTTTGTGTCAGCAACTGCTGCACCGCACCACTGACCATGGGTCCACGCCATACCATGGGCGTGTTGTCATCCACCAGGAACGCCATCGACATGGCCTGAATGCCGTATTTCTCTAACGGAATAAAATACTTGCCCTCTTCGGTAGCCGGGCGTGTACCCTCGGGTATCCCCAGCATCATCCCCACGCTGGGCCCGTAAATATCGGCATCGAGAATCCCCACCGTGGCACCTTCTTTGGCCAGCGCCAAAGCCAGATTGATGGCGGTAGTCGATTTCCCTACCCCCCCTTTACCCGATGCAACCGCAATGATGTTTTTGACACCCGCCACCGCCGGTACGTTACGCGGGTTGGAATGGGCGGCAATCACCGAAGACACCTCAATGCACACCTCTTCAACACCCGCCACATCTTCCAGCGCGTTGCTCAGCAGCTGCACCATGGCACCTTGTATGCCGGCGCAGGGATAAGGCATTTCCAGCACAACCCGCACGCGCCCCTGCGGCTCGCTCAGCACCGCCTTCACGGCATTGAGGGCAAAGAGATCCTGCTGCACATAGGGATCCTGGTAGCCTCTGATGGCATCCTCCAGCGCCTGTTGATCAATGCTTGTCATAATGGCCTCTCTACAATCAGCTTGCTGTGGCGGCTTAGCCACCGAACATGAAAGTGCATAGTCTATCGACCCAACAGCCGCTTCTCAACGCAAAACCAAGCACAATACTCAGGTATTTGAATCCCGTGCGCACAACAACATGAAATCCGGGATCAATCGCGCCCGGACTCCGGCGATGAGGGCAGAATTTCGGGATGAAAGTCAGACGTCAAACCGCTATCATAGCGCGCGCTTTTAAACCGTGCGTCCGGCCTGCAAGATGCCACTGGCGACCATCGCAGGCACGTTAGTCGACACCCAGCCCGGAACCCGATGCCATGAACAGAACGCCACGCAACATTCTCGTTACCAGCGCCCTCCCCTATGCGAACGGCCCCATTCATTTGGGTCATCTGCTGGAATACATTCAAACCGATATCTGGGTACGGTTTCAGAAACGCCGTGGCGAAAACTGCACCTATGTCTGTGCCGACGATGCCCATGGCACCGCCATCATGCTGCGGGCAGAAAAAGAAGGCATCACCCCCGAACAGCTCATCGAACGCGTCAACACGGAACACCAGGCCGACTTCCGGTATTTTCTCATAGCCTTCGATAACTACTACAGCACGCACAGTGATGAAAACCGCGAGCTGTCGGCCTATATCTATCATCAGTGCCAAAAGAACGACCGCATCGCGCAGCGGTCCATCGTGCAGGCCTATGACCCCGAAAAACAACTGTTTCTCGCCGACCGCTTTATTAAAGGTACCTGCCCCAAGTGCAAAACACCGGATCAGTACGGCGACAACTGCGAAGCCTGTGGTGCCACCTACACCCCCCTGGAGCTGATCAACCCCAAATCCGCCATTTCCGGCGCCACCCCGATTGAAAAGGCATCGACGCACTTCTTTTTCCGCCTGCCCGAATTTACCGACTTTCTCAAGACCTGGACCCGCAGTGGCACCTTGCAAGAACAAATCGCCAACAAGCTGGCCGAATGGCTCGAAGCCGGGCTGCAAGAATGGGATATCAGCCGCGATGCGCCCTATTTCGGTTTCGAAATTCCCGGCGAGCCCGGCAAGTATTTCTATGTCTGGCTGGATGCGCCCATCGGTTACATGGCGAGCTTCAAGAATCTCTGCGCGCGCCGGGAGGATCTCGATTTCGACGCCTACTGGGGCAAAGACTCTAGCGCCGAGCTGTATCATTTTATCGGCAAAGACATCATCAACTTTCACGCCCTTTTCTGGCCGGCCATGCTCAGCTGCGCAGGCTTCAGAACGCCTACGGCGGTTTTTGCCCACGGGTTTGTCACCGTCGACGATCAGAAGATGTCCAAATCCCGCGGCACCTTCATCAAGGCACGTACCTACCTTGAGCACCTCAACCCTGAGTATCTGCGCTACTACTTCGCCGCCAAACTCAACGCCAATGTCGATGACTTCAATCTGAATCTGACCGACTTCGCCCAGCGGGTGAATGCCGACCTTGTTGGCAAAGTAGTCAACATTGCCAGTCGCTGTGCCGGCTTCATCACCAAACGCTTTGCTGGCAATCTCGCCCCCCAGTGCACCGAGCCGGCCCTGTTGCAGCGCTTCATCGACGCCGGCGATACCATCGCCAACCATTACGAAACCCGGGAATTCGGCCGGGCCATCCGCATGATCATGGAGCTGGCCGACCTGGCCAACCAGTACGTCGATGAAAAGGCCCCCTGGGTGATTGCAAAGCAACCCGGACAAGAAACTGAACTGCAGGCCATATGCTCCAATGCGCTGAACATGTTTCGTCAGCTCATGGTCTATCTTGCACCCGTACTGCCTGCCATGGCCGACAAGACGCAAGCCTTCTTGAATACGGGGCTTGACTGGAATGATCGTCACACCCTGCTCATCAATCACGGCATCAACGCCTTTACCCCCATGATGACCCGGGTCGATCCCGACAAAATCACTGCCATGAAAGCAGCGTCTGTCGAAACTACGCCAAATACGACCACTACCCCAAGCGCGGCAGCGCCAGTGCAACAACACGAACCCGTCAGCGCAGAGATCGACTACGAGGATTTTGCCAAGGTTGATCTGCGCATTGCGCGCATCGTCAATGCCGAAGCCGTTGAAGGTGCCGACAAACTGCTGCGGCTCACCCTCGACCTTGGCAACGGTACCCGCACAGTGTTCGCCGGCATCAAGACGGCCTACCAACCCGAACAGCTGATTGGCAAATGCACACTGATGGTAGCCAATCTCAAACCGCGCAAAATGAAATTTGGCGTATCCGAAGGAATGGTGCTGGCTGCAGGACCCGGAGGCAAGGATATCTGGCTGCTGGAGCCTCACCATGGCGCCACACCGGGCATGCGCGTAAAATGACCAGCGCCTGGTTTTACCTCAAGATGGCCTGTGTGCCGGAGCAAGAGCGATAAATGAGCGAGTACCTGTTAATCCTCGTCAGTACCATATTGGTCAACAACTTCGTGCTGGTTCAGTTTCTGGGCCTGTGCCCCTTTATGGGGGTATCGGGAAAACTCGAAACCGCCATGGGTATGTCGCTTGCCACCACCTTCGTGCTGACCCTGTCATCACTGTGCAGCTACATGGCCTTTACCTGGCTGCTAAAACCTCTGGGGCTGGAATACCTGCAAACCATCACCTTCATTCTGGTGATTGCCGTTGTGGTGCAATTCACCGAAATGGTAGTAAAAAAGACCAGCCCGCTTCTGTACCGGGTGCTGGGGATTTTCTTGCCCTTGATTACCACCAACTGCGCGGTACTGGGTGTAGCTCTGCTGAATATCAAGAAAGAGAACGGTTTTATTGAGTCTATCTTGTACGGCTTTGGTGCTGCCGTAGGTTTTTCCCTGGTACTGGTGCTGTTCTCGGCCATGCGCGAGCGCATTGCGGTTGCGGACGTACCCCAGGCCTTCAAGGGGGCCTCCATCGGCATGATCACAGCGGGTTTGATGTCACTGGCCTTTCTGGGCTTTTCTGGACTGGTTAACATTTAAAGGCTTACCACGGAATGACTATTGTTGTTGTCGCCATTCTTGCCCTTGTAGGACTTGCGCTGACCTTCGGCGCACTGTTGGGCTTTGCCAGCATTCGTTTTCGGGTTGAAGGCAATCCGATTGCCGAGCAAATTGATAAATTGCTGCCTCAAACCCAATGTGGCCAGTGCGGCTTTCCGGGCTGCAAGCCTTACGCCGAAGCCATCGCCAACGGCGCCCCCATCAACAAATGCCCACCGGGCGGTGAAGCTACCATTCAAGCGCTGGCGGCCCTGCTTGATGTGGAACCGCTGCCGCTGGATGCCGAGCATGGAGAAGAAAAAGGCAAACTGGTTGCCGTCATCCGTGAAGACGAGTGCATCGGCTGCACCAAGTGCATTCAGGCCTGCCCGGTGGATGCCATTCTCGGCGCAGCCAAGCAGATGCACACGGTGATTGCCTCTGAGTGCACGGGCTGCGATCTTTGCGTTGAGCCTTGTCCGGTGGACTGTATCGACATGGTGCCAGTCCCTGCAACACTGCGAGACTGGTACTGGACCCGGCCAGATGCCAACCGGATGCAGATCATCGCCACCGACAAGATGAACGAGGCCTGCGCATCATGAGAAAACTCTGGCATTTCCACGGCGGCATTCATCCCGAAGAGCGCAAAACCTGCTCTAACACGCACCCCATTCAACCGGCGGGGTTGCCGCCACGGCTGATCGTACCCCTGCAGCAACACATAGGCGCGCCGGCAAAACTCCTGGTCAGCCCTGGCGACAAAGTGCTCAAAGGGCAAAAAATCGGCCAGGCACAAGGACGCATCAGTGTCTGCGTACATGCGCCTACCTCTGGCACTGTCACTGCAATCGGGCTGCACCCTATCCCGCACCCGTCGGGAATGCTGGATACCTGCGTTATCATTGAGCCCGACGGGCTGGAGCAATGGTGTCCACTGACCCCCTGTGAAGACTACGCCACGCTGACACCCGCACAGCTGCTGGAGCGCATCCGGGAGGCCGGAATCGCAGGCATGGGTGGCGCCGGGTTTCCTACCGAGGTAAAACTGCATCCCCCCCGGTATGACAAGGTCAACACCCTGATTCTAAACGGCGTCGAATGTGAGCCCTATATCACCGCCGATGACAGGCTGATGCGGGAGCGTGCCCGGGACGTGGTGCTTGGTATGGAAATCATGGCCTACATTCTCACCCCCGGCGAATGCATTATTGGCGTTGAAGACAACAAACCTGAAGCCATTGCCGCCCTCAAAACCGCCGCCAAGGGCACGCGCATTGAGATAGTGACGCTACCCACCAAGTACCCATCAGGCGGTGAGAAGCAATTAGTCAAAATCCTTACCGGCAAAGAGATTCCCAGCGGCAAGATTCCCGCCGATGTTGGCGTCATGTGTCAGAACGTTGCGACCGCCACGGCTGTTTATCAGGCCATTACCTTCGGCAGACCTCTGATCAGCCGCATCACCACGCTCACCGGGGAGCACATTGCCCAGCCAGGCAACTTCGACGTACTGATCGGCACCCCCGTAAACTGGCTGCTGGCGCAAGTCGGGCACCAATCAGAAAACACCGGACGGCTCATTGTCGGCGGCCCGATGATGGGGTTTACCCTGCACGATCTGACCGTGCCGATAACCAAAACGACCAACTGCCTGCTGGCGGCAAGTCAACGCGAGCTTCCTGCGCCCCCACCGGCCCAGGCCTGCATCCGTTGCGGCATGTGCGAGCAGGCGTGCCCGGCCGAGCTGTTGCCACAGCAACTGTACTGGTTTGCCAAAGCCGAGGAGTTCGCCAAAGCCGAACACCATAATCTCTTTGACTGCATCGAATGTGGCGCCTGTGCCTTTGTCTGCCCCAGCAGCATTCCATTGGTACAGTACTATCGGGTCGCCAAGGGCAAAATTCGCCAGCTGACACAAGAGCAAGAAAAAGCCGACCACGCCCGCGAACGCTTTGAGAACCGCCAGGCACGCATGGCCCGGGAAGCCGAAGAAAAAGAAGCCCGTCGCAGGGAACGCGCCGAAGCGGCCGCGCAGGCGCAGGTCAGCAAAAGGGAACAAACCACCACAGAAGGATCGCAGGACAAATCGGCGCAGATACAGGCAGCACTCGAACGCGTCAGCGCCAAGAAAAATCCAGACAATGACGTTTCAAGAAACACGGCCGTGGCGGCTGAAGCCAGCCAGCCCCCGCCCGATCTTGAGAGCTTGAAAAAGAAGCTGCTCAGGGCGCAGGACAAATATGACAAGATGGCCGCCGCGCTGGAAGACGCCAAACAGCATAATTCTGATCGAGTCGAAGCACTCGAGAGCGCCACAGTCAGCAGTCGTGAAGCACTGGCCAAAATCCAGGCCGAGCTGGCCGCTCATCCCGAGCATAAAGCGACCAATGTGGCGACACCACCTCAAGGGCCGGATATAGAAGTACTGACACAGCAACTGCACAAAGCCGAAGAAAAACTCCAGCTCATGCTTGCCACACTCGACGACGCCAAAGCGAACAAGCCGGAAACGGTAGAGAAAATCGAACGCGCCATTGAAAAAAACCGCGAGCGTGTTGCCGCAGCCCGGCAGGCCCTGAGCGAAGCCCGGAACCTGGGCAACAATGAAACTGCCCAGCCACCCGCCGTTCATTCCCGTAACGCAGTAAAGGAATCTCCCTGACATGGCATTGATGCGCTTAACCTCTCCCCACGCACAGGGCTCCAGGCGCACGGCTGACCTCATGCGTATGGTCATTCTCGCCACCCTGCCCGGCCTTGCCGTTATGACCGTATTTTTCGGCTGGGGGAATCTCATTAATGTGCTCTGGTGCAGCTTGCTTGCCTTGGGCTGCGAAGCACTGGTACTGAAGCTTCGCCGCAAACCTGTGCTGTTTTATCTTCGAGATTACAGCGCACTGGTGACCGGAGTACTGCTGGGCTTGTCGCTGCCCCCCTTTGTGCCCTGGTGGGTATCGCTGGTGGCGACCGGCTTTGCCATTGTTGTTGCCAAGCACCTTTATGGGGGAATGGGTTACAACCCCTTTAACCCTGCCATGGTCGGCTTTGCCCTAGTACTGGTGTCCTTTCCCGTAGCCATGACGACCCACTGGGCCGCACCGGGAGCCCTGACAGGGGGATCACCCGGCTTTTTCGATACCTTGGCCATCATTTTCGGCAATGGCTCTGCCATGGAAATAGACGCCTACACCATGGCCACTGCGCTGGATGTGTACAAGCACGAAATCAGTCACAATACAGCGGCCGCCGTCACTGCCAACCCCTTGTTTGGAAGCTTCATCGCCTTGGGCTGGGAATGGGTTAATCTCGCCTTCCTCGCCGGAGGACTGGCATTACTCTGGCAACGCGTGTTTACCTGGCACACCCCGGTAAGCATGCTGCTGGCGCTCAGCGCCATGTCACTGATTTTTGGCTGGGATGCCGACCGATTTGTACCCCTGCCCTTGCACTTGCTGGCCGGAGCCACCATGCTCGGTGCCTTTTTTATTGCCACCGATCCGGTAACTTCCGCCGTCAGCAACAAAGGTAAACTCGTTTACGGCGCAGGAATCGGCATTCTGGTCTTTGTCATCCGTGCCTGGGGTGGCTACCCCGATGCCATTGCATTTTCGGTGCTGCTGATGAATTTTGCCGCACCTCTTATTGATCTTTACACCCAACCTCGTGCCTATGGCCACGCGCAACCCAAACGTGGCATCAAGGAGGCCGGCGAGTGAACACATTGCTTCGATCTATCGGTAAGTCGGCCTTGGGTCTGAGTGCCTTCGCCATCATTACCACAGGCACCATTGCTACCACCCATATCATTACCAAAGACCGAATTGCCGAAGAGGTGCGCAAGGCACAGGTAAAGGCATTGCTCGAAATCGTTCCGGCAAAGTTGTTCGACAACGATTTACTGGCCGATACCCGCGTATTGGATCAGGCCGAAGCGCTGGCGCTACCCGCTGGCGCCATGGCCAATATTGCCACCTACCAAGGCGAAGTTACTGCCGTGGTGATTCCGGCGATTGCGCCCAACGGCTACTCGGGAAGCATTCGCATTATATCGGCCATTGATACGCAGGGTTCGCTGCTGGGAGTCCGGGTTGTCGAGCACAAGGAAACTCCCGGGCTGGGGGACAAAATCGAAGCCCGAAAATCGGACTGGATCGGAAGTTTTGCAGGCAAATCGCTCAGTAACCCCTTGCCCGAAGGCTGGAAAGTCAAAAAAGATGGTGGCGAGTTTGATCAAATGACCGGCGCCACCATTACGCCCAGAGCCGTTGTGAGTGCAGTGCACCGGTCGCTGGTGTATTTCAGCCAGCATCGTGACCACTTTATAAAGCAGCCAACAGGAACAAATCGGGAGACCAGAGGTGAGCCATAACTATCAGGAAATAGTCGCCAACGGCCTGTGGAAAAACAACCCGGCACTGGTTCAAATACTTGGGCTCTGTCCGCTTCTGGCCGTCACTGGTACCGTAGTGAATGCACTGGGCCTGGGCCTGGCAACCACGCTGGTACTACTGGGCTCCAATGTATCTGTGTCGCTGATTCGAAACATTGTACCCGCCGCCGTTCGCTTGCCTGCCTTTGTCATGATTATTGCCGCCTTTGTCACCTGTGCGGAACTGCTGATGCAGGCCTATACCTACGAACTCTATGAGATTCTGGGGATTTTCATTCCTTTGATTGTCACCAACTGCGCGATTTTAGGTCGCGCCGATGCCTTTGCCGCCAAAAATCCGCTTTTACCATCGGCACTGGATGGCTTGATGATGGGCGCAGGTTTTACCGGTGTTCTGATAATTCTCGGCGCCTTGCGCGAAATTGTTGGGCAAGGCACGCTCTTTACAGGGATGGAATTACTGTTTGGACCCGGGGCCGCAACCTGGCAGATTCATTTATTCACCAATTACCCGGATTTTCTGTTTGCCGTACTCCCCCCTGGCGCCTTCGTGGGACTGGGACTGATTATCGCAGTCAAAAACGGCATCGACGCTCACTGGAAAAAACGCCAGACCAGCGTACGCCTTACAAACACAGCGACCGGCAGCAAACGCGTGCGTACTACCGGGAACATTGGCTAAGACAGCAGAACACATGCAGAGTCCGCCATGAATAAAGTCAAACGAGCCGAAATTTTTGCCCGCTTGGCGGCACAAACACCCCAGCCCACAACCGAGTTACGTTACAGCACACCCTTTGAATTGCTAATCGCTGTCGTACTCTCAGCACAGGCAACGGACAAAGGGGTTAACAAGGCCACAGAAACCTTGTTTAAAGTGGCAAACACTCCCGAAGCCATCATAGATCTTGGGATCAACGGCCTGAAGCATCACATCAAGACCATCGGGCT
>JBFHRO010000076.1:0-13967 GCA_041591635.1 Oleiphilaceae bacterium | reverse complement strand
GCATCAAAATGCTGAGCTTTATCAGGCGAGTGCGTAGCGGGGGTGGCGCTTCGGCAAAGATCTCCGCCAATATTTTGCGCCGGTGGCTGCGAATCAGAATGGCCATGGCGGTTTGTGTTTGCTTGCTAAAGCCGGCCATGTCGGAATGCTGCACCATGTAAGCGCCGTGTTTGTGGTACTGGGTGTGGGAGATCACCAGGCCCACCTCGTGAATGCGGCAGGCCCAGCGAAGCAGGTCGGCGAACAGGGGCGACTCCAGGTTCCAGTCGCATTTGACCTGTTCCAGGGCGGCCAGGGCGGTGTATTCCACCGCCTGGGCGTGAACCTTGTCAACGTGATAGCGCTCCTGCATGGCGCTGATGGAGCGTTCGCGCACATCCTCATGCTGAATGCGGCCCAGCATGTCGTACAGCAATCCCTCGCGCAGCGCACCGTCGGAAAAGGTCATGCGGTCAATGCCCAGCACCTCAAAGCAGGCCTTGAGAATCGCAAAGCCGGCGGGAAAAATGCTGCAGCGTTCCTTTTTAATGCCCAGTTCGGTCAGTTTGTCGATGTGGCCGAGTTTAAGCAGGGTGTCGAACAGCTGGTTCATGGTGTCGGGGGTGAGTTCGTCCTTCTCGGGGCGAAGGGTCTTGGCGGCGATCAGCACGGCCTTGACCGAGCCGGACGAGCCGACGCAACTGGCCCAGCCCATCTTGCGAAAGCTCTTGTTGATGTTGAGCAATTCTCTGGATGCTTGGGTAATGGCCTTGCGCAGGTTGTCGCGGGAAATTTTGCCGTCGTCAAAAAAGCGTTCGCGATAGGACACGCACCCCATGTGCAGGCTCTCGAGGACCTTGCCTTCAAAGCGTTCCCCGATGATGAATTCGGTGCTGCCCCCGCCAATGTCGATCACCAGGCGCCTTCCGTCGTCGTCGGCCAGTTGGTGCGATACGCCCAGGTAGATGAGTCTGGCTTCTTCGCGTCCGGCAATGATATCCACCGGGTGACCCAGTACGGCCTCGGCCCGGTCGATGAACATCTGGGCGTTTTTTGCCATGCGCAGGGCGTTGGTGCCCACCACCTGAACCGAGCCCTGAGGCAGCCCCTTGATGCGCTGGGCGAAGCGACTGAGACACTCCAGTGCGCGCTGCTGGGCTTCTTCGCTGAGAATGTGGTTTTCATCCAGTCCGGCGGCCAGCTGCACTTTTTCACCGAGTTTGTCGAGCGTGCGTACCTCGCCCTGGGCCTTGCGGCCAACGATCATGTGAAAGCTGTTGGAGCCAAGATCAATGGCGGCAATGGTCTGATTGTCGGGTTCGGATTCGGGCGCCTTTACTTCCACGTTGCTTGAAATCCTCTGGCAAGCCTATATAGTAGTGCGATAATCATAGGCCAATCTTTCCTGATTCGACACCTGCCAGCGGCGAAAAAAGAGAGACTGCGACCTGCATCCCTGGTGCCTGTACCTTCGTCGGGTTTTTCATGGGATGACATTTTTTCTTAACTCTACAGGGCAGCACCATGAGCGATAAAATCATCAATGTAACTGACGATACCTTTGAAAAAGAAGTGCTTCAGGCCGATGGCCCTGTGCTGGTCGATTACTGGGCCGAATGGTGCGGCCCCTGCAAGATGATTGCCCCGGTGCTGGAAGAAATCGCCGACGAATATGATGGTCGCCTGAAAATCTGCAAGCTCAATATTGATGAAAATGACCAGACACCGCCCAAATTCAATATCCGCGGCATTCCCACCCTGATGCTGTTCAAAAACGGCAATGTCGATGCCACCAAGGTGGGCGCGCTATCGAAGTCGCAGCTGACGGCTTTTATCAACAGCAATATCTGAATCCCGTATACCTGGGAGCGTTCAAGGCTCTCAAGGTCTTTGCGGATAGAAAAGGCGATCACGGTGATCGCCTTTTTTGTCGCGGCAGGCGAGGGCCAGCGCCCAAAACTCTGAAAAGTCATTCACCACCGCGTCCGGTTTGTGCGGATAGCGTTCGTTGCCGGGAAAGATCTTCTGCAACCAGGGCAGATCCCACTGCGCGCCATTGAAAAAAATGCTGGTAATTCCCGCGGTTTTGGCAGAGATAACATCGGTGGTGCTGTCACCCACGTACCAGACCTCCCGGCCCGGCGCCTGGCTCAGATTGGCCATGGCTTTCAACAGCTGGTCGGGATGCGGTTTGCGCAGCAGGGTGTCATCACCGCACACCGTGGTGTCAAACAGGTGCGCCCAGCCCGAGCCCTCCACGCAGGCCAGTTCGTGTTCAAAAAATTCCCGGTCGCGGTTGGTAATCACGCCGACCACGATTCCCAGCCCACGCAGGCCGCCCAGTAGTGACGCGACCTTGGGTTCGAAGGGCAAGACGTTGCCATAATGCTTGCGATAGTGATGATTGAAGCGCTTGTGGGCCATCTGCTTGGCTTCCTGATCATCCCCGAAAAGCACCTCAAAAATGTCGGTGCGGGAGATCTTGCGATCGGCTTTGATTTTTGGATGCAGGGCCGCGTATTGCCGTACGTATTCCACCAGGCGGGCATCTTCCGGTGATTTGCTGGTCTTGGGGCAGACAAGGCGCTGCGTCAGGCCCAGATCGGCGAATTCGACCAGCATGTCATCGACCGCGTGGTACATGGCATCGAGGGTGTCAACCAGGGTGGCGTGCCAGTCAAACAGAATCACCACCGGCGCAGGAAGTTTGGCCAGCGCCGGATGCCAGTCGGGCTCAATGCGCGGTGGCGGGGCCTGCGGTGCCGGGTAGGGTGTGGGTCGCACCTGTGCCACCGGGGTCGCGAACAGGCTTGGCTGGCGGGTTTGCTGTTGCTCCAGCAGATCCATCAGGGCTTCAAAGCTATCGGTAATGGCGGCTGGCTGCAGGTGTTTGTCGTTCCCGAACGTGGCATCAAACCAGGCGGGCTCCCAGCGCGCCCCGTTGTAGAACACCGGGGTTATTCCGCCATGGCTGGCCGTGACCATATCGACATAGCTGTCGCCTACATACCAGATGTGCGGGCCGGGTTTTTCGGCCAGAGCAGCGATAGCTGCCAGCAGAACATCGGGGGCGGGCTTGTAGTGGGTCACGTCATCGGCACAAATAGTGGCGTCAAACAGACCGGCCCAGCGCCCCTCGTCCACAATGAGCAGCTCGTGGTCGAGAAATTCGCGGCTGCGGTTGGTCGCCACGGCCAGCTTGATGCCCAGTTTTTTGAGTGCCACCAGATAGTCAAATACCCCCAGCTGAAAGGGTTTGACCTGGCCGTAATACTTGCGATAGCAACGGTTGTAGGCCATGTGGGCAATGCTTTTGGCTTCGGTATTGTCGCCAAAAATAGCGTTGAAGATGTCGGTGCGCGACACCCGGCGCTCGGCCAGGATACGTGGATGCAGGCGGCGAAAAATCCGGATGTAGCGTACCAGTCTTGCATCGTCTGGCGTTTTGCACGCTTCTTCGGGCAGTAACGCCTCCACCAGATTGAGGTCTTCGAGCAGCGGCAGCATGTCTTCCATCGCACTGAACATGGCGTCGTGGGTGTCGACCAGGGTGCCATGCCAGTCAAAGATCATCACGCGGGGAGCGGGGGGCAGATTGACGGGTGTGTGCATGTCGAAGCCTCCGGCACAAGCCTGTAGGTGCAGTGGCGGGTGCGAAGGTCGCGTGCCCTGACCTGCCCCGCTTTTCAGTGTAGCGGGATATCGGGAGGACGGCGGAGGAAATGCCGCGGGGCCGCGTTTTGGCCTGGATCAATTGGCCATGAAAATGCGCAGGCAGACACACTAATGTCCTTTGCCCCGAGGCGACGATCCCGCATAATTGACGCCCCGATTTATTTAACCCTTTAAATCAGTGAAAGGCGAAATTCCATGAGTGTTAAAAAAGCAGATGTGGTGCTCGTCGGCGGGGGCGTCATGAGCGCTACCCTGGGTATGATGCTACAGCAACTCGACCCTTCTATGAAAATTGTCATGGTGGAACGGCTGGATCATGTTGCCCATGAAAGTACCGATGGCTGGAACAATGCCGGCACCGGGCATGCCGGGTATTGCGAGCTCAATTACACGCCCGAGATGCCTGATGGTCGCGTTGAGATCGACCGGGCCCTGTCGATCAATGCGGCCTTTGAGATGTCGTTGCAGTTCTGGTCGTACCTGGTCAACGAAAAAATCCTCCCGGCCCCTCAAAAATTCATTAACCCCACGCCGCACCAGAGCTTTGTCTGGGGTGAGGCGAATGTGGCTTTTTTGCGCAAGCGTTACGAATTGCTCAGTGCCCACCACCTGTTCAAGGACATGCGCTACAGCGAAGATCCGAAAGTGATAGAAGAATGGATGCCGCTGGTCATGCGGGGGCGGGATGGCACAGGGCCGGTGGCGGCTACCCGGGTGGAATACGGCTCGGACGTGGACTTCGGCTCCCTTACCCGCAGTATGGTCACCTGTTTGCAGCAAAGCCCGAACTTTGAACTTTTGCTCAACAATCGGGTGAAACGCATTGAACGCTATGATGATCAGAGCTGGAAGGTGCGGGTCAAGGATCGAATCACTGGCACCTCCTTGTCGATCAAGGCCGCGTTTGTATTTTTGGGGGCGGGCGGCGGTGCGCTGCCGTTACTGCAAAAGTCGGCCATTACCGAAAGCGAGGGGTACGGCGGTTTTCCTGTCAGTGGTCAGTGGCTCGTGTGCCGCAAGCCCGATGTTGTGCAACAACACGCCTCCAAGGTATACGGCAAGGCGGCCGTGGGCGCGCCCCCCATGTCGGTGCCGCATCTGGACACCCGCATCATCAACGGCGAGAAGGCCTTGCTGTTCGGGCCCTTTGCCGGCTTTACCACCAAATTCTTGAAGGAAGGTTCGGCCTTTGACCTGTTTGCCTCGGTGCGGGGCAAAAATCTGGTGCCCATGATGTCGGTGGGGGTGCATAACATGGACCTCACCAAGTACCTCATCGGTGAAGCCATGCAGTCTCATGAAGACCGAATGGCATCGCTCAAGGATTATTTTCCCTCCGCTGATCCGCAAGACTGGACCTTGGCGAAGGCCGGGCAGCGGGTTCAGATCATCAAGAAAAATGCGGATGGCAGCGGCAAGCTGGAATTTGGCACCGAGCTGGTCGCCTCGCGCGATGGCACCCTGGCGGCCTTGCTGGGCGCCTCGCCGGGTGCATCCATTGCGGTGCATGCGATGCTGGGGGTGCTCGAGCGTTGCTTCAAGGAGCGCCTGGCCAGTGAAGCCTGGCAGGCACGCCTGAAGGCGATGATGCCGTCTTTTGGTCAGTCCCTGATCGAGAATCCGGACTTGCTGCAATCGGTGCGAACGGCAACGCTCAAGACGCTGAAGCTGACGGACTGATCCTCGCGGGCCGCCTATTCCAGAACAGTGAGAAACTGCTGGTCGTAGGCGGCACGGTATTCCTCTATGATGTTCGCAGGTTGCCAGCGCTCGAGAATGGCCCGGTATGGCGGCGTTGGCCGCAATTCCCGCAGGCGCTCATTGATCAGTTTGATGATCGCCAGTCCCTCGGGGGTTTTCGAGCAGGCAACGTGCGACATGGTGAAAGCATCTTCTTCCTCAAGGGGATAAAACCGCAGTTTTTGGGGCGCGTCGAGACGGGTAAGCGTATAGCTGAATTCCATCGGATAGCCCAGCACATAATGCACGTGATCTTTGAGCAGCATGCGCACCGAGCCTTCATAGGCGTTTTCGGTGGCGCGATCAATGAGTTGCGGCGAGTGGGCAAAGCGTGCGAGCACCGCATCAACCCGTTGGCCGTACGATCGCCCGGCTTCAATGCCCACCTTGTATCTGGCCTCCAGAATGGCCTGCAGCGATCGGGTGCCCGGCAATTCGCCGGTCGTTTTGACCGTGGTGGTGATACCCACGCCCCTGATAAATACGCTGGGAATGGAGAAGTACATAATGGCTTCCCGCGCCGGGGTCTTTTTGGTTGATGGATTGCAGATGGACTGCCCTTTTTCGAGCATGTAAAGCACACGCTTGCTGGGGATGATTGAGCGTTTGTGTTCAAATTGGGGCAGATGTTTCGCCAGTAGCCCGGTCAGCTGGTCCGTAATGCCCTGACCCTTGTAGGGACCATCGGTAATCGCGTGCAACGGGGGTAAATCGATATCGGTCCATTCAATGGTTTGAGCGTGAAGCGCCACTGGTATACAGCTCAAACATACCAGTAGCCAGGTTATTCGCAGCATTGCGGAGTGTTCGCCTTGTTCGGTTGGCAGAGGAGGGGTCTGATTTGAGTGTAGATCATTTGACAATAAGCAATGACAAAAAGTGCGAAAAGTAGACAAAATTTGCGTTTTTTGGATAGTGGGCCGCACTTCTGGCGAATTTGACGCAAAAAAAGCGCAAATTTCTGGACTCCGGGCAGTGGCGAGCCTTCCAGGAAAAGCGCTTGTTTCCACTGGCCGAGGTATTTATCCTTGAGCCACTTCAATCGACACAGGGCGGTACAGCATGATCAGTAATTTTCAGGAACTCCTCGATGCGAGCAAGCAGCAGGCCGATGCCCAGCGCCTGCTGTTTTTGTTTGCCGGTACCAGCGATGTCAAAAGCAACAAGAGCAAGAAGGCCAAGGAGTATCGTGGCCACTTGGTGCCGGTGATGTGTGTCGACAAGCTGCCACAGGAAATCAGCAGCTTTGCGGCCCTGGTGGCCGAGGCGGATTCCATCAGCAAGGAGTGGCAGCTGATGATTGTGGCGAGCCTCTCCGGGGAAGGCAGCACGCCCCCTACCACCGAGCAGGCCGATCCCTACCTCAACCGCATGACCAACGAGGTGGCCAGCGGTGCGGATTTGTCGCGCTACCTGGTGATTGATCGCAATGAAGAGTTTCTTGTGCTCTCGGCGATGAGCTGAGCCTCTCTCGTTTCCCCCGTCTGCCGATCAGCATGGCGTGTCCCGCAACGCCTGCTGCAGATCGGCAATCAGATCCTCTGACGCTTCAAGCCCGACTGACAGGCGTAACAGACTGTCCTTGATGCCCAGGGCCTGGCGCTCTTGCGGGCTCAGGCTGTGGTGCGTGGTGGTGCAGGGTTGGGTAATCAGGCTTTCCACGCCACCCAGGCTCGGCGCCAGCCGAAACAGTTTGCACTTATCTGCCACCCTGGCGGCGTCGGCCGCTGTGTGACCGACCTCCAGCGCCACTATGCCGCCAAAGCCTTGCATTTGCGTACAGGCCAACGGGTGGTCGATGAAGTCGGGCAGTCCGGGGTAATGTACGGCACTCACCGCCGCATGGGATGCCATGGCCTGCGCCACCGCCAATGCATTCTGGTTATGGCGTTGAACGCGCAGTTCCAGCGTATAAAGGCTGCGTAACAGCCGGTCGGCAATGTCGGGGGCGATGTTGCTGCCCAGATTCTTGCGCCAGGCGCGAATGGGGTCGAGCAGCGCCTTTGACCCCATCAGGGCGCCGGCGGTGAGATCGCTGTGACCGCCCAGGTACTTGGTGGCGCTGTGCATCACTATGTCGGCCCCCAGCAGCAGCGGTCTTTGGTTGACGGGCGTGGCGAAGGTGCTGTCGACGGCCACCAGGCAGCCGCTGGCGTGGGCCGCCTCACTGATCAGGGCTATGTTCTGCAGGCGCAAGGTGGGGTTAGCCGGTGTTTCGAAAAACACCAGTCCCGGTTTGCGCCCGGTTTCTCCGCCTGCCAATGCTTGCTGAAATGACTTGCCGTCGAATTGCGGCAGAAACTGCGTGTGGATGCCAAGCAGCCGCAGTTGGCGGCTCAGGAGTTCGAAGGTGCCGCCGTAGATTTCGCCGATGCACACAATGCCGTCACGCCCATGAGTCACAAAGAGCGCCGTCAGTGCGGCCATGCCGGCACTAAAGGCCAGTGCCGTTTCGGCATGCTCCAGCCCCGCGAGGGTTTCTTCCAGGGCAAGAATGCTGGGGTTGTTACCAAAGCGGGTATAGAGCATGCCGTGAGGGGTGCGCCCTTCAATGGTATCGAGCAAAGCCGCTGTGGTGTCGAAGGCAAAGGTGGTGGTGCTGTACAGGGGCATGCGCGGGCTGCCAAAGGCATCACGTAATCGGGTGCCGTGAATGGCTGTGGTGGCATGGCCTGGTTTGGCGGTGGTGTCTGTCATAGAGAGGGTCCGGTTACCAGAAAGGTGAGTGGGTGCCCGGAGGTGCACCCTGCGGGTTAAGTATAGATACCTATTGTCAACGGCCGCGTTAACTCCTTAAGTTAGCGCAGGAATCTTGTTTTTTGATGTATGTCAAATTTCATCCTGTTTTGGTGCGTCGGTGCGTGGCGCCCGTTGTCTGTTGTCTGTTGTCTGTTGTCTGTTGTCTGTAAGGGGCTGCCAGGAATGAAAATCAATTTGCCGGTTACCAATGTCGAAATCAAGTTCTCGTCCTCGGATAACATTTTGTCGACAACCGACCTCAAAGGGGCAATCAGCTACGTCAATGATGATTTTTGCAAAGTGGCGGGCTTTCCCCGTGAGGAATTGCTGAAGAAAAACCACAATGTGGTGCGCCATCCCGACATGCCGCCGGCCGCCTTTGAAAGCTTGTGGACGACGCTCAAAGCCGGCAAGTCGTGGATGGGGCCAGTCAAGAACCGTACCAAAAATGGCGATTACTATTGGGTGGATGCCTATGTGACCCCCATCAAGGAAAACGGGCAGATTGCCGAATACCAGTCGGTGCGCTTTGTGCCCAAGGCGGCCATTATCGATCGGGCCGAAAAAGCCTACAAGGCGCTCAAAGAGGACAAGCCACCCTTTGGTGCCAGCCTGGGTTCCCTGCCTTTGTGGGGGCGCATGGGGTTGGCATCGCTGCTGGGCGGCATTCCCCTGATGGGCGCGGCGCTCTGGTACGGCGAACCGGTGTTATTGGTGGCGCTGGCCGCGACAGTGCTGGCCACCCTTGGCTTGCAGCGCCAGGCAGGCAAACCCTTGCGTGAGCTTGCAGAAAAGTCGCGGGCACGCTATGACAACCCCTTGATGTCCCACATTTACAGTGGCTCGACCGATGAGGTGGGGCAAATCAACCTCACCATGCACATGGCCGACTTGCAGTTGCGCAGTGTGATCGGGCGTCTTAAGGATTCCACCGAGCAGATCCAGGGTGCGGCAGATAGCACCATGACCTTGATGCAGGCGACCGCCGACAGTGCACAGCGGCAACAAAGCGAGATCCACCAGCTGGTTTCTGCGATTGAAGAGATGACCGCCTCGTTTCACGATGTGGCTCGCAACTGTGAAAGCTCATCCAGCATGGCTGAACATGCGCAAAAGCTGGCTCGTGAAAGCCAGACCATCGCCCGCAAGGCGATTGAGGCCAATGCGGCCCTGACGCGGGATATGGATCAATCCACGGCCATCGTCAAGGATTTGATGAACCAAAGTCAGAGTATCGGTTCGGTTCTGGATGTGATTCGCTCGATTGCGGAGCAAACCAATCTGCTGGCCCTCAATGCCGCCATTGAGGCGGCCCGGGCTGGTGAGGCCGGTCGCGGTTTCGCGGTAGTGGCCGACGAGGTGCGTACCCTGGCTCAGCGCACCCAGCAATCCACGTCGGAAATCGAAGCCATGATCGGCAAATTGCAAACCGGCACCCGTACGGCGGTGGATACCATCAACAACAGTCACAAGCTGGTGCAAAGCAGTGTGGAGGGTATCGAAAAAACCGGTCAGGCACTGGAAGAAATATCCTCGGCAGTGCATGCCATTACCGACATGAGCCTGCAGATTGCCAGCGCCTCGGAGGAGCAGAGTTGCGTGGCCGAAGAGGTAAGCAAAAACGTCAACCGTATCAGTGGGCTGGCCGATGGCACAACCCAAAACGCCGTGCAGGCGCAAAAGCTGGTAAGCAACCTGACGAATCAGGCCGGGCAGCAGCAGCGGCTGGTCGATCAGTTTGTGCGTGGCTGAAACGGCCAAAGGCAAGCCTGTGTTTTGCTGTTGGTTATAAGTACATGTGCTTATGAGGTAGGGTATTGCCTGGTTGGGGGTAGTTCCCTGGTCTAGACTGGAAATTCGATTCCGTTGTGCCCGCCGTGCACTGCAACTATTCGAGTCGTTTCGTCCAGTGCGGTTGTTGATGGACTGCTTTGTTGGCGGGGTTGGTAGTGATTCTGCTGTAGGCCCTAAACAATGAAACTCAATCACCCGATCACCCATGTTGAAAAAACCTTTTCACCCTCCGATAACATTCTCTCTACCACCGATCTCAAAGGCATTACCACCTACGTCAACGATGACTTCTGCAAGGTAGCCGAGTTTTCGCCCGAGGAGTTATTGAAGAAAAACCACAATGTGGTACGCCACCCCGACATGCCGCCTGCGGCATTTGAGGATCTGTGGAAGCACCTCAAGGCCGGCAAGGCCTGGATGGGGATCGTGAAAAATCGCGCCAAGAGCGGGGATCATTACTGGGTCGATGCCTACGTGACCCCCATCAAGGAAAACGGGCAGGTGGCCGAATACCAGTCGGTACGTTTTGTTCCCAAGGCCGAGCGGGTGGCCCGCGCCGAGAAAGCGTACGAGGCGCTGGCACAAGGCAAAAACCCCTGTGGCTGGCACTTTGGCTCACTGCCCCTGTGGGTGCGCATGGCAGTGGCGTCGCTGTTGGGGAGTGCACCGGTAGCGGCCTGCGCCCTCTGGTATGGCGAGCCTGTGGTGGCTTCGCTGGCGGTCGTGGCGTCGGTGATCGTCAGTGCTGCCCTGCAATATTGCGCCGGCAAGCCCTTGCGGGATCTGGCGGCCTGGACGCGCGAGATCTATCACAACCCCCTGATGGCACACATCTATAGCGGTGCCCGCGATGAGGTCGGGCAAATCGGGCTGGCGATGAAAATGACGCGCTCGGAACTGCGCAGCGTTATCGGGCGGGTCAAGGATTCCAGTGTGCAAATGGGATCCATATCGAACCAGGCGGCCGAGCTGATGCAGTCTACCGCCGACAGTGCCCGCCATCAGCAAAGCGAAATTCACCAGCTGGTTTCGGCCATTGAAGAAATGACAGCCTCATTTATGGATGTTGCGCGTAACTGCGAAAGCTCGTCCAACATGGCCGAGCATGCTCAACACTTGGCCCGTGACAGTCAAAGTATTGCCCGCAAAGCCATTGAAGCCAATGCCGCCCTGACCCGGGATATGGATCAGTCGGCCGCGATCGTCAAGGATTTGATGAATCAAAGCCAAAGCATAGGTTCCGTACTGGACGTGATTCGCTCGATTGCCGAGCAAACCAACCTGCTGGCCCTCAATGCCGCCATCGAAGCGGCCCGCGCCGGGGAGGCGGGGCGAGGCTTTGCCGTGGTGGCCGATGAAGTTCGTACCCTGGCGCAGCGCACCCAGCAATCCACGTCGGAAATCGAGGCCATGATCGGCAAGCTGCAGGCTGGTACCCGCACGGCCGTGGATACCATTGGCAATAGTCACAAGCTGGTGCAAAGCAGTGTGGAGGGCATTGAAAAAACCGGCACGGCGCTGGAAGAAATCTCCCATGCCATACACAGCATTACCGATATGAGTATTCAGATCGCCAGCGCCTCCGAAGAGCAAAGCGCGGTGGCCGAAGAGATAAGTAAAAACGTTAACCAGATCAGCGGGTTGGCCGACGGCACGACGAAAAATGCGTTGCAGGCCCAGGAACTGGTAGGTGCCCTGGCCGAACATGCCCAACGTCAAAAGCGCCTGGTCGAACAGTTTCAGCGCGCCTAGTCGAAGCTTTCCGGCGTGGCAGCGTCCTCCCTTTGCCGGTATGCTCCCGGGTTTAAGCCCTTGTCTTGGCAAAAGGAGCCAGCGCCATGAATGCATTACCTTCTTGTCCCCAGTGTGATTCGACATATACCTACGAAGACGCAGGTAACTATGTTTGCCCGGAGTGTGCTCACGAGTGGTCGGTAGTTGCCAGTGTGGAGTCAGAGGCCCCCGCAGTGGTGCGGGATGCCAATGGCAATCCGTTGGCCGATGGCGACACGGTGACAGTCATCAAGGACTTGAAGATCAAGGGTTCATCGCAAGTGGTGAAAGTAGGCACCAAAGTGAAGAACATTCGCCTGGTGCAGGGCGATCACGATATTGACTGCAAAATCGACGGAATCGGCGCCATGGGCCTGAAGTCGGAATTTGTGCGCAAGGTCTGAGTCGCTCGGGTCGGGCCAGGTTTCCCTGTGTAAACCTTGATACCTGTCAATGTTTGTGGATGCCGCTTGCCGCAAGTTGTGACCCCTGTGTGTGCTCTTCCGGCTGCCGCCCCGGCGCTTCAAGGTAGAGCGCGACCATGACAATAACGATGACAGATTGCAAAGGCGAGGTTTGCTTTGGTTCGTTCTCAAGAGGCGTTTAATTTCTACTCTCATCTGGCGGGCATGATTGCCGCGGCAATCGGCACGCTCTTTCTGCTGCTTGAAGCTGGCGGCTCAGCGTCGCTGATGGTAATGGCCCTGATCTACGGCCTGTCGGTGGTGTTTCTGTTTTTGGCCAGCTCCCTGTATCACGCGTTCAAAAAGCAGGACAACGAGATCTCGTTCTGGCGTCGCATGGACAGGTTTGCCATTTTCATCATGATCGCGGGGTCGTACACCCCGGTCTGCTATTTCTTCATGGATGACGACTGGCGTGTGCCCATGATTGCCATTCAATGGAGCCTGGTGGCGTTTGGTGTGCTGTCGCAGATATTCTTTCCGCGCGCCCCGCGGGTGTTGTTTACCGCTATTTACCTCACCATGGGCTGGCTCTTGGTGTTGCCGATGAAGCAGGTGCTGGCCTCCATGACCATCACCCAGGAAACCCTGCTGTTCGTGGGCGGGGCCGCGTTTACGGCCGGAGCCATTTTCTATGCCATGCGCCGCCCGCTGATGCTGCCGGGTATTTTCAGCTTTCATGAGCTGTTTCATGTGATGGTGCTGATCGGTGCAAGCTGCCACTACGCCATGATTTACACCGCCTTTGCGGCTTACAGCATTACATGAGCCAGAGCGCCCCGGCGACTTTCGACACTGGTACTGCGGACGATCTGCGCCAGCGGCTGCTGACGCAGGAGCTGGAGGCTTTTCATCGCGACTACGCGCAGTTTTATCTCGAAGGTGAAACCAAGCCCAAAACCGTCGGTGAGCCCTTTTTGCTGTGGCGGCCCGAGCAGCGGGTGGGGGTGTTGCTGGTGCATGGTCTGATGGCGGCGCCAGAGGAAGTGCGCGAATGGGCGCAGTTTCTGTTCGCCCAAGGGTACACAGTGTATGCCCCGCGCATGGCGGGTCATGGCACTTCTGCCATTGATCTGGCAACGCGTTCGGTGCAGGAGTGGGAGGCCTCGGTAGAGCAGGGCTATCGCATCTTGCAAACCTGCTGTGACGAGATAGTGGCGGCCGGGTTTTCGACCGGCGCGGCCATTGCCATGCGGCGGGTGATTCAGGCGCCCGATGCCTTTGCCGCCCTCATCAGCATCAGTGCGCCCTTGAAGTTTGCCAAATTCTCGGCCCGGTTTGCCGAGCCGGTACGGCGCCTCAATGGGCTTTTGGTTCACGTGGGGCTGGCGCGATGGAGCAAGCCCTTTGTCACCAATCATGCCGACAATCCGCATATCAACTACTTGCGTTGTCCCGTTGCCAGTATTGCCCGGATTCAGCAGTTGATGCGCCAGGTGAAGCGGGCACTGCCCTCGGTGCAGGTGCCGGCGCTGGTGATTCATGCCAAAGATGATCCGAAAGTGGATGTGCGCAGTGGACGCGAGATTTATCGCCGTCTGGGGTCGAGGAACAAAAGCTACCGGGAAATACGTCATCATCAGCACGGTATCGTGCGTGGCGCGATTGCGCAGGAGGTCTTTGCCTGTGTGGAGGCGTTTCTGACGGGCCTGTTTGGCCCACAACCCATGGCGACTACTCTCCCCCCCTCCGTCTGCAGCCTGATGCCCGGCGATTAGCCTGGTGTCGCAGGGCACTGCCTACTGGCCGTAATAGTCCAGCGCCTCAAAATACGCCTTGAACTCGTCGCGCGCTGTAGCGCTG
>JBFHRO010000075.1:0-14013 GCA_041591635.1 Oleiphilaceae bacterium | reverse complement strand
GGCCGAGGATCTGACCGATTTTCTGCTCGAACACGGGGTACGGGTTCGCTATCTGCACTCCGATATCGATACCGTAGAACGGGTTGAAATCATTCGTGATCTGCGCTTGGGCAAGTTTGATGTGCTTGTGGGTATCAACTTGCTGCGCGAGGGGCTGGATATGCCCGAGGTGTCGCTGGTGGCCATTCTTGATGCGGACAAGGAAGGCTTTCTGCGTTCCGAGCGTTCGATTATTCAGACCATTGGGCGTGCCGCCCGACATCTTAACGGTAAAGCGATTCTTTATGCGGATCGTATCACCGGTTCCATGCAGCGAGCCATGGATGAAACCGAACGCCGCCGTAACAAGCAGATCGAATTCAATGCAAAGCACGGCATTACCCCCCAGGCACTGCAAAAATCGGTCGCTGACATCATGGAAGGTGCTGTGATTCCGGGGCGAAAAACAGGTTCAAGAGCGAGTGCTGCCGTATCCGGGGTCGGGGCCGAAAATGAAAGGCGAAACCTGTCGCCCGATCAGCTGACAAAAGAGATCAAGCGACTTGAAGATGAAATGTACCGTTATGCAGGCGAGCTGCAGTTCGAGAAGGCCGCCCAGGTGAGAGACAGCATTGCCGCACTTAAAGGACAGTTAATAGGTTAGAGGAAGCCTGTTATCGCGGCGAATTGCAACACTATGTAATAGTTCGTATCGCGAGAGGCCTTTTAGTCTAGTACAATGGCCGACAAATTGATTAGGTAAGAAGTTGACCTTTGTCATGATTTTGCCAATCAGTGCGCGAGAATTAACTCAATAAATGGAGCTAGGGATGAAAAAATCAGTGTCACTGTGTGTTGCGATAGGAATCTTGTCCACGGGTGGAAGTCTGGTGTCTGCCGATGAGCCGTCCGGAATCTACCTTTCCCCCATGGCGGGTTACTACCTGTTTGATGAGGATCGCAAACTGGATGATGACTTGATGTACTCACTGGGATTGGGCTACAAGTTTGCCAACCGCTGGGCGGCAGAGGTTAATGTCGGCAAAATCGAAAGCTCGCCCAAAGGCACCCCCTGGAATATTAATGCCCTGTACCACCTGACAGATCCTGGTACCGTGCGCCCTTATTTAACCGCTGGCGTGGGAGCGCTTAAATTCAAACCCAAAAATGCGCCTGCCGTTGATGAAGATCAGCTTAATGCCGGTGCGGGTTTGATGATTCAGCTGGTGGATAACCTCAGTGCCCGTGCCGATGTTCGCGGCATTTACGGCACTTCTGACAAAACCATGGATGCGGCCGCAGGCCTGGGATTGCACTATTTGTTTGGTCACACCGCCAGAGCAGAACCCGAGCGTGATTCTGATGGCGATGGCGTGAATGACAAGATGGATCAGTGCCCAGGCACTGCAGCGGGCGTTCGCGTTGATGCCTTGGGATGTGAAATCGTTCTTGATGCAGATAATGATGGTGTGATCGATGCCAACGACCGTTGCCCCGGCACGCCCGCCGGTGTGAAGGTTGACGCCGCTGGATGCGCACTGAAGGCTGATTCGGATAATGACGGTGTGGCCGATGATGTTGATCAGTGCCCCAATACCCAGCCTGGCGTGGTTGTTGACGCCTCAGGTTGCATGCTGGATGCAGATGGTGACGGCGTGGCCGATGCCGCAGACGCCTGCCCGAATACGCCTGCCAAAGCCCGCGTGGACGCCACAGGCTGTACCATCAAACTGACACACACCGTGAGTGTGTCGCTCAACGTCGAGTTTGCATCTGGCAAGGCCGATGTTCCTGCCGCCTACCGTGGCGAAGTCGAGAAACTGGCGGAGTTCCTGACGCAGTATCCGGATACCAAAGTGGTGATTGAAGGTCACACCGATGATCGCGGCGCGGATGCGATCAATCAACGCTTGTCGCAAGCTCGGGCGGATGCAGTGCGCAAGGTGCTGGTGCAGGAGATGGGTATTGCGGCGGATCGGGTAAGCAGCGCTGGCTACGGTAAAGCCAAACCGATTGCTGACAATGCTACTGCCGAAGGACGCCAGAAAAACCGTCGCGTAGTAGGTGTTGTTTCGGCGACAGTAGCCAAGTAAATCAAGGGCTCTGAATCCAGAGCTTTACCTCTCCCAGCCAGGGTACATCCCTGGCTGCCGCTATCAGCCTCTGACGCAAGCCCGTTTGAGGCTGGTCGGTTTTCAGAAAAACTTCCACCGAAACCAATTCGTTAAGATAGTGCAGCTTGTAGCTTACAGCGACGCCGGAAGGAAGGTAGTCCTCCCAGTGCAGCTTGAGCAGGTCAAGTGCATCGGGTCTTAGTGGCAATTTGGCGGTGGGCGCGTGGGTCGCATAGTGCCCTTCGTCCATTTCGGCATCAATGTGAAAGGTCACTTCGTAAATATCGGGAAATTCCCGTTTAAGGTCGCGGGTGACAATCAGGCCGATTTGGTGCCCTTCCGACACGCTGATAGCAGGATCAACGAGCAGATGCAGGTCTACCAGCATATGTGAGCCCATAAAGCGGCTACGCAGTTCATGAACGCTTCGGACGCAGTCATTGGTCAGAATGAAGTCCTTCATGCGTTGGGTTTCTTCAGGTGACAAAGCGGTATCTACCAGTTGCTTGACGCTGTCCCAGGCCAGATCCAGGCCCACCTTGGCCACCATGGCCGCCACAACGATGGCAGCGGCGAGGTCGAGCCACTGGTAGCCCAGCATGGCAAAGGCAACGGCAAAGAAGACCACCACCGACGACAGGGCATCGGAGCGACTGTGCCAGGCGTTGGCAATCACCAGGTCGGACTTGATCTTTTTGCCATAGTGAAGGGTATACCTGAATATGGCTTCTTTAAGCACAATGCTGATGAATGCCAGCACCAGAGCAGGCCAGGTGGGCAATGGCGTTGCATTGCCATCAATAAGTCGCATGAAGCTGTCCCATACCATGGCACCGGCTACGCCAATCAACAGGCAGCCCAGAAACACGGTACCCAGGGTTTCGAATCGTTCGTGTCCGTAGGGATGCTGATCGTCTGGCGCCTGGCGTGAGAAACGGGTGATGACAATCACCATCACATCTGTCACCGCATCAGACAGCGAATGTAAACCATCGGCGACCAGCGCATGGGAAAAGCTCAGCTGGCCGGTCACTATTTTGGCCACTCCGATAACGATATCGAGCAACATGCCTTCAAGAGTCACTTTTTGGGCTATTCGGGTGTGCTCCGGATTGTATCTGTCATGCTGGAGTGCGTGAGATGTGTGGCGATGGTCGTGGTGGTCAGCGGGTCCGTGCATGCTTCAATTAACCTGAAGTAATGCCTGTCTGCGCTTGTTACTGGCAGCGAAGATACAGGACGTGGCGTCGAAAAAATGATTGCGGGCACCCTGATTGGGCGCCTTGAGCCAATGATCAACAGTATAACCCAGTTGACAGCCATGGGCGGCCGCGCCTTAAGCGAACAGTGTGGTTGTCAGTGTGGATTCTGTCTCGGCAGCCACTGCCTGAAACCCTATTAATCTCAATGAGTTGGGTTATGTTTGCCGGTATGTCGTTGATTTATAACAATATAATTAGGTGGTCAAAAAACATACAATCTGTACCGGCTCCCCAATTATTGCGGCTTGAGAATCGTTTTTTGCCGGTTTTCAACAAAGTTATCCACAGCTAACGTGGATAAAATTACAGTCGCGTCATTTATTGTCAATTTAATGGCGCATTCCGGCAGGGTCTTGATTGCTCTCTCAAGGGGATGGGCGTTAATAAGTTGACACCTGAGTGACAACGCTGGGTTCACTGCATTTGAAGCCTGCTTGCGATGTCGCGCTCGTTGCCGATTGCAGTATAATGCCCCCCACTTTTGCGGAATTCTCCAACGGACGTGATGGTCTGAGGTGTGGACATGTCTTACAAGTTGCTGCGCGAACTGCTTTTTACCCTGCCGCCCGAGGTTGCCCATAATCTTTCGCTGGATCTTTTGAGTGCCGGTGAGCGGCTAGGTATTTCTGGTTTGTTTGGCCCTGCAATACCTGAGTGTCCGGTGGAGGTGATGGGTATTCGTTTCAAGAATCCGGTAGGGTTGGCCGCAGGGCTGGACAAGAACGCTGCCCACGTCGACGGGCTTGCAGCCATGGGATTCGGGTTTATTGAGGTTGGAACGGTTACGCCAAAGCCGCAGCCCGGAAACCCGAGGCCACGCCTCTTTAGGCTTCGTGAGTTGGATGCCATCATCAACCGGATGGGATTCAATAATGAGGGCATTGAGCGGTTGCTGGAAAATCTCTCGACAACAAGATACCAGGGGCCGTTGGGAATCAATGTGGGCAAGAATGCTTCAACCGCGCTCGAGGACGCTACTTCGGATTACCTGATCGGAGTGCGTAAGGCATACCCGCGGGCAGACTATATTGCGGTGAATGTGTCATCACCCAATACTCCCGGTCTGCGCTCATTGCAATTTGGTGACTCGCTCAATGAACTGCTGGCGGCGATCAAACAAGAGCAGGGCCGGTTGCAAGTGCAGCATGACCGCTATGTTCCGCTGGCGGTGAAGATCGCGCCCGATATGCTGCCGGATGAAGTGGCGCTGGTAGCAAAGGCGCTTCTTGAGCATCGTATGGACGCGGTCATTGCAACCAATACCACCGTTTCTCGTGAGGGTGTGGAGGGATACCCGCTGGCACGTGAAGCCGGAGGGTTGAGCGGTTTGCCGGTGCGCGCCAAATCAACGGCGGTTATTCGTCAGCTCAAAGAAGTTTTGGGTGACGCCGTGCCTATTATCGGTGTGGGGGGCGTGAGTGATGCCGCGTCCGCGGTCGAGAAAATCGCTGCAGGTGCTTCCTTGATACAGGTGTATACCGGGTTTATTTACCGGGGTCCGGCACTGATCAAATCGGCGGTAGAGGCGATTGATGCCTGGCAGAAGTTGGGCTGTGGTGATAGTACAGTCGCGAATCCTGCGAACGATGTCAGCTGTAAAACGAATAAACCCGCGTGAAGCGGGTTTACCTAAGGTCGGTGACCTTCGTATGGCGAGTACCAGAGAAATCTCGCATCAGTGATCTATGTTGAATTAGTTAGGCGGTAATGCCCGGTAGCTTATGCACTCCTGATATTCCGACGTAACCGTCCCAATTGTCCTGGCGTCCGTCACGCCAACCATTGAGCCATTCCTGTTTTACTGCGGGGGAGTCTGCTGGGCACTGTGATTTTGATTTACCGTTGACGCCTGCCATATAACCACGTTTGTAGGCACGTTCTGAAGGGTCACGCTTGAGTTTTCTCATTCTTGTAAAACCTCATTCAATCCTGATTTTTGTAAGGCGAATTGCGTGTGAATCCACAATGATCAAGAGCTGCTTGGCCTCCTTTTGAGCTTGATCAGGTATCGGTCTTCGGAAGGTGAGGCGGGACTGACATCCTCGCCTCACTGTCGAGTTAAGCGAATTTATGCTTCGATGTACATGATTAATTTTGTATATAAATGCCATTTTTAGTCTTTCTGGTTATTAGTGGCACTAACCACTTGTTTTTATAGTTTTATTTGTGCACTTTTTGAGCGGTTCTTAAGTGCTTTGATACGTGTGTTTTTGTTAAGCGCGTCACATTCCGGTCAATTTCATCTCTGACGAGCCATTGCCAATGCCTAATGACCCCGCCTGTTTTAACTTTGTGCTTACCTGTCCCAAGGGCGTAGAAACCTTGCTGGCCGAGGAGATTACTGCCCTGACCGATTTGCCTTGTAAGGTGACGGTTGCGGCCGTCACTTTTTGCGGTGATTTGAAGCAGGCCTATCGTCTTTTGATGTGGTCGCGTCTAGCAAATCGTTTATTGCTTGTGCTGCGCGAATCAAGGATCGAGAACGCGGAAGATTTGTATCAGCTGGCGCTTGGGATCGCCTGGCATGAACACCTCGCTCAAGACGCCCGTTTTGTGGTGGATTTTACCGGTGAAAGCAAGGAAATACGCCACACCAATTTTGGGGCGGTCAAGGTGAAAGATGCGGTTGTTGATTATTTTCGCGCCAGGACAGGGCAGCGCCCAGACGTGTCGAAAGAGGACCCGGATGTGCGAATCAATGCCCGACTGCATAAGGGTGTGGCTACCATTGCTCTGGATTTGTCTGGAAGCAGCTTGCACAAGCGGGGGTACCGTACCGAGGCCGGTATTGCGCCTTTGAAGGAGAATCTTGCCGCGGCCCTGCTGATGCGTTGCGGCTGGCCGCAGACCTTTGCGCCCCAGGCGGCATTGATTGATCCTATGTGTGGCTCGGGCACCTTGCTGATTGAAGGTGCGATGATCGCGACCGACAAGGCGCCCGGACTGGAGCGCAAAACCTACGGCTTTACCGGTTGGAAGCAGCACCAGCCAGAGATTTGGGCTGCCTTGATGCAGGAGGCCAAAGCGCGCTGGTCAATCGGCATGAGTAAATGTCAGCGGCGATTTCTGGGTTTTGATGCGGATTCCCGCGTCATTCAGACCGCCAGTCAGAACATTCACCGCGCCGGCATGCAGGGCCTGATCCAGGTAAAGGCACAGGCCTTGTCGGCATTTAGTCGACCACCAGAGGTTGAAGATGCCTTGCTTGTCTGCAATCCGCCTTACGGTGAGCGGTTGGGGGATCTGGCCAATCTCAAAAGCCTGTATCGCTGCCTGGGTGATACGTTGCGCCAGCAGGCAGATGGCTGGCGGGCAGCGGTCTTCACCGGCAATCCGGAACTTGGCCGGTCGATGGGAGTGCGCAGCAGCAAGCAGTACAAGTTTTTTAACGGCACCATTCCCAGTCAGCTGTTGCTGTTTGAGGTTTGCGTTGCGGCACACGTTAACGAGAAGCCCCGGTCAGGTGCGGAAAACTCCTTGGCGCAAATGCGTTTGAACGGTGAAAGTGATGTACGGGCGCAGATGTTCGCCAATCGCCTGCGCAAAAATCTCAAACTCATCGGTAAATGGGCTCGCACCCATAATATCGAGTGTTATCGCCTGTACGATGCGGACATGCCGGAGTTCTCGCTGGCAGTGGACTGTTATCGCGACTGGGTTCATGTACAGGAGTATATGGCCCCCGCTTCGATTGACGAAAAAGAGGCCAAGGCGCGACTGCATGAAGCGCTTGGCGTTATGCCTGACATTCTCGGCGTGCCGCCGGAAAGAATCATTGTCAAGCAGCGTCGTCGCCAGAAGGGATTGGCGCAGTACGAGAAAGTCAGTGCGGTGGGGCAGCGTTTGATTGTGCATGAGCACGGCTGCAAGATTTACGTCAATCTCACTGATTTTCTCGATACGGGGTTGTTTCTTGATCATCGACCGGTGCGCCAGTGGGTTCAGTCGCAGGCCGGTGGCAAGCGATTTCTGAATTTGTTTTGTTATACCGCAACGGTAACACTTAATGCCGTAAAGGGCGGTGCGCGCTCATCGGTCAGTGTTGACATGTCAAAAACCTATCTCGACTGGGCGCGGGATAACCTGGCCCTTAATGGTTTTAGCGATCAAACCCACGAATTTGTGCAAATGGACTGCCTGCGCTGGCTGGAAGAAGCCACAAGTGAACCAGCCACGGTGGTGCATTCACCGTATCGGCAAAAGCACCGCGGCTCTGACCGGCAGGGGGCACGTGCGCCGGCAATGGAGAAGTTTGATCTGATCTTTCTTGATCCACCGACGTTTTCGAATTCAAAACGTATGGAGGGGGTTCTCGATATCCAGCGCGATCACGCCGATATCATTGCGAAGGCCATGAAATTGCTGACATCCAACGGGGTGTTGCTGTTTTCAAACAATCATCGCAAATTCAAGCTGGATGAGGGCTTGCAGGCGCGCTACGATGTTGAAGATATCAGTGCGCGGACACTGGATATGGATTTTCAGCGTAACAAGAAAATTCATCAGTGCTGGTTGATTCGCCACAAAAAATCATAGGCTTTTCTATAACGCAGGCAAACGCTTGTGGCCGTCGGTGGGTTTCACCGGCGGCACTTGCCTAGAACTCGTACTTCACACCAATGCCGCTGCGAAATGTTTTGATGGCGGTGGTGGTGTCGTTGTGCAGGCGGCCAAATTCCGTGGTGACGTAAAGGGTATCAACCACATGAAAGTCCATCCCCACGAGCCAGCTCACGCTGAAGGTGGAGGACATAAAATCATCGGGCATATCTTTGAACGCGCTCGGTTTGGCTACCTTGGTGGCCTTGCCTTTGACGTGGGAAAAGCCGTACTGGGCATAAACAGTGGCGAATTCGGCCACCGGGTAGAGCACGCCAAAATACCAGCTGCCCCAGTAATTAATGCCAACATCAGCTTTCTCTGACGCGATGTCGCCGTTTTTCTTGCGGTAGACTCTGCTGATGGTATCTTCCGTCAACCCCTTGCCCAGTCGCACTTCGGTTTTTAACCAGTTGGTGATGTAGGTGCCATAGGTCAGTTCGGTTCCCCATCCCATGGCGGCCTGCATGTTTGATCCTTCACCCACGGAGCGAAAATCAAAATAGGTACCCTGAATCAGCGCATAATCCAATCCTTCTTTTTTGGGGGTTTCCCAGTCAAATGCCAGTGTAGAAGTTGAAAGGGCTGTAATGGCAGCGGCAAGCAGCAGACGATTCATGATGAGCAGGGCGTCCTTCTGGTAATAAAGGGTCCGTAGGGGAGGTAATTAAAGCGCATTTTGCGTCAGTATTTGTAACGATACGCTGAAAACTGTCACAGATTGTTGAATTTTACGGAAAACTTACCATTCATCATCCCGGTTCAGTAGGTTTTCGTCGGCGGTGTCCACCGACGCTTCACCGCGATTGGAATCTTCATCGATTCCCTCAATTTCCTGAAACAGGTACAAAAGACTCAGTACCTGGTGTTCGGGCGTTTGCGCATCCAGATTGTGCAGTCGCACGAACTCCTGTCGCAAGTCAATCAAGGTGGCGTATTCACGGCCAATAAACAGGTCATCGATGCGCGCCAGTTCAAAACCGGGTTCTTCACCGCAAGCCTCGAAAAGGCGATCAAGCCAGATTTCATCGGGGTCAAGTCCATCGATATAAAGCGTCTGCCCATCCAGATCAGTGTTTATTTCATGCACTATATCCCGTGCCGAGGCACCCTGGTCATAATAGTGGGCGAGATCAACCGAGGCAGTAGCGTGAGGGGTCCATCCTTCATCCGGCATGACCAGCACGGTCTTGATTCTGCCATCGGGGAGGCTCCAGGCCAAAGAGAGGGGGAATCCTGCCTCATCATAACAACTCGCTTCTATGTCGAGGAACACCGGGTAATTCATAAGATTCTGACCTGTGGCGTGGGATAACCTATTATACTTTCGAAATCTTCATCAAAATCACTTTTTGTTTTGCCCTAAGGATAATAGCCTCATGTTTTCAGGGATGCCGGCCGTAGCGTTTCGTTTTATTGTGTTGATCTGGCTAGTGGCCAATGCGGCCATAGCGGCTCCCAGACTGGATGTAAGCAACTTACCTGGCGATCTCAAAGGCTGGCACACCTGGGTGCTGTACGGTAACGAAGAACGCTTGTGCTCGGTACGGCATGATGCCAGCGGCGGCAACGCCAAGGCTCAGCCTGGACGCACCGCGACCGTGGCCGCGGGAGACACCCAGTGTCGGTGGGCGGGGGTGTTGGACCTGCGCCTCAATGAGCATGAAGCAACCTTCAGTCAAACCTACACCATGCAAGCCGGAGGCTGGATATCGGTTCCCGGTGATAAGCGTCACTGGCCCGACCTGCTCAGTGTCAATGGTCGGGGGATAGCGCTGATTGATCGCCACGGGGTTCCCTCGATTTACCTCGAGGCAGGCGAACACCGTTTGCAGGGGCGCATATCCTGGCAGACGTTTCCCGACTCGATTCAAATTCCGCCTGCTACCGGCCTCTTGCGCCTGGGGGGGAGCAAGGGGAGGGATCTTGTGGTGGATCGCGATAGTAACGGGCGCCTGCGCTGGGCCGGCCAGCATTCCCGTGCTTCGGAGGCCGCGATAGCCGATTCGCTGCAGGTGCGGGTGTTCCGGCGCCTCACCGATGACGCCCCCATGCGCCTCGACACCCTGATTCAGCTTGATGTTACGGGTGCAGATCGGGAGATGGTGTTGGGGCCGGCATTACCGGCGTTTTTTGCGCCCGTGGCGTTAAAAAGCCAGTTGCCGGTGCGACTCGAACCCGATGGGTTGTTGCGAGTGCAATTACGGGCCGGGCGATGGGAGGTTCAACTCAGCGGGCGGCTAACCCAGGCGACAGAGCATTTTGCCACAGCCGGGGTCGATCCTTGGCCGGAACAGGAGCTGTGGGCCTTCGAAGCCATGCCCAGGTTGCGGTCAGTCACCCTTTCCGGGGCGAGTCAGGTGGATGTTTCGCAGACGCTGCTGCCGACTCAGTGGCGCGAGTTTCCTACCTATCTTGTGACCACCGAGCAACCGCTGACGATCACAGAAACCTTGCGTGGCCAAGGGGAGCCGGAAGCAAATCGCCTGCACCTGACACGCGATATCTGGCCACGGCCAGAAGGGCGGCTGTTGATTGCCAAAGATACCATCGAAGGACAGCTCAATCGTGACTGGCGCCTGGATGTGGAGTCCGGCGTGCAACTGGGCAATGTCAGTGTCCAGGGGCAGGATCAACTGATTACCAAGCATCCCGCAACGGGGGCGAGCGGCGTTGAAGTGCGTGTGCCTCATCTTGGCATGAATGCCGTTTCCAGTTTTCACTACGAACGCCATGGGCTGTTTATCGACTTTCCGGTGACCGGCTGGCAAAACGAGTTTGATTCCGCCAGGATCAAATTGCACTTGCCTCCAGGCTGGAAAGCCATTGCGGTAGACGGAGCCGATGAAGCCTACGGCACCTGGGTGCAGCAGTGGACGATTTGGGATGTGTTTCTGGTGCTCTTTGTGGTGGCAGCGCTCTATAAGTCACTGGGGGCGATCTGGAGCCTCATGGGTTTGATCGGGCTGGTACTGACCTATCATGAGCCCTCATTCAGTGTCTGGTTGTGGCTGAATCTTTGCGCCGTAACAGGCTTGTCACTGGTTGCCAAGGGGGAGCGGGTGCGCAGCTGGGTCGCCACCTATCGCAATCTCAGTGTCCTGCTTATTGCCGCGGCACTCCTTCAGTTCTCCGTACAACAGGTTCGCGCGGCCCTGCATCCACAACTGGATCCGCTGGTGCTGCACTCACCCGTGATGGACGGGCAGTTCATGATGAATGTCTTTGAGCCGCAAGCCCACTATGAGGCAGAGTATGATGCAGCGCCGCCAGTGCAGGAAGAATCCGGCAGAAGCCTGTCTTCCATGGCGATGAAGTCCTTCGAGCAAGCCAACAGGCTGGTGCCCAAAGCACCGTCGCCCGGCGGAAAGATGGTTTCCAAAATCACTCCCCAACCTGTGCAAACCGGCCCCGGGGTTCCCACGTGGCGCTGGCTGAGCCTGGATCTTTCCTGGCAAACGGCGCAGCCCCAGCAACGGGTAAGGGTGATGCTGCTGTCACCGGGCGAAACCTCGCTGCTGCGTTTGGTTGCAGTGCTGTTGCTGGCCATTCTTTTTGGTGGCTTTATGCTGCGGTTCTCTCGCCAGCTTCGCAACCCACGATCGCTTGCGTCGACGGCTTCTCTGGGGCTGATTGGGCCGCTTGCGATTCAGATGGTTCTGCTTGCAGGCACGACGGTGGCACCGCCGGCACAGGCAGCGATTCCGGATGCCGCCATGCTCGAGGTGCTTGAGCAGCGTCTGCTGGCACCGCCTGACTGCCTGCCAGAGTGTGCCGGGGTGCACCGGGCCGACATTACCCTGAACGGAAGCGGGTTTCGGCTTGAAATGGAGGTGTCGGCCTTGGCGGATGTCTGGTTGCCACTGCCGCAGCTGACCGGCAGCGATGGGCTGGAACGGGTGACTCTGGATGGCAGCGGCAACCCCGGAACCTTTCGCGGCAGTGACGGTGCGCTGTACCTGCGTCTGGCACCCGGCGTGGGGCAAGTGGTGTTGGAATATCCGGTCGCCACGCGTTTCGAATTTGAACTGAAACTGCCGATGACACTGCATAACCTTAAACTGCGATTGGACGACTGGAGCGTTCAGGGGTTGGTGGACGGTCGTGTGCCAGGTGATGCCCTGCGGTTTTCGCGTCAGCAGCAACAGGCCGAGCGTCAGGTATTGCGTGTGAATGAAGGCGATTTTCCCGCCTTTACCAAAATCATCCGCACCCTGTCGCTGGATCTTGAATGGATGGTGACGACCGAGGTGGTGCGCATTGCGCCGCAAAACAGCTCGATCAATGTTCAGATTCCGCTGCTCGAAGGCGAGTCGGTTATCACCCCTGGCATCAAGGTGGAAAAACAGAAGGCCCTGATTGCCATCGCCCCCGGACAGAGTTCGGTGCAATGGGTATCCCGTTTGGCAGAAACATCGCGTCTTGCCATGATGGCGCCTGTCGATGCGCCCTGGTACGAAGTCTGGCGGGTTGAGACGGGCCCGTTGTGGCAGGCGAGGGGCGAAGGGCTGCCGGCGCTTCGAGCGGAACACCGGGCGCGTCATATCCAGGAATGGCAGCCCCGACCGGGTGAATCTCTGGTGCTGGAGGTGGCGCGCCCCCTGGCCCTGGAGGGGCAGACGGTGACCATTGACAGCGTGGCGACCACCTACAGTATTGGCAAGCAGCGTACCGACGGCGCTATGACGGTTCAACTGCGCAGCTCTCTGGGGGAGCGCTTCGGATTTGCCGTGCCCAGACAGGTGCAAGTCCGGACTCTGACACTTAATGGCCAGACAATGCCTTATCAGGAAGCGAACGCGGCGGTAGATGTGCCCTTGAAGGTAGGCCATAACAGGCTGGAGCTGACCTGGTCCGAGACGGTCGATCCGGGTGATTTCCGTTGGCGATCCAGTGCCTTTGCTTTCAATCAAGCTGTAAACAACCTGACCTACGAGGTTGAACCTGCCGGTGATCGCTGGTTGCTGTACACGTCCGGGCCGACGCTGGGGCCGGCGGTGCTCTATTGGGGGATGTTGCCGGTGCTGGTATTGCTGGCGCTGTTTCTTGGCTGGCACAAGGGCAACTCCTTGAATGTGTTCTCCTGGTTTATGCTCGGGGTCGGGTTGAGTCTCACCTATCTGTGGGGCATGTTGGCTGCCATCGTTGTCTTCTATGTTCTCGAACACCGCAAAAACACACCCCCTCGTGGTGGAAAGTGGAAGTTCCGTTTTACTCAAACCGGGCTGCTGCTGTTGTCAATTATTTGTTTTGCCACTGTGTTGGCGGGTATCCCTGCCGGTTTGCTGGGCGAACCCGAGATGCATGTGCAGGGCAATAACTCGAGTGCTCACCTGTTAAAGTGGTATCTCGACTGGAGTGCAGGTGACGTACCTCAGGTACAGGTAGGATCGGTCTCCTTGTGGGCCTATCGTGCGCTCATGTTGCTTTGGTCGCTCTGGCTGGCGCTGGCATTTGTGAGGTGGCTGGTATGGGCCTGGGGCGCTCTGTGTCAGGGAGGCTTCTGGACCCCGGAGACTGGCGGGTCGTCACCGCCAGCGGGTTCCGGCCCTGCATCTGATGCTGGCCAGCAAGCGCGCGGTTCCTTGCCCGAAGGTTCTGGTGTTCCAGCACCCCATATAGATCCAGGCACCCAGGAGCAGAGATCGCATGATTCGGTTGCAACCCTGGATGAGGCGAGGCCCGATGGCGAGCAGGTCAATGCTTCGGCGTCGAGCGAGTCAGAGAAGGTGCCCTTGATGACGCACGAGCAGGACTTGATGGCCCAGTCTTACACCCGGGCACATTCGATGACGGACAGCGCATTGCGACCTGGCGAGGCCACGGCGGATTTCGAACTCAAGCTGGATTTGCCTCTGGCGGATCATGAAATCTCCCGTTATCTTGTCGATGAAAACAACCTGCCTGATGCCTCCGTCAGAAAGGCAGACAACACGGACACACCGGAAAAATAATCTGATGAAGTTGCCCCAGTTTAATGATGGCCTGCTGGCTTTTCTTGATGCGTCACCCACCCAGTTTCACGCCGTAAGTAACATGGCCGCCCAATTGCGCGAGGC
>JBFHRO010000074.1:0-14128 GCA_041591635.1 Oleiphilaceae bacterium | reverse complement strand
CCGGTCTACGGCGCGCGGCCACTCAAGCGTGCGATTCAGCGCTGGATCGAAAACCCGCTGGCGCAAGACCTGCTGAACGGCCAATTCCGCCGTGGCGATACCATTTTGGCGCTGGTCGAAAATGGCAAGGTGGTGTTTAGCAAGAAGTAGGGCCGGCGTAGCGCGGGCAGGGGTTTGTTCAGGACGAGCGCTTGCGAAACGCCGTGGGGGTCATGGCTTCCCAGGATTTAAAGGCGCGAATAAAACTCGATGATTCGCAATAGCCGCATTGCAGGGCAATCTGCTCCACCGGCAGATCGGTATGGAGCAGCAGTTGCCTGGCGCGAGATGAAAGATGCTGGTGAAGGAGTTGTTTATAGGAACTGCCTTCACTGGCGAGGCGGCGCCTTAAGGTTCGGGTGGTGATGGACAGCCTTTTGGCAATGGCAGCCTCGTCCGGATAGTCCCCCTGCGTTTGCAGAAAACATTGCCTGACGGTTTCGCTCACGCCCAAAGGCCGGGAAAGTCGCTGCAAATCCTTTTCACACTGTTGTTCCAGGATCTTGAACGATAGCGGGTTCGCCATTGGCAGGGTTCTGTCAAGGATCTCGCTGTCGTAGCGGATTTTCGATGGCCCGCTGGTAAATCTGACGGGGCAGCGGAACCCTTGCTGGTAAGGGGTCGGATCCTGGGGTTCGGGCAGCGCAATGTCGATGCTTTTAATGGCATTTTTGGCCATGTCAAAACTGATGTCCTGAATGGCGGTTGCCGCAAATGCCAGATCCCGTTGCATGAAATAAGGGTAAAGGTCGCCCAGATCAAATCTGGATTTTATGACTACTTCCGTGGGTTGCGGCTGCGCTTGCACACTGACATCGAAATAGGTGTAGGAGAGGTTGACGAAGCGGATAAAGAAATGAATCGCTTCGCGTACCGTCGAGGCGGCGAATACCGCAGACCCCAGTACGCCGAAGGCGCTCAGCCGGTAGCAGGCGCCGGCTTGAAGCCCGAAACAGGGGTCTGGATGCACTTTCAGCAGGGCCGCCACCAGCGCCAGCTCTTGCGCGCGTTCGATGGAGGCGGTGGGGTCGCTAAGCAATGCCCGGTCGATGTGGGCCGCCCTGAGCAGCGGCCCTGTGTCGATGCCCTGTTTTTCAAGCAGTTCGAGCACCTGATGAATGCCCAGAATGGGCAGCTTTTTTTCAGGAATGTTACGCACGTCCACTGCTATCACCCCTCATCTCGACGACTAATGTCCGAAAGTGTCAATTATAAGCCCTGATCCGTCATCGCGTCATCCGTGGTGCTCCCCTTAAACTGGCAGCAGACAAACCACCCGGGCAGTCATTGCCCCACCAAGGGCCTCGTTGTGATTAGCGAAGACGATCTTGCACTGATGATGGATGAAGTGACGCGCTTCACCCACAGAGTTATTGAACCGGCCTTGCCCCCAGTGGAACAGGTCATTGAATCCGCTGCACGAACGCGGATTCTTGCCGCCGCGACCGATGCCGGAATCCTGGGGAATGCGACGGAACACTACGGCATTTGGGGGCGGGTTCATTCGTCGCTGCAGTTCTCAGTGAGCTCCCTTTGCACCCTCGCAGAGCGCAATGCCGGTATGGCGTGGGTGTTCCATCAGTATGGGCTGTCACACAGGGCCGCCGCTACCCTGGAGCTTGATCCGGGGGCCGCTCCCCCCATGCTTTCTTGCTTCGGGCACTTCGGCATCGGTGGGCCAGCCCTGTGCGAATGCCTGCTCGGGGAACCCATGACGCCCTCAAGTCTCGCCTTTTTGCGAGATTATTATGACCTGCAAACCCGTCAGCGCCTTGTGTCATCAGACCCGGCAGAGACCTTGTTATACATCGATCTGGAATCGCCTGGCGAAACGCCACTGGCAGGGTTGGTCTGGCGCACCCAGACCGAGGAGTTCCTGCACCGTACGCCAGTGCAAGCACCCCATGGACTCAATGAGGTGACCTTCAGCCGGGTTCGGTTGATGAAGCCTGGTGACCGGGTGGCGCCCGATGCGGGATTACTGGCCGAGTTGCTCTACTTTGACGGGCTCGCGATTGTCGCCATTGCCCTGGGGACACTGAAGCGCGCCCAACGGCTGGCGAGAGCCTACAGTCGCGCCCGCAAGCAAGGCGGAAAGCCGATTGCCCAGCACAGTGCAGTGCGGGAAATGCTGGCCTCCCTGTCGGTGGCCGAGCAGTCGGGGCAGCTGTTTTTGCAGGCCCAGGCCAAGCATACCGACGCCCTTAGCGGTTTAATGGCGGTCAGTCGCTGGCGTTGCCACTGGATGCCGGCGGTCTGTCGCGCCATCAACAACGCCATGCAGATTCACGGCGGCATGGGTTATATGCAGGATACGGGGGTGGAGAAAGCGGTGAGGGACGCGAACGTTCTGCGGGTAATTCATGGCTCGCCCCTGCAATTGGCCTTGTTCGTTGAAGCTGCCGCACAATGGGAGGAGGGAGTATGAAAGAGGAAAACAAGGACTCCGTCACGGCGACAGCCCTGGAAGGGTATTTGCCGCCCCAGCACCGGTTGTCACCCAGGGGGGCCATGGCCACCTTGCCGGCAGCGGCCCGGCACATTCTCGGCTATCCCCTGGAAACCCTCTGGATGCGCGAGTCATCGCAACTGCCGGCAGCGCTGCGGCGCTTGCGTATCAAGGCACGAGATTTTTCTCGCCAGCACCTGCATCCCCTGGCGCTGGAACTTGATCTGGCGGGCCACGGTGCGCCGGGCGAGTGGCAGGGGCAGGCGTTGGGTCTGGTGCAGCGGGCCGGCAAGGCGGGGTTTCTTACCGATATGTTGCCGGCACCGCTGGGAACCCTGTCACCCGGGGCCATGCGGCACATGATCTGGGCCCAGGCCATTCGTACCGAAGAATACGCCCGGCAGTGTGGCGGCTTGATGTTGTTGCTAAGTGCCCATCATCTGGGCGTTGCGCCCATTTTGCTGTCGGGCGATCTGGCGGCGATTAACCGGTTTGTCTTGCCGGCTTACCGGCAACTGAAACAAGGCATCCCCGAGCTGTTTGCCTTTGCCATCACCGAGCCGGGGGCCGGCTCCGATGCGGAAGAAGGCCATGGTGCCAAACAGTATCGGCCTCAGGTCATTGCGACCCGGGACAAGCAAAAGGGCGGCTGGCGTCTCAACGGTCGTAAATGCTTCATCAGTGGCGGCGATGTCGCCCGGCATATCACGGTATTTGCCGCTTTGAACGGGGAGGGCATGGAAAGCTGGACCTGTTTTCTCGTGCACTCGGACATGCCCGGTTTCAAGGCGGTTCGCAACGAACTGAAAATGGGCATGCGGGCCTCGGGCGCGACCGAGCTGGAGTTCGCGGATCTGTGGGTGCCCGACACCCATATTATCGGCGGGCTGCGTCAGGGGTGGGGATTGAACCGGGGCACCCTGAATTTTTCCCGCCTTCCGGTGGCCGCCATGGCAGTGGGTTTTGCCCAGTCGGCAGTGGATTTAACCCAGGCCTTTGTTTGTGAAACGCACCTGGGTGGCAAACGGCTCATCGACTATCAGGAAGTGCAGTTGCAGTTGGCGCAGATGATTGCGCAAACCTCGGCGATTCGCGCCCTGGTGTGGCAAAAGGCGCAATGCTTTACGCCTCGCCAGGGCGATGCGTCAATGAGCAAGTTCTACTGTACCGATGGCGCGGTAGAGGTGGTCAACATGGCGATGGATCTGATGGGGCATCACAGCCTTGACCATTGCCATCGCATCGAGAAGGTGTTTCGCGATGTACGCTTAACGCAGATATTTGAAGGTACCAATCAAATCAACCGCCTGGCGGTGATTGAAGACAGTCAGGAAGAATTACTGGGGCAGATACCATGAGTGCAAGCACTGGAGCAGATACAAACTACCGGGATCCTTTTTTTACGGTGCCGTCGCGGCAACTGGTCACCGCTGCCGGCGAGGTCAGCTTGCCTGTTTTTTACTATGAGGCGTCAAATTTTGTCGCCCTGTTTCGATCCGATGCGGCCGAAGTGCGACGCCAGCTCCAGGGCACCGGGCTGGAGCCGGCCCTGACCTTGGCGGGCAAACCCATCACGGTGGTTTCCTGCTACGAATACCGCGCTACCTCGATCGGCGCTTACAACGAAGTCGGCGTTGCCATTCTGGTTTGTCCCGAAGGAGAAACGCGAGGCTTCAAAGGCTGGATCGATTTGTTCAAAAGCGCCGATGCCCGGGAACTGGGGGCTTATATTGTGGATTTGCCAGTGACGACGACACTGGCCTGCTGTGCGGGAAAAGAGCTGTGGGGTTATCCAAAGTTCGTCACCCCGATCAGCTACCGGCAAAGCCGTTGTGCCTTTCGATGCGAGGTGGCTGATCCGGAACACAATGTTCCCATCATGACCCTCTCGGGCAATACCCGTACGCTCTTGCCCTGGTTATCCATGGATGTGCCGATTTTTTCGTTCAGAAAGGGGATTGCGCTTCGAACCCATGTCAATGTCCGCGGCGGCAACTGGATTCGAACCGCTCATTCCTTGCGCTTGTCCGTCGGCTCATCAATGCACCCGATGGCGCAGCGTCTGCGGGCGCTGGGGCTCGACGGGGCAACGCCGGTGGCGGTCATGTCGACCGACCGCTTTCAGTCCCGCCTTAACGAAGGCGCGCCAACGAATTTTTGATAACAGCCTTTTGAAAACAACGAAGATCGGGGCGGAGGATACAAGATGTCATTTTGGAAACAGCGGGTTATTTTGATTACCGGGGCAGGATCCGGCATCGGCAAAGCATTGGCCTGTCACTTTGCAGCCCTAAAGGCGCACTTGATACTCACCGATATCGACGCGGCAAGCCTCGCGGCTACGGTCGAATTGGTGGGCCCGCAAGTACGGCTTTCGCAGGTGGCAGACGTGAGTTCGGCCGAGGATTGGCAGAAGTTAGTGGTTCGCATTCGGCAGGCAAATCAGCGTGTGGATGTTTTGATTAACAATGCAGGGGTATTGGCGAGCGATTTCTTTGAAGATATGCCTGCCGAGCATTTTGACTGGGTAATGAATGTCAATCTCAAAGGCGTGACTCTGGGGGTAAGCGCCATGCTGCCGCTGCTGGAGCAGTCAAGAAACGCCATGATCGTCAATGTCTCGTCCATTTTCGGAGTCATAGGGGCGCCCAAAATGAGTGCCTACAATGCCTCCAAGTTTGCCGTTCGGGGCTTTACCGAAGCCTTGCGTCAGGAGTTCAGAGTGTCGGGTAAAGCCATTGATGTGGTCTGTGTCATGCCTGGCGGTATCCGAACCAACATTGTCACCCGCAGCAAGAGTAGCGTTTCGGACAAACATGCCTTGGCCCAACATCTCAACAAGATGGCCATGACTACGCCAGAAAAAGCCGCCACCCTCATCGCGTGCGGCATGAAACGTCGAAAAAGCCGGATTTTGGTGGGCCCTGACGCGGTTTTTCTGGATCTGCTGCAGCGTCTGTTGCCTTCGCACTACCACCGGATCTTTAACCCCTTGTTTCTGGACAAGTCAGTATTTGGCCGGTAACAAGCGAGCACCTTAACCGGGCCGGACAGTTGCACCGGCCTGGGGGATTTGCCTGTGTGTGCCTGCGGCCTGTGACGGGGTTGTGACGGGCCGGGGTCGCGCCTACACTGTGCCTTTATTCACGAAGCCGCGCTGCCGGAATCCACCGGGCGTGAGCCACTATTGAGGTTGAGGTGCAAGCCGCTATGCAGACAAAAAAAATGCTGGAAGTTGCCAGAAACGCCCTGGGTCGAGGCGTGTTTCCCCACGAGATGGCCTGGGTGCTGGATTTGCCGGGGCGTGGTCTGATCATGTCGGCCAAGACCGTTGCCAGGCGCCTGCCGGTGGCCGCTGACGCCGAAGTACTGGAAATCGGTGCAGGCTCAGGCTACTACAGTGTCGAGGTGGCACGGAAGATTCCCCAGGGCAAGCTGGCCCTTCTCGACATTCAGCCGGATATGCTCGCGCTGTGCGAGAAAAAGCTGACCCGGGCGGGTATTGGCAACTATTCCACGCATCCTGCCGATGGCAAATCCTTACCCTTTGATGATCACAGGTTTGATGCGATTTTTATGGTCACTGTGTTTGGTGAAATCGAGGGTCGCAAGGCGTTTCTCGACGAGGCCAGGCGGGTACTCAAACCCGGTGGAATCCTGTCAATCACCGAGCATCATCCCGACCCGGATTTCGAGGATGTGAATACGCTCACCAAGGATGTTGAAAGCCACGGCTTTCGCTTGCTGCAAACCCTTGGCTGGCGTTGGGCCTATACTGCCAATTTTGCCGCCCCCTGAATGCGGGGGAGGCGCCGGCCGCTCGGCAGTTCTATATGCCGAGCGAGTCCAGCAAATCGTCCACCTCGTTCTGGGTTGAGGCGTCTTCGGCAAATTGCTGTGTTTGCAGGTTTTTGCTGATCTGGCCGGAGCTTTCGAACAACTCCTTGAGTGACAGCATGGTGATGAGGAATTTCTGGTCGGTGATCTGATCTTCGGTGTAGAGATACATGCTCTCGTGGAGTTGTTGCTGAATGACATAGCTGATGCCGGCTTTGTCGTCAGCCGACAGGTCGGGCAGGGTGGCGAAAATGTTGGTTTCGATACCTTCGAGCAGGGCCATCTGCTTTTCTTTCATGACCTGATAGGTGTTATTGACCTTTTCCAGCTCCTTGCTGCACGACAAGACCACTTTTTTGATCTGTTCGCTTTTTTCCAGCAACTCGGCGGTACGTTCCTGTACCCGTTGTTCCAGGTTTTCGTTCAGTTGCTTGATTTCGATTTCGATCTGCTTGCGTTTGGTGATGTCGCTGATCAGTACGGTAAAGACGATCTCGTCATCGTGCATCAGTTTGTAGGTCGACAACTCCAGCCAGCGTTCGCAGCCTTCGATCAGGGTTTGCATTTCATAGCTGCCCTTTTCCTGCTCGTGGGCCGCCAGGTATTCAAGATAAAGGCTTTCAGAGGTTTGAATGGCTTCGTCATCGGCCATCAGGGCCAGCCCGCCACGGGCCTCAATGGGGGTGAATTCGAGCATGGCCAGCATCTCGATTTCGGGCAGGATATCCCCCAAGGTCTTGCCTTCCACCTCGCCCTCGTTTTTATGAAAGATGGTTCGCACACGCGGCGTGGCCGACTCAATCACTCCATCACCCCGAACACTCAACATGGCGAAGTCGGCTACCAGTTTCAGAATGTCGAATAATTCGCTTTGTCTCATGCTCAACGTAGAGTCTCCCCGGTTCGTTCGTTGGATATACCCGTCTGGCGGACGGCGGCCGTGTCAGTTTGGCTGGCGGTACAGCGGTAATTTCGGCTCAGTCGTTACAGTGTAGCCAATAATGGCGATCTTTCGCCCTGCCAACCGGGTGGAATACAAAAACCGGTCAAATGGCGGATCGCACATCAGACAGGCGCCACCAAAACACCCTTATCCAGAAATCGGCGAGGTGCTTTGACTGTGCTGAGCTAGACTTGTTTGCAGTACTGTAGATTAAGGCGGGAGGATTCATGATCAAGCCAAAGATACCTGAAAACGAAGCCGAGCGGCTTCATGCATTGCGCACACTGGAAATACTGGATACCTCACACGAAGAGCGTTTTGATCGCGTTACCCGCATGGCGAGACGCATGTTTGGTGTGCCCATTTCTCTTGTCAGCCTGGTCGACCAGGATCGCCAATGGTTCAAGTCCAAACAAGGGCTGGAGGCCACCGAGACGTCGCGGGAGATTTCCTTTTGTGGCCACGCCATTCACGGCGATGCCTTGTTTATCATTCCCGACGCCATAGAAGATGAGCGTTTTCAAGATAACCCACTGGTCACAGATGAGCCCAATATCCGGTTTTATGCCGGCTATCCCTTGAAGATAAGGCCTGGCATCAGTATTGGAACCTTGTGTCTCATTGACTGCAAGCCAAGAACCATGAGCGAGGAGGACAAGCAGTTGCTTAATGACCTGGGGGCCATGATTGAACAGGAGATCAAGTCCATTCAAATGGCCACCCTGGATGAACTCACGCTGATCTCCAACCGGCGCGGATTTCTGACGCTGGCTGAACATACCAGAAAGGTATGCCAGCGGAAAAAACTGCCGCTGTCGGTGATGTTGTTTGATTTAAACAAGTTCAAACCAATCAATGACAATTACGGCCACCACGAGGGAGATTTCGCACTTAAGGCGTTTGCCGGTGTGTTGCTGGAAACCTTTCGGGAAAGCGATGTGATAGGCAGACTTGGGGGAGACGAGTTTGTGGTCATGCTGACCGATGCCGACAGTGGCCGGATTGATGAAATGCTCGATCGCTTTCGGCAAAACCTGGCGCGGGTCAACCAGGAAATGAACAAGCCCTACGTCATTGAGTTTAGTGTCGGTGTGGCGAACTTTTGCCCTGATACTGACATGCCGGTGGAGCAGATGATAGAGAAGGCTGATGCCGCGATGTATCGGGAGAAAAAGCAAAGAGACAGGTAATGTTTGGGGTCCCCTCCCATTCTCTGCGCCAGTCTTTACAACATCTTGATACGTCTTGCTAAAATTTTGACAGTTTCTTGATATCTAACCCGGTAAGGTGGCGCTCTGTTGCCTGCCACCGGTACGCAGCCCCTGTTTTTTCTTTCGTTGAGACACTGTTGCATGTTAATTGCTCCCGTGGTTGTGTGTGTGGAAGGCGCGCCAGGCACACAGAAGCTAATTGCGGCAGGGGCAGACTATGCCCGTGACGGTGGCCGGCCGCTGGTGGTGCTCTTCCTCTGCCCCCCGGGTGCGGATCGTTCAACGCAGCGCCGGATCAACCGCTCACAGGCGTTTGCCCGGCAGTTGGGTGCCCAGAGTATCCAGCGGTCGGATCCGGATCGCGTTGCCGGGCTTATGGCGTACCTTGATGCCCACACGCCGACCACGATTGTTATTGGTCAGTCGGCCAGGCCGGGCTGGTATGCCGGATGGCAGGAACGGGCCCGTGGTGAAATAGCCCGTCGATTCTCCCGGGTCGAGGTACGCGCGGTTGATCTTGCCTCGTTTCAGAAAAACCAGGCCTGGATGCATCAGCTGCCGGAATACCTGGTCTGCGTTATGGCGGTAGCGCTTCTGACGGCGGCTTTGCAGTTGATCAAATCGGTGATCGCCGAGGCTGACATCATGATGGCGTACCTTGCCAATGTGCTGGTTCTGGCCTATCGGTTCAGTCGCGGGCCGACCTTGTGCGCGGCCTTGGCAAGCGTGGCAGCCTTTGATTATTTTTTTGTTTCGCCTTTTCACACCTTTGCCGTTGATCACGAGAAGTACCTCATCTCTTTTGCGGTAATGACCATTGTTGGCTTCATTTTCAGCTCCTTGAGCGAACGGGCGAAGCAGCAGTTGCGAGAGAGTGCAGCAAGAGAGAAACAGCTCGCGGAGTTGTATTCCCTGGCGCGATCGCTGGCGACCATCCAGCACAGCCATGAGCTGATTCATCAGGCTTTTGTCAATTTAACGGCCATCAGTGATGGTGAGGTTGGCATATTCAGGTACGACGGCGACGGCCTGCAAGCGGTAAACCAGGCATCCACGCTGGAGCTGTCACAGATTTCGCGAGCGGCCGCCGGGCAGAGCCTTGAGTGCCAAGGCGAGATTCACGAGGTTATCGGTGATCTGAACTGGCATTACTATCCGGTAGGACCTGCGACTCATCTGATTCTGGTGATCTGTACCGAACAGGCACTGGATTCGAGTCAGCGGCACCTGCTCGATACCTGTCTGTCATTGGTGCGACTGGCGATTACCCGAACCTCGCTTGCCGAACAGGCCCGGCAGGCGCAATTGCAGGTGGAAAGCGAGCAATTGCGCAATGCGATTTTAAGCGCGGTATCGCACGATCTGAGAACCCCGCTGGCAACCATTATGGGGCTGGCGACTACCTTGCTTGATCGTGAGGTGGTGGTCCAGGCCGAGGTGACTCGCGAGTGCCTAGATACCATTTATGACCTGTCGGAGCGGCTCTCTCAAAAGGTAACGAATCTGTTGCAAATGAGCCGGACGTTAGGTGGCAGGCTCAAAGCCAGAATTGAACTGCATAATCCCGAGGAATTTGCAGGTTGCGTGCTGGCCACCATGAAGCATCGGCTGGAGCAGCATCGCGTCGAAATTCACATGGACGATACCTGGCTGGTCGCCATGGATCCCTCGCTGATGGAGATAGTGATGTCGAACCTTCTGGATAATGCGGTGAAGTTCAGCGCCCCCCAGACCCTGATCCGGATTTGCGGCCAGCGCCTTGGGGCGCACTACCGGCTGAGTGTTGAGGATCAAGGGGTGGGCTTGCATGGCAGCGATGATCAGCAGTTGTTTTCTCATTTCTACCGCGTGCATGAGGAGGTAGGGGGTACAGGGCTTGGCCTGGCAATCAGCAAATCGATCGTGGAAGCCCATGGCGGCACTATCCTGGCGCAGAACGGCCCCCTGGGAGGGGCGATGGTGACCGTCACCTTGCCATATACCGCCAATGAATTTGACGGAGTACCGATGCAATGACCATGGCGCGCAAGATTCTGATTATTGAAGACGATGTGCAGATGCAGCGATTTTTGCAGGTGCTGCTGACGGGGCATGGTTATGAAACCTGCTGTGTCACCAATGCCCGGGACGGGATTCTGATGGCAGCCGAAGCCGAGCCGGTGATCATACTGCTGGATCTGGGATTGCCCGACGGTGATGGGCTGACGGTGGTGACCAAAATACGCGAGTGGTCGGAGGTGCCGGTGGTCGTTATTTCGGCGCGCGACCAGGAAAATGACAAGGTCCGGGCGCTGGATTGTGGCGCCGATGACTATCTCACCAAGCCCTTTGGTTCGAAGGAGTTGCTTGCCCGTATTCGGGTTGCCCTAAGGCATGTGAAGTTTCAGGGGCAACCTCAAAAGGCCCGTTTCGAATGGGGTGACTGGATCATTGATTTCAGTCAGCGCCTGGTGTGGCGGCGGGGTGAGCTGGTACATCTGACTCCAACAGAGTATCGCATTTTGCAACTGCTGGTGTCTCATAACGGCAAGGTACTTACGTATCGGCAGATATTGAAGGAGGTGTGGGGCAATGCCCATACCGACCAGAATCACTATGTGCGGGTGCACATGGCGCAGCTGCGGCACAAGCTTGAAGACAATCCGGCACAGCCACGTTACCTGCTGACGGAAATGGGCATTGGTTATCGGTTTCAGTTTGAAACGCCAGAGCCCTGAGTGTTTTGCTCAGGTTCGGGTTGAGGTGTGATCTGCGGCTATGACAAGTAAAAAAACCATCTGTTTTTTACTGGTGTTTCCGGTCGGGTTAATGGGCCTGGTCCAGCTGGGCTTTGGCGGCCTCTCCTGGCTGGTCTTTCAGGATCATGAAGAAAGCGGTTTTCTTGTGCCTGCGGCTGGCATTTTGTCGGTGGCCCTTGGGTTCTTGCTGCGGCTAAAGCAAATTGATGCCGCAAAAATCGGCTTTCGCGATGCCTTGCTGTTCGCGGTGCTGACCTGGACCTGTTGTGGTGTGCTGGGGGGGATTCCCGTTGTATTGATTGCCAAGGTGTCTTTCACCGATGGCGTGTTCGAGTCGGTCAGTGCCCTGACGACAACCGGCGCCACCATCCTGTCGGGCCTCGATCAAATGTCAAAGTCGTTTTTGCTGTATCGCCAGTTCCTGCAGTGGCTTGGCGGCCTGGGGGTGGTGATCTTTGTTGTGGCGGTGCTGCCGATGCTGAACGTCGGTGGTATGAAACTGCTCAAGGCCGAAACGCCTGGCCCCATCAAGGATGACAAACTGTCTCCCCGGGTAGCCAATACGGCGCACTACTTGTGGTTTGTTTATCTGGCACTGACCACCCTGTGCGCACTGGCTTACTACTGGGGTGGCATGAGTGCCTACGATGCGATCGCCCACAGCTTTTCTACTGTGTCAACGGGCGGGTTTTCTACCCACGACGCCAGCATGGGGTACTTTGACAGCGCCGGCCTGTTGCTGGTGTGCGATCTGTTTATGCTTTTGGGCGCCATCAATTTTGCCCTGCACTTTCGGGTGTGGCGCGCCGCCAAGCCGGGCTTGTACTGGCGAGATGAGGAAACCCGCGTCTTTGTGTATCTGATTCTGTGCCTGTCGCTGTTGCTGACCCTGCTGCTTTTGCGTGCCAATACCTTTGACAGCCCCTTGACCGCGCTGAATCAGGCGACCTTTCATTTGATTTCGTTTATCACCAGCACCGGTTTTGGCGCCGCCGGTTTTGCTGACTGGCCCTACGCGGTGACCTTTTTGCTTTTCTTTGCCGGTTACCTGGGAGGCTGTGCCGGCTCTACCGCCGGCGGCAACAAAATCATTCGCAACATACTGAGCGTCAAACTCATTCATTTACACATGCGTCGCCTGATTCATCCTTCGGGGGTGTTTTCTGTCAAATACCAGGGTCGTCCTGCAGGGGCCGATGTGCTGCGTGCCACCATGGCTTTTATGACCATCGCGGCCGCCTCCTCGATGGTGCTGACATTGCTGCTGATTGCGACCGGTCTGGACTTCTGGTCGTCGTTAAGTGCCGTAGGTGCGTGCCTGAACGTGCTAGGGCCGGCGTTTGGCGAGCTGGGGTCAAATTTTCAGCCTGTGTCCGATGCCGGCACCTGGTGTTTGTCGGGTGCAATGATTCTGGGTCGTTTGGAATACTTCTCTCTGATCGCACTGGTGTCGCCGGCATTCTGGCGCTAGTGGCAAGGCTGGCATTGGCGTGGGGCTGGTTACCCCACTCCCTTGTGTTGTCGACAATTATGCCGCTTTCTATTTGACGAATGCCCCTTTCCTGACTATATTGTCGACACTTTGGTTGGCTGAGTGTCGTACAATGCCCATGAGTTTTTTCACCGAACAGGCCGTTACCGCGGCCGACAAGACATTTTTTCAGCTGAGACGCGATATTGTCGAAGGCGTGATTGCGCCGGGTGCCAAACTCAGTGAAACCGAATTGTCGACAAAATACGAAGTCAGCCGGGCCTTGATTCGTGAAGCCATCAATCGCCTCGAGGCTTGCCATATCGTTGAGCGCAAGGCCAACGTCGGCGCGCGGGTGGTGGCGCTGACCCCGCAAGGCATGATTGGCCTGTATCAGGTGCGCGAGGCGCTGGAAGGGATGGCGGCGAGGCTGGCGGCCAAACACATGACCGATGCCGAAATTGCCGATCTCAACGCCTTGCTGAATCTCCACTACCAGGAGGTGAGCCACGACGAATCCTACTACCAGGAGGCCGGCGATGTGGATTTTCATTACCGCATCATTGTGGGCAGCAAAAACCGGCATCTGATCGCGATGTTATCCGACGGCATTTATCACCTGGTGCGCATGTACCGGGTGCAGCTGGGCATGGCCGGGCCACGCGTGACCACCGCCTTCAACGAGCACCGGCACATAGTGCAGGCGATTTCAAACCGCGATGAAGAACTGGCAGAGCTGCTGATGCGGCGCCATATTCTGTATTCGCGCAACAGCATTGAACACAAGCTGGCAAATCCTTCCCATCCTCTAACCGACAAGCGAGAGACCGCATGAGCGCAGGTAAAAAGTTCCGACAGGCCCTGATTGACCACAAGCCCCTACAGATCGTGGGCACCATTAATGCGTACTCGGCCATGATGGCAAAACAGATTGGCCATCAGGCGATTTATCTCTCGGGCGGCGGCGTGGCCAATGCGTCCTACGGCTTGCCCGATCTGGGCATGACCTCGATGACCGATGTGCTGGTCGATGTGCAGCGCATTACCTCGGCCTGCGATTTGCCGCTGCTGGTGGATATTGATACCGGCTGGGGCGGAGCATTCAACATTGCGCGCACCATCGCGCAAATGGAAAAGGCAGGCGCGGCGGCGGTGCACATCGAGGATCAGGTGGCGCAAAAACGCTGCGGTCATCGCCCCAACAAGGAGATTGTGTCCCAGGCCGAAATGGTCGATCGCATCAAGGCCGCGGTGGATGCCCGGGTCGATGCCGATTTCTTCATCATGGCCCGTACCGACGCCTTTGCCCAGGAGGGGCTGGAAGCCGCCATCGAACGGGCCCAAGCCTGTGTCGAGGCGGGGGCCGACGGCATTTTTGCCGAGGCGATCAAAACCGAGGCTCATTATCGTCAGTTCTCTGAAGCCTTGACGGTGCCGCTG
>JBFHRO010000073.1:0-14191 GCA_041591635.1 Oleiphilaceae bacterium | reverse complement strand
GTAGTCAAGGGCAGGTGGGTGATAGATGAATTTATGGGGCTCAAACAGTCCCTCGGAACGCGTTGGATAGTTTCGCTGTATTTCTATCTGATGACGGCGGTGATCGGACTGGGAATGCTCTGGTCACCGGTTTAACCATGAGTCGAAAGCCATTAACTCGGCCACAGGAGCCATAGGTATGTCAAAAGACTGGCTGGCAAAAAATAAACCCGAGCACGTGAGCCCGGAAGTCTGGCGTCGTCACCTCGTCTGGATGGAAGTCGTCGGGGGCGAGGCTGCAACTAACGCGCATAGATATGCAAAGGAACCACGCCGGGATGGCCGGCGTGTACGATCAATCCGGTAGATGCAGCCACTGCGAGTGCGCGTCAGTTCGAGGTCTGGACGCAACCTGATGGCCTATTCTGGGGGCGCCTGTCACCTGTCAGGTGCCTGGACCTGTTGTGCTTTCTTGCGAAAGGTAACGGTTTTTGCCGGTGATGCAATTCATAATGCCTCACCCAACTCAGGCTACCTACTTGTTGCAAGGGATTGACAATGACGACAGAAATCAGGCTCAACAACCGCCACCTTCACCCGCTATTTGGTCTGGCCGCGATAGTCGGGTCTCTGGCGATACTTTTTGCCGAACCGGCGCGGGCCCTGGATTACGCCAGCTTGGAGGCGGCCAAAGCCGTGCCCTTGCCCGAGCGCGAGTACCTGACGGCGCAGGACGGGCTGCGTTTGGCCGTTCGCCACTATACGCCGGCCAGCGCCAGACGCGCTCTGGTGTTTTACCACGGTGGCGGTGCCAATGCCGATGCCGGTTATCAGTTGCTGGCGCAGCAGCTCGGGGATGCGTATCAAACTGCCGTGATTTTGCCCGATATGCGTGGACACGGCGCCTCCGAAGGGGAGCGCGGCGCGCCGGTCAGCAAAGACCGGGTGTGGGCCGACGTGGATACTGCCCTTGACTATGCCCATGCCCGTTACCCCGGCTTGCCGGTGTATCTGGGCGGGCATTCCTCAGGTGCCAGCATGTTGCTTAACTACAGCCAATGGAAAGAGGCTACGCCGGTGGATGGCCTGCTGCTGATCGCCCCCCAGCTGGGCTACAAATCGGGCACCGACCGCCAAACCGAGACACCTTTTGCCCGCGTCAGCCTCTCCTCCTTTATTTTGTACCGGCTGTCGTTTTCGCTCTTGTGCGCCCAGTGTACGGCGGTGGAATTTGATTACCCGCCCGAAATCCAGTCCCGTGCCAATCTGGTTGACCGCTATACGGTGCAAATGTCGCTGGCAGTGACGCCCAATGCGCCCGACGATCAGGTCGGGGCCTTGCAGGTGCCGGTGAATATGTGGATTGGCGATCAGGACGAGCTGTTTGATCCTCTCAAAGTGCAGCAGTTTATGGCGGCTCATGCCAACCCGAAGTGGCTCAACGAAAACCGCCTGGTATCGGGCGAAGGGCACTTTTCGATTCTGCGCCGCGCCGGCACGCTCATGGGCGACTGGCTGGTGACGCAGCCCTGATAAGACGCGGCGTCAGCCGCAGCATTTCTTGTATTTCTTGCCGCTGCCGCAACTGCAGGGTGCATTGCGGTCGGGGCGGGCTTCAAAGCGGGTGGTTTTGGGCAGGTTTTCCAATGTTACCAGCGCCAGTTCGTTCTCGGGTTCATCCAGATTAACGCTGATGGTACAACACCACTGATTGGCTTCGCACAGGGCGGCGATTTCGTCCCGGCGTGCTTCGCTGTGCACGTTGATAATGGCAGGATTGAACTCGGTACCCAAACGCATCTGGCGCTTGTGGGTGAAGGTGCGAAAGGGTTCGGGCGGCACACGCGCAACCCGGGCTTTAAACGGAAATTTTGACATCAGATCACCATACAAAAGGGCTTTTTCACAGGTCGCGATCATACACCTATCCGCTGTGGACGTCTGCAGGGGCCGTGGGGCGGGCACTTGCAGCTTGGCCAATTTGCGTTATTTTTATAAAGCTATTGATCCGACGTTTTCCCGTATGAGCTTTATTGGCCACCTCCACACACGAGAAACACTCGGCATGCCTCCTCTGGGTCGTGGCGCCAGAGGGCCGTTGCCGGTATCATACTGCGCGCATATAGCATTACGCTGTTAACAGAAAGGAGACCAAAAGTCGCCTTTGCAACAATTTTTTGGTGTACCAGCCGATAAAATTTGGGGAAGTTATGACAGTAAACAAATCCAAGATCATCTATACCAAGACCGATGAAGCACCCGCCCTGGCAACCTACTCGTTGCTGCCCATAGTCAACCGCTTTGCCCGTGCCGCCGATATTGAAGTCGAAACCAGTGATATTTCCCTGGCTGCCCGAATTCTGGCCACTTTCCCGGAAAACCTTTCTGAAGCGCAGCGTGTACCCGATGCCCTGACCGAGCTGGGCGAACTGACTCAATCCCCCGATGCCAATATCATCAAGCTTCCCAACGTCAGTGCCTCGATTCCCCAGCTCAATACGGCGATTGCCGAACTGCGTGCCCAGGGCTTTGATATCCCCAAATACCCGGAAGACCCCAAAACTGATGAGGAAAAAGCGATCAAGGCACGCTATTCCAAGGTGCTAGGCAGCGCGGTCAACCCCGTCATCCGCGAGGGTAACTCCGACCGTCGTGCACCGGCGGCCGTCAAGCAGTATGCCAAGCACCATCCCCATTCCATGGGCAAGTGGAGCCAGGCATCCCGTACTCACGTGGCCCATATGCGCAGTGGCGACTTCTACCACAGCGACATCTCCACGGTGGTCGAAAAGGCGGGCAATGTGCGTATCGAGCTGGTCGAAAGGGATGGCAAGGTGCGGGTGCTGAAAGAAAAGGTGCCGGTACAGAAAGACGAAGTCATCGACAGCATGTTTATGAGCGTCAAGGCGCTGCGGCAGTTTTTCGAAGAGGAAATGGAAGGCGCCCGTCGCGCCAAGCTGCTGTTTTCACTGCATGTGAAGGCTACCATGATGTAGGTGTCGCACCCCATTGTGTTTGGCCACGCGGTCACCGTGTATTTCAAGGATGCGTTCGAGAAACACGCCCAGACGTTCAAGGAAATCGGGGTCAATCCCAACGATGGCCTGGGCAATGTGTATGAGAAAATCGAGAGCCTGCCGTTCTCGCTGCGCAATGAAATCGAAAAAGACCTGCGCGCCTGTTATGAGCGTCGGCCCGAAATCGCCATGGTGGATTCGGATCGCGGCATCACCAACCTGCACGTTCCCAGCGATGTGATTGTAGATGCCTCCATGCCGGCGATGATTCGTGCCGGCGGCAAAATGTGGGGCACCGATGGCAAGCTCAAGGATACCAAGGCCATCATTCCCGACAGTTGCTACGCCACCATTTATCAGGAAGTGATCAACTACTGCAAACACCACGATGCCTTTGACCCGCGTACCATGGGCAGCGTGCAGAACGTGGGCTTGATGGCGCAAAAAGCCGAAGAATACGGCTCGCACGACAAGACCTTTGAATTGCCCGTTGATGGTACGGTGCGGGTAGTGGATGCCGACGGCAAGGTACTGCTGCAGCATGAGAATCTTGAAAAAGGCGATATCTGGCGTATGTGCCAGACCAAGGATGCGCCTATCCGCGACTGGGTCAAACTGGCCGTCAATCGTGCCCGTGCGACCGGCTTGCCGACTATCTTCTGGCTCGATGAGCATCGCGGTCACGATTCGCAAATGATCAAAAAGGTGCAGACCTACCTCAAAGACCATGACACCGAAGGGCTGGATATCCGCATTCGCGCGCCGGACACGGCCATGCGCATTACGCTTGAGCGCCTGCGCCGGGGCCAGGACACCATTTCGGTGACCGGTAACGTATTGCGAGACTACCTCACCGATCTGTTCCCCATTCTGGAGCTGGGTACCAGTGCCAAAATGCTTTCTATCGTGCCGCTGATGGCAGGGGGCGGCCTGTTCGAAACCGGAGCGGGCGGTTCTGCACCCAAGCATGTACAGCAGTTTCTTGAAGAGAATCACCTGCGTTGGGATTCTCTGGGCGAATTCCTGGCGATCGCGGTGTCTTTTGAAGATCTGGCCGCCAAAACCGGCAACGCCAAGGCTGCAGTACTGGCGAAAACGCTGGATGAAGCGACCGGCATGCTGCTTGAAAACGACAAGTCACCCTCGCGCATGGCAGGTGAGCTGGATAACCGCGGCAGCCATTTTTATCTGGCTCTGTACTGGGCTCAGGCGCTGGCGAAGCAATCCGAAAATGCCGAGCTCAAGGCGCAGTTCGAGCCGCTGGCCAAAGCCTTGGTCGAAAATGAGTCAAAGATCTTGCAGGAGCTCAACGGCAATCAGGGTCAGCCGATGGATCTGGGGGGCTACTATCACCCCGATGTGACCAAAGTGACTCAGGCGATGCGCCCCAGTGCCACCCTCAATGCGCTGATTGATGCGGCCTGAGCTGTGATTGTCTGAGGTGTAATCAAAACGGGGGCGAAAGCCCCCGTTGTCGTTTGCAGCGGCGCAAGTCTGATTAAAACGCCGGTTTGATCGGGTGCAGTGGCTCGAAGTTCGGGGTGGTTTTGCTCGCCTTGGCCTGAAAACACAGCATCATGTCTTGCGGGCGAAACATGCCCGACTGCCAGGTGGCCATGTATTTGAGGCTGTCGGCCACGCTGTGATCACGGCTGTAGTTGAGCATTTCCTTGCAGCCCGCCACAGCCATGGGCGATTGCTGTGCAATCTGGGCGGCAATGTCCATCACGCCTGCAAGCATGGCCTCCTGGGTGGGGTACACCTTGTTGACGAAGCCACAGTCCTTGGCCTCGGCGGCCTCCATGTTACGCCCGGTGTAGGCCAGCTCACGCACCAGTCCGTGGGGCATCAAATGCGGCATGCGTTGCAGGGTGCCGAGGTCGGCGGTCATGCCGAGCTGGGTTTCCTTGATGGTGAAGTAGGCGTCCTGGGTGCAGTAGCGGCTGTCGCAGGCGCAGATCATATCCACAGCACCGCCGATGCAGCCGCCATGAATCGCGGCCAGCACCGGAATGCGTGCGGTTTCAAGAATGTTGAAGCAGTCTTGCAGCTGTAATACCAGCCGGCGCAGGTTCTCGGCCATGCGCGCCGGTTCGCCCTTGGCAGGAAGCAGGTCGGCGTCGGTGAATACGGCCAGATCCATGCCGGCACAAAAGTGCTTGCCGGTGGATGACAGCACTATGACCCGTGCCTCCGCTGCCCGCTGTATGGTATCGATGGCGGCGGGGAATTCCTTCCAGAAATCCGCGTTCATGCTGTTAAGCGCCTCGGGGCGGTTGAGGACAAGGTGGGCAATATGATTTTCGACGGTAACCGTCAGGCTCTTGTATGACATGGAAACTCCCTAAGGTGAAATGACAGGCAAGGATTGCGCGGGTTCAAGGTAGAATCTGATGTTGACGCTGTCAACTTAAAGTTGCATATGAATGTGCACTGGCGACCAAGCGCCCAAGCCGCTATCGTCCATCGGCCCTATGTGGCTGCGTTAATTCAACCGGTTAAGTCGGGCACTGGCCACGGCTTCAAGGTGGGGGCGCAGTTCCGGGTATTGAGCAAGAAATGCCTGAAAATCGCTGCGGTACAGCACCAGCAGTTTGCAGTAACTGGACGAAATCACATCGGCCACGCGAGGCACCTGTTTGAGCAGGGCGATTTCGCCAAAGAAATCTCCGCTACCCAAGTGGTAATGCTGATCGGCATGAAACACTTCCACCGAGCCACTGGCAATGAAAAACATGGCGTCACCCAGGGTGCCCTCAATGATGATCTGTTCGTTGGGCAAGGTCAGGCGAGGGTGCAGCAACGCGCAAAGCGCCCGGATCTGCTCCTCGTTACAGCGCTGCAACAGATCCAGTTTGCGAATCAGTTGCGCCGGTTCCATGGCCAGATCCAGCGGTGGCAGCCTGGCCAGAAGGGCATGATTTTTTTCGATGGCGTCGGTCAGGGTGCGGAACATATCGGGCCCAATGACGCCGTCGGCGTACAGGCTTTGATAGGCTCTGGCCTCTCGCCACATGGCACTTTGGGTCAGCTGGCTGTGGTTCAGGCGCTGGGCGTACTCCGGATACTGGCGCGACAGCGCCTGCAGGGCTTTGCGCACTTGTTCCAGGCGCGCTGCGATCAAGGGCTCCAGTTGTGCGCACAAAGGCGCTCCCAGCAGCGGCACCAGGGTCTGCAGGCTGGTTTCGAGCATCTCCTGCAAGGCGTACTGCTGGGCGTGCAGCTGGGCAAAACGTTCCGCCAGGCGTCGCGCCAGCGGCCGGCCGATGCGGAAGTTGAATTGCAGGTACATGGTCAGGCGCATCAGCCGGTCAAAGCCCAGGTGCGTTTCACTCTGCAATTGGTAGCCCTCGATGCCGCGGCTTTTGAGGGCATCGGTGAGGTCATCGACCTGGCTGATCAGATTGCGAAAGATCTGGGGCGGCAGCAGGCCGGCGCTGAACTGGCGGAAGTAATGGTTGCGTTCCATGGCGCCCAGCATGGCGAGCCCGGCGCGCTGCCATTGATGGGTCGAAATGTCACCGTCGGACGGGTTGGCGGATGTGGCGGCAAGGCCGTGGAAGGCCTTGCTCTGTTCGCGATAACGATTGACGACCTCGGCCAGTACCTCAAGATTGGCGCCTTGACGCAGGCCGATGGCATCGATTTCATCTGCAATTCGCACCAGTGCCAGCTCCACCGCCCGCTGACGCAGGGTCTGCTCAACCGCGGAAGGCTTGCCCAGGCCCAGCCAGTGGATAATCCAGCGGGTGGTGGTGGCATTGACGAACAGCGTAAAGAGCACGAAGCCGCACACCAGTACGACCACAAAATGACGAATATCGGGGGCGAGGGTGGCATTCTCGGCAATGGCCAGCGCCAGTGCCAGAGACACAGCGCCGCGCAACCCGCCCCAGCACATCACCGCCTTGTATTGAGGACTCACGGGGCGACCAAGGCCCAAGGCCGACAGGCCCGAAAGCAGGCCGAAGGTAATCAGGACCCGGGCGACAAAGGCGCTGACAATCAGTACCGCCAGCCCGATCAGCTCCAGGGTGCTCACTTCGGCCATCAGTCGTGGTACCGCCATACCCACCAGTATGAAAATGATGCTGTTGGCCCAAAAACCGATTTGCTCCCACAAGTGTTCCAGATCGAACCAGTGCCGGGGAGCCAGCTGTGACCGGCCAAGGGAGCCGGTGACCAGGGCCAGGGTGACGACCGTCATCACGCCCGACAGATGCAAGTAATGCTCGCTGACAATAAAGGAGAGATAGGCCATGCAAAGGGTCAGCGTAATAGTGACCAGCACCAGTTGCCGGAACCGGGCCATCAGCCAGCACAGCAGATGCCCTGCGATGAAACCGCTCACCACGCCCCCCAGAAACACCCGTACAAACTCCCAACTGGCACCGGCGAGGGTGGCATCTTGTGCTCCCAGGAGCATGGCTGTCAGCAGGGTAAAAAGCACAATGGCGGTGGCGTCGTTAAACAGGCTCTCGCCTTCGACCAGGATGGACAGGCGTTTGGGGGCGCCCACTTCCTTGAAAATGGCCACCACGGCCACCGGATCGGTTGCCGAGCAGATGGCGCCGACCAGCAAACACACCAGTAAGGGCACCGCGGTGGCCCCGTGGAGTGCCGCGCCGATAAGCAGCGTAGACAGCAGCAGGCCCACAATGGCCAGCAGCAAAATGGGGGCTATGTCGGCCAGCAGGCGGCGAATGTCCATGGCAAGCGCCGCTTCAAAGATCAGCGCCGGCAGAAATACAAAGAACACTGCTTCAGAGGTGATCTTGAAGTTGCTCAGCGCCGTGAGAAAATCGCCCAGCGGGGCCAGCAGTTCAAGGTGCAGGGCACCTTGCTGTAAAAAGCCCAGCGCCATACCGGCACCGGCCAGCAGCACAGTGTAGGGGAAATCGGCGCGCCGGGCGGCGGGCAGCATAAGTACCGCCAGTGCCAGCAAGCCCATGAGTCCAAGCATGGAAATCCATAATGCCGGCATCGCGCATCGCTCCCTGGCAGAAGTGTCCGGGGCCGCGCCGGCCGGGCATCGCCCTGGCGCCAACACGGCTATCTCGCTCTTAGTTATAGCAGCCACCAGCGGAATCGGCCGAATTTACCTTTAACAGGCAGCTTGACCCTTGCCTTGTGTGTGACTGAGCTATAGTTCTACAGATACTCATGACACACACCCGGGCAACGAAGCTGGTTTGACGATGGTACGATGGATTTGGATCTGGTTGGCAGGCGTGATGGTCGCGGTGAGTGGTTCACTGATGGCCATGGAGCGCACGACCGTCTCCTCGGTCGTCAATCAGACGGATCTCGGGCGCTGGATTTTGTATCTGGAAGATGCGCACCACGCCTACGCATTGGAGGACGTAAAGAACATTCCTGATCGCGCCTGGGTTCGCAATCAGGGGCAGTTACTGAATTTTGGCTACACCGACGCGGCTTACTGGTTCAAACTGCCGTTGTACAACGATGACACGCGTCGCGACCTCAACCCCCTGCTGCTGGAAATCGGCTACGGCGTGCTGGATCGGGTAGAAGTGTATCTGGTGCGCGATGCGAAAGTGGTTGAGACGACGGTGCTGGGAGACAAAATCCCCTTTGCCGAGCGACTGATTCAAAACCGCCATTTCCTGGTTCCGCTGAATCTGCCGTCGGGTGCCGACGCCGATCTCTATCTGCGGGTGGTCACCACCAGTTCCATGCAGTTTCCCTTGCTCCTGTGGGATGAACACCATTTTTACCAGATTGACCAGGCGCGCATGATTTCCCACGGCGTTTATTTTGGCATTGTGCTGGTGATGATCATTTATAACCTGTTTGTGTTCATGGCCATTGGCGAACGCACCTACCTGCATTACGTGCTCTGCATTTTTTCCATGGCCATGTTTCTGGCCGCGATCAATGGCCTTACCTTTCAGTACCTCTGGCCCAATGCAACCTGGTGGAATGATCAATCCATTTTGGTGTTTCTCAATGCCACTGTGTTGTTTGGTTGTCTGTTCTCACTCAAGTTTCTGACGATTGACAGGCACAGCGAGAAACTGCTCTACCGGTACGTTGCCGGTCTGGGCGGTACAGCGCTGGTGTTGCTGCTGGCGAGTTTCTTTATGTCTTACCGGATGATCATTTCCTTTTCCATTGCGTCAGGGGCACTGGCTGCCGTGAGCCTGATTGTCATGGGGGGCTGGCGCTGGTTTCGGGGGCAGGCGTCGGCGCGGTATTTTACGGTGGCCTGGTTTTTGATGCTGGCCGGCAGTATCGTGCTGGCGCTCAACAAGTACAGCATGTTGCCGCAAAACCTGCTGACCGAGAACGCCATTCAGATAGGGTCGGCGCTGGAAATCATTTTGCTGTCGATTGCGCTGGCCGACCGGCTCAATCATGAGAAACGCAAAGCCTTTGAAGCGCAGCAAAAAGCGCTGGAGCTGGAGCGGGAAGCGCGGGCCGTTCAGGCTGAGTATCTCGAGGCCCAGCGCACCGCCAATCAGCGGCTCGAAGAGCGGGTAGCCGAGCGCACCCGTGAACTGGAAAAGGTCAACGAAAAACTGCTGCAACTGAGTTGCGAAGATGCCCTGAGCGGACTTAAGAACCGGGGTTATTTTGATCAAACCTTCAAGCAGGTGTGGTTGTCCGCTTACCGCTACAAGCAGCCGCTGGCGCTGTTGGTGGCGGATATCGACCATTTCAAACGCATCAACGACCAGTATGGCCACCTGATGGGGGACGAGTGCTTGCGCCTGATTGCCCAATCCCTGCGCAAGCTGGTGGTTCGCCCGCAAGACGTGATTGCCCGTTACGGCGGAGAAGAATTTGTCATGTTGCTGCCCGATACCTCCGAAGAAGGCGCCATGAGTGTGGCGGAACGCATTCGGGCCCGGGTAGAATCGCTGGCCTTTCACGTTGCGGATCAAGCGGTTCCCGTCACCATCAGCATTGGGGTTAACGTGGGGGTGCCTCAAAGCGCACAGGGGCGCGAGCCGTTTTTCAAGCAGGCGGACGACGCCCTGTACCTGGCCAAGGCCCGCGGCCGCAATCAGGTTTGCCTGGCAACACCGCAGAATCTGCACGCCATCTGAACGCCGCCAGCGCCAGTTTATCCATAGCCACAAGGATCCGGGTATGACCTTGACCGACTTTCTGCAGGCCCTGCTGGGCACCCGTGTGATTGAAATCGTCGCCAGCCTCAGCGGCCTGGCCTGTGTGGCGCTGCTGATTCGCCGCAGCCTCTGGAGCTGGCCGGTGGGGCTGGTGCAGGTGGCCCTGTACATGCTGATCTTTTTCGAGGTCAAACTGTACTCGGACGTGTTGTTGCACGGCATCTACGTTGTCATGCAACTGTATGGCTGGTGGTACTGGTGGAGCGGCAAGGCCATGGTCAAGACCGTACGGGTAGAGGGCATCCGCTACCCTGATCTGGCGTTGTGGGCCGGTGTCGCCTTGCTGGGCGCCGCTTTCTGGGGGTGGGGGATGAGCCTGTTCACCGATGCCAATATGCCCTATGCCGATGCCTTCATTCTGGTGACCAGTCTGGTGGCGCAATGGCTGATCGTGCGGCGCCAGCTCATGAGTTGGGGCTTTTGGATCGCCGTCGATCTGGTGGCGATCGGGGTGTATCTGCAGGCCGGGCTGTTTGCCACCAGCTTGCTGTATGGCGTGTTTCTGCTGATGTCGATGGGCGGGTTCCTGGCCTGGCGGCGCCAACTCCGGTTGCAGACTCAGGCAGCCCCCGCCGCGTCGGCCCAACCCGCCTGCGCCTGAGTGATGGCCCGCACCCTGCGTACGGGGCTTACCCTGGGCAAGTTCGCCCCCTTGCACCTTGGCCATCAGTGGCTCATCGAATCGGCGCTGGCGCAGGTGGATCATCTGATTGTAATGATCTACGCCTGTGGCGATCTCAGTCCGGTATCACTGGATCGCCGGGCCGCCTGGATTGCCGAACTCTATCCCTGTGTCGAGGTGATACTGGCGCCCGACGGCCCCCAGGACACCGGTGACACCCCCGAGATCTGTGCCCGGCACGAAGCCTATCTGGCGCAGCGGCTGGCGGGGCGGCGCATTACCCACTTTTTCAGCAGTGAGTTCTACGGCGACCATGTAAGCCGTTTTCTGGGAGCGAAGGACTGCCGGGTCGATGAAGGCCGGGTGCGGGTGCCCATCAGTGCCACCCGCATCCGCGCCGACTACTACGCCCACCGTCACTGGTTGCATCCGCGGGTGTATAGCGATCATGTCAAGAAAATCCTGTTCTTGGGCGCGCCCTCGACGGGCAAAACCACCCTGGCGCAAGCGCTGGCCGCGCGCCTGAACACCTGCTGGATGCCGGAATACGGGCGCGAATACTGGGAACAGCACCAGCACAACCGCCGCCTGAGCCCGGCGCAGTTACTGCACATCGCCCAGACGCACCAGGCCAGAGAAGAGGTGCTGGTGCAGCAAAGTCGCAATTTCCTGTTTGTCGATACCAGTGCCCTGACCACCTGGCTCTTTGCCCGGGACTATCACGGTGCCGCCCTGCCGGCCTTGTCCCAGCTTGCCGCCGACTCGGCCAGGCGCTACGACCGAGTGTTTCTCTGCGCCAGCGATATTCCCTTTGCCGATACCCCCGATCGCTCCGGCACCGTGCAGCGGGAGCGGTTTCAACGGGCCTACCTGCATGAACTTGAGGCACGGGGCATGGCTTATTCCATCGTCAGGGGCGCTCTGGATGCCCGTTGTGCCCAGATCGAGAAGGCGCTGAAGTGTCAGGATACTTAACAGAATGCGGGTTTGAATAGTTCTGGTACGTTCGTTTATTACTGTTTTGCAATGGAAAAGTTTTATCTGGAATGTGATGTGCGTCACAAAATGGCGACAAGCGCACCTGGCCGTGCTGGCAGAGGTTCTGACAACGGCAAGGGGGAGTGTTCCATCGACGACGTTGCATCAACGGTTTTTCATCGGTGGTGTTTCATTGGCAAAGAGGCAGGGAGACTAACGGTGATGAGCAGAATTTCGATTGTGCCAGCGGCAGGGCTGGCGATACTGGTGGCTTCAGGGGCGGCGCACGCGTCGCTGGAGCCGTTCAAAAGTTTTGTGGGTAACGTGGCCATGTCAACCGACGGCTTTGGCAGCGTTTCGAACAGTGGCACCATCAGTGCGTCGGTGCCGGCGGGTTCAACGGTGGTGGCCGCGTACCTTTACAGCTCCACCTTCGGTACCCTGGGAACCCCCACGGTCACCCTGGATGGCAGCGCGGTGAGTTTTGGGCCGCGGGTCGCGAATACCACCGCCTGCTGTAGCTTGGCCTCGTTTCGCGCCGATGTGACCGGCATCGCCGCCAGCAAGATCAATGGCGGGCCGGGAGGTATCTACGATTTTGCGGTCGCAGAGACGGGTCTGGGGGGCAATACCGACGGTGAGGCACTGGTCGTGGTTTACAGCAACCCTATCCTGCCGTCGGCCTCGGTAGGAATTCTCGACGGTTTTGCCGCAGTGGGGGGTGATACCACGAGCATCAACTTCGCCGATCCGCTTGATCCCACCGATCCGGGGTTCTTTGCCCAGATGATTCTGGGGATCGGCTTTAGCTGCTGTTCCCAGCGGTCAACGGTGCATGTCAACGGCACCTTGCTGACCGAAAATGCCGGTAACAACGACGATGGCGTGGGCAGTATCTCCAACGGTCAGTTGATCACGGTCGGCGGGTTCGACGATCCCTTCTCGCCCCTGCTGCCCAGCTACGCCGCTGACCACGAGCGTTACGATATTGCCAGCTTTGTCAATGAGGGCGATACCAGTATTTCGGTCAGAACCTCCAATGCATCACAAGATGACAACATCTTCCTGGCGGGCTTCTACGTCAGCGGGGAGGCCGGGTTCAATGAGCCCCCGCCACCCAGACAACCACCGACCGATGTGCCGCTTCCCGCCACCGCCTTTTTGCTGGGGGCCGGTGCGCTGGGGCTGGGTTGGCGTCGACGCCGCCCTTGCTAGCAGCGGCTAAAACAAGAGAACAGGGTACCGGCACCGCTGTCAGGCCAGAAAGGCCTGGCAGTGGTGTGTCGGCGTTTATGGGGTTTACAGGGACGAAAACAAGGAAGAGAGGCATGCAACCCAATCAATCTATTTGCAACAGCCTTCTGCGGTGGTTCATCGTGTGGGGAATGGCGTTCTGGTCAATGAGTGGCAGTGCGGCGTTGTTCGAATTCAATGCCGAGTTACTCGGGCAAGAAGGTCAGAGTTTGTTCTCGCATGAGCAGGAGGCATCCCGCCAGCAATTGCGTACGGCCGAAGCCGCCTTGAAGGAAGGGGATTTCGCCTTGGCATTGGCCCAGGCACAAATCCTGGTGGGCGATCACCCGGCCAATTTTCAGGGGCACCTGTTGTTGTGTTTTGCCTGGGTAGGGCTGGGTGATGACCTTTCCCTGCAAACCCATCTGGCCGAACTCGAGACAGTATTTCCGGCGCTGGCAGACACAGTCAAACTGAATCTGGCGCGATATTATAGAGATAACCGTCAGTACTACCGGGCGCAACGTTTGCTGACACACAGTTTTCACGAGGAGCAGCTGCCACAACGCTGGTTGATTCTGGCCCAGGTATACGAAGCGCAGCGGCGCCTGCCCGAGGCGGTGGCAGCCAACCAGGCGCTGCTGGCGCATGCGCAGCACAAGGCCCAGGCACTGAGCGCGCTGGCCCGTCTGGCTTTGTTGCAGGATGATTATGACCAGACGCTGGTGTATGTCCGCCAGTACCTGCAACATGCCCCGCACGACCGCGATATGGATTTCATTCAGGCGACTGCCCACTTGCTGGGAGGCGAGCCCGGGGCGGCGGCGGTGGAATTCGCGGCCCTTGCCGCGGCGGATCCCGAGGATTTGCGTGCTGCCTCCTTTGCCATTGTGGCGCAGGCACTGACGGGCGAGACCCTCGATGCGGCCCGCCACTTCAATACCCTGTGGAAATCCCTCGCCGGCCAGAAGTCCGCTTCCGGGCGTGTGTTCGAACTCCTGTATATCGGGATGTGGCTCAATTTACGCGCCGGCGACCGGGATGCCGCCAAAGCGCTGATGCCTTTGTTGTTGCAGGAAAACAATCAGGACCCGCTGACCCACCTGTTTTATGTGGCCCTTAACGGCCAAGGGATGTCGACGGCAGCGCTGGCACGCCACATGGAAAAAGCCAGCGCCCTGGTGATCGATCTGGCTCACGCCGATTTG
>JBFHRO010000072.1:0-14433 GCA_041591635.1 Oleiphilaceae bacterium | reverse complement strand
CCCACATCCTGCTTGCGAACTACCAAGACCATGCTTGAGGTTCGCTCAGGCCCAATCCAGTACAGATAGGTCGAGCGCTCTGGCGTAATTGACAAAGAGGTCATTAAATCCAAACGACCGGCTTTGATATCGGCCAGTGCTCTGGACCAGGGCGCTTCAACACACTGCGGCTGAAAACCTGCTTCCAGCACCAGGGCTCGAGCCAATTCAACATCCAGCCCCGTCCAGGCGCCTTCAGCATTTCGATAGTACTGGGGGGGATAATCAGCCACGCGCACAGAAACGTGCTCCTTCGCCACGGCTGGCGACACCAGCGTAGCGGTGACTAACACCAGAACAGCCTTAACTACCGAACTCAAGCATCTATTCATCTGCCCACCTCTAAGATACAAGCGCCTTATCCTCAGCGCAGAGTTAACATCGGTTAATCTACGAAAAGTGTAGCAGCGATGACACAAGGAACAGGCAGGCAGCAACCAAAAGATCAGCCAGCAGCAAAAACCGACAACGGCGAGAATAAAACAGATAAAGATACAAAATTTATAGAGAGGAAATTGGTCGGGGCGAGAGGATTTGAACCTCCGACCACTTGCACCCCATACAAGTGCGCTACCAGGCTGCGCTACGCCCCGAAAAAGCAGGTATTTCAACTGAAATCAATAAGATTGAGGTGATGACTTCAGCGGGTGCGAATATTACCCCACCCGCCAAACAAAATAAACACCCTATAACAAAATCTTACCCGGTTAAGGCAGACTTCAACTGGCTTTAGCTGTTAAGCACCGCAAGCACTTCTTCCAGCTCGACAATCATCTGGCGCACAATCTGGTGATACTGGGTTGCATCATCGCGCGACTCTTCACTATCGAGCTTTTGCTTGGCTCCACCTATGGTATAGCCGTGATCGTAAAGAAGACTTCTGATCTGGCGAATGGTCAGTACATCGGCACGTTGATAATAACGCCTGTTGCCGCGTCTTTTTACCGGTGCAAGCTGGGGAAATTCCTGCTCCCAATAACGCAAGACATGCGCCTTTACACAGCACAGATCACTGACTTCACCGATAGTGAAATAACGCTTGCCGGGAATGGGCGGCAATTCGTTATTGTGACTGGGTTCCAGCATAGGCTTCTACTTTTGCTTTGAGTTTCTGTCCTGGACGAAAGGTAACAACCCGCCGCGCCGAAATAGGTATCTCTTCTCCGGTTTTGGGATTGCGCCCTGGTCGCTGTTTTTTGTCGCGTAAATCGAAATTCCCAAAACCAGACAGCTTTACCTGCTCGTTGTGACCCAAAGCTTCACGGATCTCGTTGAAAAAAGCCTCGACCATCTCTTTGGCTTCTCTTTTATTAAGACCCACCTCTTCATAAAGGCGCTCAGCAAGTTCCGCTTTTGTTAAAGCCCCCATTAACTCAACTCCTCAGCTTGCCGCCACATTTCCGTTCAAGATTTTCAACAATGCCGGTAAACACCCGTGCGATCTCCTCATCCTGAAGGGTTCTGGTCGGGTGTTTCCAGGTCAATCCAATCGCAAGACTCTTGTAGCCAGGCTCTATGCCTTTACCGCTATATACATCAAACAGCCTGAGATCAACCAGATGGTCACCCGCTGCCTCTCGAATCGCTGTAAAGACGGCGCCGCTTTCGATGTCATCTTTTACCACAACGGCCAAGTCCCGACGAACTTCAGGCATCTTCGAAATATCAGTAAAGCTCGGTACAACACCTTTTACAAGTGTGTTTAAGCATAGTTCAAACAAATAGATAGGGCCATCAACATCCAGCGGGTCGTATAATCCCGGATGCAAAGCTCCCACCCATCCGATCTGCTTGCCGCGCTTCCAGATTTCAGCCGTCTGACCAGGATGCAGTGCGCTGTGCTCCCCTTTTTTAAACAAATACTCACCGCCAGCAAGCTGCAAAAGCGCTTCGACATCCGCTTTAACGTCAAAGAAATCTATCGAACGCTTCTCTTCTGCCCACCCTTCGCTAAAGCGGCTGCCGTAGACCAAAGCTGACAGCACCGGCTGTTGTTGAATATCGCCCGCATTGGAGAGAAAGCGCAACCCCGTTTCAAACAGACGAACCCTTGTTTGCTGGCGATTCTGGTTGTACACCAGCGCCCCAACAAGCCCCGCCCACAAAGAGGTCCGCATTACCGACAAATCCACAGAAATGGGATTGGCCAACGCGATCGGTGTAACATTCGGCTCCAGCAGCTTTTGCACTTTTGGATCAACAAAACTGTAGGTGACCGCCTCTTGGTATCCCAAAGCAACCAAATGCTGACGCAGCCTTCTTACGGGCAACACAGACTCGTCACTGGGCTTTAACCCCAGCCGGATCAAAGGTTCGGTCACCGGTAAATTGTTGTATCCGTATACGCGGCCAATTTCCTCAACCAAATCCACGTCCAGACTCACATCGAACCTGTGCGCAGGCACTCGAACCAGCCAGCCGTCCTTGGTCAGTTTTTCAATTCTGAACTCAAGTCTGGTGAGGATTTCCTCGACCTCCATCCTCTCGATGTGTACACCCAGAACTTCCTCTATTTTTTCATACCTGAGTTCCACCAAAGGCGGATGAGGCAAATGTTTCTTGTCAGCAAGCTCCACCACCGGCCCCGGATCGCCTCCAACAACTTCGACCAACAAGGCTGTTGCCCGTTCGACAGCCCGCACCTGCAACTGAAAATCAACGCCACGCTCAAAGCGATGTGATGAGTCTGTATGCAAGCCATAGGAACGCGCCTTGCCTGCTAACGCCAGTGGCGCAAAGAAAGCACACTCGAGAAACACATGCCGCGTCTGCTTCGACACACCAGAATGCTCGCCCCCCATCACGCCTGCGATAGCCAATACCTGTCTGGCATCAGCAATTACCAGCGTGTCCGGGCGCAAATCGACGGTTGTTCCATCCAGCAAAACTACCTGCTCCCCCGAACGCGCCAATCGAACCTGAATTTCAGTATTCAACTCATCCAGATCAAATGCATGCATGGGTTGCCCCATTTCCAGCATGACAAAATTGGTTACGTCGACCACAGGATCAATGCTGCGCAAACCGCAGCGTCGCAGCTTCTCCTGCATCCACAAGGGTGTCTGTACGTCCATGCGAACATTCTTGATCACCCGCCCAACGTATCGCGGGCACGCCGAAGGCTCCAGCACCCTCACTGGAAATACCGCATCACTGGTCGCCTCCACGAGCTCTACCTCAGGAAACTCTACAGCCAGTCGATTAAGCACACCGACTTCGCGCGCCAATCCCATGACCGACAAACAATCGCTTCTGTTGGGCGTTAAATCCACTTCAATGGTTCGATCATGCGACTTGAAGTACTTGTGAAAATCGTCCCCTACGGGTGCATCATCAGGCAATTCAAGCAGCCCGTCAGAGGCTTCGGCCAAACCAAGCTCGGCGGCTGCACACAGCATTCCCATGGAATCAATTCCGCGCAATCTGGCTTTCTTGATTTCAAAATCACCTGGCAGCACAGCACCAATCGTGGCGAACGGGACTTTCATGCCAGGACGAACATTTCTTGCGCCACATACCACTTGAAATACGTCGCTTCCCGTCGAAACCTGACAGACAGAGAGCTTTTCAGCATCAGGATGTGGATCGACCGACTTCACCAGCCCCACACACACACCATGAAACGATCCCGCGACCGGCTCGACGCCATCAACTTCCAGACCTGCCATGGTTATCTGAGCAACGAGTTCATGCGTGTCTAACGAGGGGTTGACCCACTCTCTTAACCACTGTTCGCTAAATTTCATGTTGTTTGCATCCTAAAATATGATTTTCACCAGGCTTGCAAGCTCCCACCCGATGCACCACAAACGCTCGCCTTTCACTTGAATTGGGCCAGGAACCGCAAATCGTTGTCAAAAAACATTCGCAGGTCATTTACGCCGTACCGGAGCATTGCCAATCGTTCAACGCCCATGCCGAACGCAAAACCGCGATAGACAGAGGTATCCACGCCGGCGGCTTCAAACACTTTGGGATGAACCATTCCACACCCCATTACCTCCAGCCAGCGAATATTGCCATCCTCATCACGCCCCCACTCAATATCTACCTCGGCTGAAGGCTCAGTGAAGGGAAAATAGGAAGGTCGAAAGCGAACAGCCAGATCTTTCTCGAAAAACAGGCGCAAGAATTCCTCAATCGTGCTCTTGAGATCCGCAAAAGACACCTTGGTATCAACCAGCAACCCCTCAACCTGATGGAACATGGGCGTGTGGGTTTGGTCGGAATCACACCGATAGACACGCCCCGGACAGATCATTCGAAAGGGTGGCTTGCCCTGTTCCATGGTGCGAATCTGAACCGGCGAGGTATGAGTGCGCAACAGTCGCCCTGCATCAAAATAAAAGGTGTCGTGCATGGCTCGCGCGGGGTGATGCGAGGGAATGTTGAGCGCCTCAAAGTTATGATAGTCGTCCTCTATTTCAGGCCCCATCTCAACCGAGTAACCGGCCTTCAAAAAGAAATCTTCAATACGCTGCAGGGTTCTGGTCACAGGGTGAATGCCACCCAGCTCGGTTGCCCGACCCGGCAAAGTGACGTCAACAGATTCTGCCCGCAATTTTTCCTGCAGAATAAGTGCAGCCATCGCAGCCTTACGCTCAGCAATGGCACTCTGAACCTGCTCTTTTGCCTCATTGATACTGGCCCCCGCTGCCGGACGCTCAGACGGATCCAGTCTGCCCAACCCCTTTAACAAATCCGTCAGAGATCCCTTCTTGCCAAGATAATCCACTCTTACCTGATCAAGTTCAGCGCTATCTTTTGCATTGCAAACGGCCGCCAGCGCCTGGTCAACAAGCTGCTTCAGATTTTCCATTACCCAGCTCCAAAATAAAAATAGGGGAAGAGCTGACTCTTCCCCTACAATTCCAACGACTTGATGGCAAGACCACCAAGTGTCGCATTTGTACCGTCGCTTTTACGCCATAAGCTTAAGCAAGAGCCGCTTTTGCCTTTTCAACAACCGCCGAAAACGCGTTACGCTCGTTCATGGCAAGATCTGCCAAAACTTTGCGATCTATTTCAACGTTAGCCTTTTTCAGACCTGCGATCAGACGACTGTACGACAAACCATTAATGCGTGCCGCTGCGTTGATTCGGGCAATCCACAGCGCACGGAACTGACGCTTGCGCTGACGGCGATCACGGTAGGCATACTGACCGGCCTTGATAACCGCCTGCTTGGCAACACGATACACTCGACTGCGAGCGCCGTAATAACCTTTGGCAAGATTTAAAACTTTTTTGTGACGGGCACGTGCGGTAACACCGCGTTTGATACGTGGCATTCTGTAATCCTTCTGTAAATGAATTCAACCAAAAAATCAGGCAGCGAGCATGCGATCAATCAAAGGACGATCGGAGCTTGACACCTGCTTGCAACCACGCAACTGACGCTTACGCTTGCTGCTTTTCTTGGTCAGAATATGACTTGTAAAGGATTGCTTATGCTTGTACCCGTTGGCTGTTTTTTTGAAACGCTTTGCAGCCGAGCGTTTGGTTTTGATTTTGATTTTGGACATTTATAACTCCGCATTCATTTAATTAATTAAAGCAACGCGTCAACCAAGAACCAGCCTTTGATTGAACTTAAGCGTTACCTTTTCTTTTTTGGAGCAATGACCATCATCAGTTGCCGACCTTCCATTTTAGGCCGCTGTTCGACAACACCGTACTCTTCAAGATCTTTCTCGATCCTTTCAAGTGCCTGCATGCCCAACTCCTGATGCGCCATTTCGCGACCGCGATAACGAATCGTTACCTTGGCCTTGTCTCCGTTTTCAAGGAAACGTATCAGGTTGCGTAGTTTTACCTGATAATCCCCTTCTTCCGTCCCTGGTCTTAATTTGATTTCTTTAATCTGGGCCTGTTTTTGATTCTTACGCTGGGCAGCCTTCTGCTTCCTCTCTTCGAAGATGCGCTTGCCATAATCCATGATCTTGCAGACAACCGGATCCGAGTCTGCGATCTGAACCAGATCAAGTCCTGCCGCTACGGCTTGCTGTAACGCCTCAGCCAGAGGAACAATCCCCACCTGTTGACCATCGGCCGCAATCAGGCGCACTTCCGTCGCCTTGATCTGATCATTTATTGTTGCTTTGGTACTACGGCCACCGCCCTGCTGTTTCATTTCGCGTTTAATCGTTATTTCTCCGCAATCATTCGGCCTTTTTTGGCACTTTCATCCTGAAATAATTTCTGAATCTCTTCCAGGGTCATTATACCCAGATCCTCACCCGAACGGGTGCGAACTGCAGCAGATCTGTTCTCCACTTCCTTATCGCCAACCACAAGCAAATAAGGAATCTTGTTCATCGTGTGCTCGCGGATTTTAAATCCGATCTTTTCGTTTCTCAAGTCTGCGTGCACCCTGTAATTACAATCAAGCAGCTTTTCGGTCAATTCCTGGCAAAAGTCAGCCTGACGGTCGGTTATATTTAAGACTACCGCTTGTTCAGGCGCAAGCCAAAAGGGGAATGCTCCCTCATAATGCTCAATAAGGATACCGATAAAACGCTCAAAGGAGCCAAGTATGGCACGGTGCAGCATCACTGGTGTTTTGCGTGCCTGGTCATCAGATACGAATTGCGCCCCCAAGCGTCCTGGCATCGAAAAATCCACCTGAATTGTGCCACATTGCCAGATACGCCCCAGACAATCCTTCAGGGAAAACTCAATTTTCGGGCCATAAAAGGCTCCTTCACCGGGGAGCAGTTCCCAGGCCAGACCTTTGGCGTCCAGCGCCTCAGCCAATGCTGCCTCGGACCTATCCCAGATTTCATCGGATCCTACCCGTTTGGGTGGGCGAGTCGAAAGCTTGAGCAATACTTCATCAAAGCCAAAGTCGCGGTAGACACTGTAAAGCAAATCGATAAAGCGAGCCACTTCGCCCTGCATCTGCTCTTCAGTGCAGAAAATGTGCGCATCGTCTTGCGTAAAATTGCGCACGCGCATCAAACCATGCAAGGTGCCGGAAGGCTCATTGCGATGACATGAGCCAAACTCGGCCAACCGTAAAGGCAAGTCTTTATGACTCTTGAGGCCCTGGTTAAAAATCTGCACATGGCAGGGGCAGTTCATCGGCTTAACCGCATAATCCCGGTTCTCCGAGTGCGTTGTAAACATCATCTCGCTGAACTTGTCCCAATGGCCAGAGCGCTCCCACAAGCTACGATCAACCACCTGGGGCGTTTTTACCTCATCGTAACCACTACGATTGAGTACGCGACGCATGTGATCTTCAAGAGTCTTGTAGATCGTCCAGCCTTTGGCGTGCCAAAACACCATGCCTGGCGCCTCTTCCTGGGTGTGAAACAGGCCAAGTCGCTTGCCGATTTTGCGATGATCCCGCTTCTCGGCTTCTTCGAGTCGAAACAGGTATTCCTTGAGCGCTTTCTTGTTTGGCCATGCGGTGCCATACACACGCTGCAACATTTCATTATTTGAATCGCCCCGCCAGTAGGCTCCCGCCACCTTGGTAAGCTTGAAAGCTTTCAGCCGCCCCGTGGATGGCACATGAGGACCGCGACACAGGTCAATGAAATCGCCCTGCGAGTAAAAGGACAAATCCTCGTCACCAGGGATAGACTCAATTATCTGTACCTTGTACTTCTCACCCTTGCGTTCGAAAAGCTCAATAGCGGCTTGTCTCGACATTAACGATCTGGATACGTTCAGATCCGCTTCGGCAAGTTCGTCCATACGCTTTTCAATGGCAATCAGGTCATCCGGCGTAAAAGGACGCTCATAGGCAAAGTCATAATAAAAACCGTTTTCAATCACCGGGCCAATGGTGACCTGAGCTTCAGGAAAAAGCTCCTGGGTTGCCATCGCCAGCAAGTGCGCAGTTGAATGCCTGATCACCTCAAGCCCTTCCGGATCACGCTCGGTTACAATCGCCAACTGGCAATCTGAATCAAGGAGGTGGCTGGTATCGACAAGCTTACCATCCACCCGGCCCGCCAAGGCGGCCTTTGCCAAACCCGGACCGATATTAAAGGCCACCTGCTCAACAGTTACAGGCTGCTCAAATGCACGCTGGCTACCATCGGGAAGAGTTATTACTGGCATACATGTCCTCTGTTGATTCGCACCGAAGAGCGCTTCTTTCGAAAGGGGGGAAGTTTATCAACCTGCGAAGATTTATGCCACGCAACAAAACACAATTGAACCCAGAAAAACGCATACATGACTGGCCAAGCCCGTAATATGCAAGAGCTCCAGAGAGGGGCCGCACAGACTGCCGGCAAACCATTGGTCTGCGAATTATTTGAGCAATCCGACCTCACGATAATAACGTACCGCCCCCGGATGCAAGGGAGCGGACAGCCCATCGGTCACCATGGCGTTTTTGTCGAGAAGCTCAAACGCCGGATGCAAGCGCACAAAGCTGTCAAAGTTTTCAAACACCGCCTTGACCACCTCATACACGACATCATCGGACAACTTGCTGGAAGTCACGAAAGTAGCATTCACACCCAAGGTAGGCACATTGGCGTCATTACCCTTGTATTGCCCGCCCGGCACCACCACTTTGCTGTAATAAGGGTGCTTTTTGATCATTGCTTCGATCTGCGGCCCAGACACAGTGACGATGAAGGCATCGCACATTGTGGTTGCCTCCTTTATCGCACCATTGGGATGTCCGACAGCATAAATCATGGCGTCGATTTTGTTGTCACAAAGGGCTTTTGACTGCTCCGACGCTTTCAGTTCAGAAGCCAACTTGAAAACATCGGTTTTCCACCCGAGTTCATTCATAAGCACTTCCAGCGTGGCTCGTTGACCACTGCCCGGATCACCAATATTCACCCGCTTACCCTTAAGGTCATCAAGCGTGTGAATGTTGGCGTCTTTTCTGGCAACCACCGTAAACATCTCGGGGTGCAACGAAAACAGTGCCCGCAATTCCTTGTTGGCGCCTACATCTGCAAATTTGGCGGTTCCATTAACTGCATGGAACTGCCAGTCAGACTGAGCCACCCCCATATCGAGTTCGCCTTCGCGGATAGCGTTGAGGTTATATATGGACCCCCCGGTGCTTTCTACCGAACAGCGAATGCCATGCTCCTTACGGTTCTTGTTGACAAGTCGGCAAATTGCGCCACCGGCAGGATAGTAAACCCCTGTGACCCCCCCCGTACCTATGGTAATAAATCGTTGCTCCTTTGGAGCCCCCACGGCCGTCCCTGTCAGCAGATATCCCAGCGAAACTGCAAATACCGCTGTGACTAGTCTCATTTTAGATGCCATGATTTTCCCCGCTTTGGTGTTTAACGCCAGCACGACTTCGTACTCGGTAATCGGCAATTTATAGTACTGGACCTTATAGTACTGAACCGCAGCACGCACTGCGAGCCTGGATTCGTGTTACCACTGAGTCATGGAAGTCTGAGGCAAGCCCCGCCCAAAAACAGCGTACACACAATGATTATTGAAGAAAAACCCGTCACAAGGACGGGTTCAGAATTGTCAAGCCATCATGGATGACTGTATCAGGCCTTGGCAGCAGCCCTGCGCGCCCTTTCGACCATTTTCTCCGGCCGCAGCAGGAATCTGGCCATCGCTGGCAACAGCCAAATTGCGCCGACCATGTTCCAAATGAACATGAAGAACAACAGAATACCCATATCGGCCTGGAATTTGATCGGAGAGAAAATCCAGGTAAACACACCCAGGCCCAATGTAAGACCGGTAAAGCTCACCGCTTTTCCTGTTGACATCAGGGTTTGGAAATAGGCCTCCTGCAAGGGTTTTCCTTCCAGCAACAGGCGCTCCAGCTTGGTATAGATATAAATACCATAGTCGACACCAATTCCCACACCCAAGGCGATCACCGGCAAGGTCGCCACCTTGATTCCGATTCCCAGTTGCGCCATCAATGCTTCACAGAGCACCGAGGTCAAACCTAGAGGCGTGACGATACAGATTACCGCCGCAATAGATCTGAAGGTAAGGAAACACAGAATACTTACTACAGCATAGACGCAAGCAAGCATAACGTTTTTGGCCTTGGAGATAACTTCGTTAGTTGCCGCCTCAACCCCTGCATTTCCCGCAGCCAGCAGGAAGCGATAGTCGTCGCTGCTGTGGTTGTCGGCAAACTCCTGAATCACATTAACGACGTGCGACAGGGTTTCTGCCTTGTGATCCTGAAGGAAAATGAGCATGGGCGTCATGCTGCAGCGGGTGTTCACCAGCCCCGAAGGCGCGCGCTGAATGGAGGAGTTGATAATGGTCTGGTTGCGGGGCAGTTCGAACCACTTCAGATTACCCTCGTTCAATGCTTTGGTAACGTGTTTTGATACCGTCACCAGCGAAACCGTTGATTCAACCCCTTTGGTGTTTTCCAGCACCCACTGCATACGGTTCATGGCATCCATGACTTTGTAGCTGGAGCACTTCTCGTCGGCCGTTTCGACCATCACGACCATAATATCGGCGCTGGTGCTGTAGTTGCTGATAATGTACTTGTTATCGAGGTTATACCGGCTGTCCGCACGCAACTCCGGGGCGCCCGCATCCAGGTCGCCGATCTTGAGATCCTTCTGGTAGTAAAGCCCTACGCCAAACCCCAAGATTGCAATCATGACCGAGATCGGTGCCACACTGGGGTGAGCAAAAAATGACATCATGCGCCATTTGCGATCAACCTTCTCGTTGTGGTTCTGGACGTGCGCCACCCCGCTCTTGCTGATGCCGGTATAAGACACGATCAAAGGGTGCAATACGAGGTTGGTGATGATAATCACCGCCACCCCGACACCGGCAGAAACCGCCAGATCCCGAATAACGTCGATCTGAATGAAAAGCAAGGTCAGAAAGCCGATGGCATCACTCACCAGCGCCAACATACCGGGAATATAGAGCTGACGAAACGCCAATCGCGCTGACATCAGCGGGTCAAAACCTTTGCCGACTTCCAGCGCCACCTGGTTGACGATCTGCACGCCGTGACTGATGCCAATGGCAAACACCAAAAAGGGCACCAGTACCGAATAAGGATCCAGTCCATATCCCAGCAACTGCAGAATACCCAACTGCCAGAACACCGCAACAATCGAAGTAAATACCGGTACGAACGTACTAATAATACAGCGCGAATACCAGACCAGAAAGATCAGCGTCATGGAGATGGTGACTATTGCAAACATCGCAATCGACGCAATGCCTTCAATGAGATCACCTACTTTCTTGGCAAAACCAATGATATGAATGCTTACAGCAGGATTTTGTTCCTGGTATTTGGTTCTGACCTTTTCCTCCAGAATCCGTGAGAATTCCTTGTAATTCAGTGGCTCATTGGTTTCCGGATTAATTTCAAACAAGGGGGCGTAAATAATGGCCGAACGGAAATTGTCCGACACCAGACTACCCACCTGCCCCGACTTCAAAATATTCTGCCGCAACGCCTCGAGGCTATCTCGGGAGCCATTGTAACCATCAGGAATGACTGGGCCACCCTGGAAGCCTTGTTCCGTTACTTCCACCCAGCGAACGTTGGGTGTCCAGATTGACTTCATTCCCGAGCGATCGACACCGGGCAGGTAAAAGACCTCGTCAGTGATCAGACGCAGGGTCTCCATATACTGCTGATCGAAAATGTCACCCTCTTTCACGGCAACCGCAATACGAATCGAGTTACCCAGGTTTTCAAGGTCCTCCCGATTTTTGAGCATATTGATAATGAACGGGTGCTCAAGCGGAATCAGTCGCTCAAACGAGGCGTCTGGCCTGATTTTTGAGGCACTGTAGACCAAAAACAGCGTTATGAAGAAAAAGGCCACCAGGATAATGAAGCGGTTATTGAAAATAACACGCTCGAGAAACGGCTCGGCTTTAGGTGTGAGCAAAAAGTGTTCACCCTTGTCATGCTTTGGGTTTGACATTACTAGTCCCCTTGCCCTGCAATTAAATTCAATATGGTTATAGGTTTCTTATCAGTCACTATCACTAGCGCCCTTGCCCATCGGCAAAGACCGCGCCGTTCTCCCCTACCAGGAGCAGTTTGTTGCTTTCAAGGATCACACCCGCCATCAGGCTTACACGATCATCCCTGACTCGGGACTTGAATGCTTCCCCGGCGTTACTGCTGATCAACACGGTGCCCGAATTACCTATGACATACACCGAACCGTCATTCGACGAAAAGGCTCCCATTAATGAAGACTCGGTACCTGAGTTGATCTGGCGCCAACTGTCCCCGTTATCGGACGACTTGAACAAATGACCCCGCAGGCCATAAACGGTTACTTCATTGACATTGCCGGTACCCGATACGCCAAACAGCGATCCTTCATACGGGCTTTCCAGCGTCTCCCAGGTTGAGCCACCGTCAACCGAGCGATACAGAACGCCCGCTTCTCCGGCAATAAAAATAGCGCCGCCTGTCACCTGGTTTATGGCATTGAGATGAAACCTGTCGGGGTTGGACATGCGCGGTGCGGCATTGTCCCAGCTGGCACCACCATCACTGGTCGAGAAGAAAAACCCGTAGGCACCCACAGCAAATCCTTCTTTGGCATTCTTGAACCAAACATCCAGAAGCGGTTTGCTGGCACCGGCTTCAGAATCCGCCTTGGCATCATCCAGCGCGAAATTGGCCTCATCCAGCTTTGCTTCCAGACTGCTGACTTCCGATTCAGAAGCGGTTTCCAGCGCTTTTTCAAGTGCGGCCACATTGCGCTGAGCGGCACCGATCACCACATCGTTGGCCGTATTGCCGTCGAACTGCTTAACCCAGCTTGCACCGCCATCTGACGAATGCAGAATCACCCCGCCATGGCCTACCGCCCAGCCATGGCTTGGCGTCGGAAAATGAACGGCCGTCAACAAAATGGAAACGGGAACGGCAGCCTGCCGCCATGACTGCCCATTGTCGTCAGAAAAAATGATGTGTCCTCGCTCTCCAACCGCCACCAAACGATTGCCTGCTTTCACCACATCCAGCAAAACCGAACTAACGGCTTTATCGGTGGGATAGGACTTCGTTTCCAGTACATCCTGCAATGCAGACGCGGAAGCTAGTGTCCCTGCCAGCAACGCCGCACATGCAGACAAACCTATGGCAAACTTTCTTACACCTTGTCTCATAAGACCGGTCCTTTTTTACTTCAGTTCAAAATGCCAAACTGGCAGCAGCTCAAAATCTGCTATCAGTGCGTCCACCACGAGCCCGCAAGCCAGTGGCGGAACATAGTCAGCCAAAACGACAGTGACACTTAATGGCCTCTGCGGCGTAATGACTGTGGTTTGAAATAGCGATCACCAGGATCCTTGTTCTCAAAAATGCGGGTTTCACGCTGCTCTGAATCCAGTCCCTGCAGGTGATAGCGTCGCGCCTGCAGATCGTAGTAAACATCCACGGCACTCCAGGTAACAGGCAATTCATAGAAGTTCTTCAGGAACGCCATGCTGATGCGCCAGAGTTCGCCACGGGCATCGTACTGATCAACCAGGGCAATGCTCCAGCTGTCTTCATCAATGTAAAAAACGCGCTTCTTGTAAATATGGCGCTCACCTTTTTTCAGGTTCGCTTCAACCACATGCACCCGGTGCAACTCCCAACGCGTGTACTGGGGTTCGATGTGGGAAACCCCCAGCAGGCTCTTATAGGGCAATCCGCCCTGGCTGATGGCATAGCTGTTATAGGGAATATACATTTCCTTCAGCCCCTTGTAGGACCAGCTGTATCTGTCGGGCGAGCCGTTGTACATATCGGTGTCGTCAGCCGTGCGCAGGTTGTCCGCCGCCGCGATGGGCGAATCGTAGGCCAGGTTAGGCGCTCGGCGAACCCGCCTTTGTCCGGAGTTATAACCCCAGGCTTCGCGCGGCTGGGTCAACTGATCCAGGGTTTCGTGAATCAACACTGCGCCGCCGGCCAGGCGCGCTGGCTCGATGATGAAAGAAAGGTAGTAAAACAGCACGTTCTCGAGGGTTTTTTCGCTGCCGTTAGGGTTGTAAAAGTTGAAAAAGACTTCTTGCTGCGAGGTCACAGGTTGAAACTCGCCATTGCGTTGCACGTTGACTTCCGAGGTGCGGCGAGTCATGAAAATGCCACGCCAGCGAACCATGTGGTTCCAGATTGCCTGCAAGGCCATTTCTTCGTTGGTACCCGACAAAATGGGGAAAGGAATGCCACCGTAGGCGCCCTTGATACCGCTGCCGCCTTTGGTCAGTTCGGCGGTTTCTGCGTTGGCTATGGTATTCTTGACGACGAAGTCAGGCGTGGCGTGGGTTCGACGTGTTTCGTATACGGGCATGGTGAAAGAGGCTGGATAAGTTTCAAACAGCGCTTTAAGACCCGGTGTCAACTTATCGGCATGCTTGCTCATCCCCTTGGCATCAATAGTGAATTTCACCTTGTCTGCCTTGAACGGGTCGGGATGGTGT
>JBFHRO010000071.1:0-14580 GCA_041591635.1 Oleiphilaceae bacterium | reverse complement strand
GCCCCACCATCGCGCCCACCTGGCAGGGGCGCTGGCCGAATTTCCCTCGGCCATACCCTGTGCCGGATTGGTGCTCGATGGCTTTGGCCTCGGAGACGCGGGCCAGATCGCCGGTGGCGAGCTTTACCGGGTTGAAGGCGATGTCATGCGACATCAGGCAAGTCTTACGACCCTGCCGCTGCCGGGGGGCGATCGGGCGGCCCGCGAGCCCTGGCGCCTTGGTGTTGCGGTTCTGCATGCGCTGGGAGAAACCAAGGCGGCAATACGGCGATTTGGCACCAAGGCTCAGCCATTGCTGGCCTGGCTCTGTGCGGCGCAGACCCATCCCCGGGCGCAGTTACCCGTGACCAGCAGCGCCGGGCGCTGGTTTGACGCCGCCGCTGCCCTGATTGCCGGGATCGAATCCAGCAGTTACGAAGGTCAGGCGGCCATGGAGCTTGAGGCATTGGCGCGCCGGCACCCGCCTCTTGCGGTGCGTGCCGAGCTGGTTGAGGCTATGCTGGAGGGGGTGGGTGGCTGTCTGAATCCGTTGCCTTTGTTAGTGGCGGCGCTCGATTTGCCCTGCCCCGAGGCGGGAGCACGACTCTGGCACGATGGCTTTGCGACGGCCCTGGTAGCCTGGGTTCGTCGCCATTACGGTGGACAGTTGCCCGCCGAGGTGCTGGCCACCGGAGGTTGTATGCAGAACCAGCTGCTGGCAGAGGGATTGGCGCTGGCCCTGACCCGGGAAGGCTCCCGGTTGCGCCTGCCACAGCAGGTGCCGGTGAATGATGCCGGGCTGAGTTTTGGTCAGTTGTGGTACGCCCACAGGTTTCATCCCCAATCCCTTGAGGGGTGAGGAAATCCGCAAGCATCGCGAGGAGGTGCGCAATGTGTTTGGCCATACCGGTGAAGGTTGAGGCATTGTTGCCGGCGCAGCGCGCCCGGGTGACGCTTCACGGGGTGCAGCGGGAAGTTTCGGTTGCTCTGCTCGACGAGGTGGCGGTGGGCGACTATGTGATTTTGCATGTGGGGTATGCGCTGCAAAAACTCGACGAGGAAGAAGCTCGTCAAACCCTGGCCCTGTTTGCCCGGGAGGCGTCCCGGTGAACTATCTGGATGAGTTTCGCGACGGCAACCTGGGAAAGCAGTTGCTCGATAAAATCCATGCGGCGGTGCAGCCCAAAAAGCAATACCGTTTTATGGAGTTCTGCGGCGGCCACACCCATGCCTTGTTTCGTAACGGCATTCCTGCCCTGCTGCCGGCAGAAGTCACCATGGTGCATGGGCCGGGCTGTCCGGTATGCGTGCTGCCCATGGCGCGGATCGATATGGCCATTGAACTGGCCCGATTGCCCGATGTGATTCTGTGCAGCTACGGTGACATGCTGCGGGTGCCGGGGGCACGCGGCACCAGCCTGCTCAAGGCCCGCGCCGAAGGCGCCGATGTGCGCATGGTGTATGCCATCAGTGATGCCCTGGCGCTGGCCAGAAAGTTGCCTGCGAGGCAGGTCGTGTTTTTCGCCATCGGCTTTGAAACCACCACCCCCCCGACCGCCCTGGCCTTGCTGGAGGCTCGCGCTGCGTCGCTGCAGAATTTCACTGTGTTTTGCAATCATGTGCTGACGCCCCCGGCGATGGCCGCCATTCTGGGCGGGCTTGAGGTAGAGGCACCCCCGCTGCACGGGCTGGTGGGGCCGGCCCATGTCAGTGCCGTCATTGGTACAGAGCCTTATCTGCCCATCGCGCGTGACTGGCGCATTCCCATTGTGGTGGCCGGATTTGAGGTGCTCGACGTGCTGCAGGCCATTTTGCAACTGATTCACCAGGTGAACGAAGGGCGAGCCGAGGTGGAGAATGAATACACCCGTGCCGTTGTGCCCGCAGGCAATCTCAAGGCACAACAGGTGATGGCCGAGGTTTTTACCCTGCGGGAGCGCTTTGAGTGGCGCGGGTTGGGCTGGATTCCCCACAGTGCCATGCAAATCCGTTCGGCCTTCGCCCCTTGGGATGCGGAGCAACGCTTCGACGTGAAACCCGTGCCGGGCAAGGAAAACCCCGCCTGCGACTGCCCGGCCGTATTGCGCGGCGCCAAGTCGCCGCTGGATTGCAAACTCTTTGGCCATCCGTGCACGCCGGACAATCCCATTGGGGCCTGCATGGTTTCTTCCGAGGGCGCCTGTGCGGCCCATTACCGTTACCAGACCTGATAGTTTTTACCCGATTCACCCACCCCACCTGTAAGGACATCCCATGAAACCTGACTGGACACACGGCAAGGTCGAAATGCAGCACGGCGGTGGCGGCCGCGCCATGACTCTGCTGATCGAATCCCTGTTTCTTGCGGCGTTTGCCAATGAAACGCTGAGCGAGCGCAATGATCAGGCCGTATTGCCGCCGCCCTCGGGGCGGCTCGTGGTGGCCACCGACAGCCATGTTGTCTCGCCGCTGTTTTTTCCGGGGGGGGATATAGGGTCGCTGGCGGTGCACGGCACCCTCAATGATCTGGCGCTTGCCGGTGCCCGTCCCCAGTATTTGACCGCTGCCTTTATTCTGGAAGAGGGCTTTGCGCTCGCCGACCTTCGCCGTATTGTCACTTCGATGGCAACGGCCGCCCGTGACGCCGGTGTGAGTATTGTGACCGGTGATACCAAAGTCGTGGAGCGGGGCAAGGCCGATGGCGTATTTATTACCACCACCGCCATCGGTGAGATGCTGGATGCGCAAGTGCGTGGTGTGGCCAGTATCTGTGCGGGAGATAAGATCCTCCTCAGTGGCACCTTGGGTGATCACGGCATGGCGGTGTTGTCCTGTCGTGAAGGTTTGCAGTTCGAGAGCCCCCTGGTGTCTGACTCCCAATCCCTGCACGACTTGATTGCCTGTATGGTGGCCAAGGTGCCGCAAATCCACTGCATGCGCGATCCCACCCGGGGCGGGGTCGCGGCGGTGCTTAATGAAATCGCAAGCCAGCGCGGGGTCGGAATACGGCTCAACGAGGCTGCTATCCCCATGACGCCCGCGGTGCAGGGGGCTTGTGAGCTGTTTGGGCTGGATCCCCTGTTTGTCGCCAATGAAGGCAAACTGCTGGCGTTTTGCCCGCCGGCGCAGGCCGAGCTGTTACTGACGGTGATGCGCCAGCATCCCCAGGGGGCGCAGGCAGCCATTGTGGGGGAGGTGCTGGCACAGGCGCCGGGGCAGGTCAGTATGATCACGCCTCTGGGGGGGGAGCGAAGGGTAGACTGGCTCAGTGGTGATCCGCTGCCGCGGATTTGCTGACAAGCACGGTTGGCGGGGCGAACGGCCCCGCCGGCCTTGAGGGGTCAATGATTGGCGGCAAACTGGGCGTCAATGTACTCGACTTCAATTCGGCGATGGTCGCGATGCCGGGCGCCGCCCTCAAGGGGAACCTGGCTGCCCCAGCCCATGATTTCAATGCGCGGCTCATCCACCCCCATTTGCTGCAGCAACAGGCTGGCTTGACGTGCGCGCCGCTCGGACAGCTTCTGGTTATAGGCCCGATGCCCCTGCGCATCGGTGTGGCCGTTAATGCGAATGTTGATGCCGGGATGCTCCAGCAAATAAAGGGCGTGATTCTGCAACTCGGCAAGGTCGGCCTCACTGAGCTGGGCCTGATCGAAGTCGAAATGAAACAGGCGCTGCTCTGGCTGTGGCAGCGGTGTGACCGGCTCGTGATGTTCATCGTTTGACTCTGCCAGCATGGCGGCGCGCTGGTGTTCGACCAGTTTGGCCAGATGTTCGGGGCTTTCTATTACCAGTACGGTCATGGCGTGATCCTCAGGGGCAAGAGTGTCAGAAATGCTTGAGTGGCTGACGACGTCTTCTTCGGCGTCAAAAGGGTTGTCCATCGTCGCGGGGTGCCATTCACCGGCAAACCGGTCTGGCGGTGTCTCGACGAAGGTGTTGGATTCGGTGTGCCGGCTCTGCGCCGCTGTCGCAGGCGTTGTCGGAGGATGCGAGTTGTCATGAACGCAGGCCGCCAGCATTGCAACAGACAATGCACTTAGAAACAGGCGAACCGGAGTGTGATAACTTGATGGGCGCAGAAAGCGAGGCTTGAGTGCTGATCTTAGCAGGTTTTTCATGGTTGCATATCCTTATTTTTGATTCGGGAGGCAAAGCTGAATGTTTTGCCCTTGTGATCTATTTAATCCCTGCAACCTGCCCTTTTCGTGGCGTATTGGGGGCAAAAAAGGCAGCAATCATGATGAATAATGGCGTCCAGACGGGCGGTTTTGGCCCTCTTAGCTGGCGAGCCTGTGATATTGACCTGGCTCACTAAACCAGCAGATCGGCTCGTTCAACTGAAAAGACTGCGCTAGACTGCCAATGCAGTCCCTCGCACGTTTACCTGTTGTCCGCAGCGGTGGCCGAATTTGTCGGTGATAGCCTGATGTCGCCGACCGGCTTCGCGTTCGGTAATCTGCCGTGATCTGAATCATCAGGAAGTTACTAGTCATTACTTGGGAGAAATACATGAACTTTTCACGAAATTTGTTAACGGCGGCAGTGGCATCGTCGGTCGTTATGCTTGCAGCTTGTGGTGGTGGCAGCAATAAAGGGAGCAGCACTGCGAGTACCAGTGCCACCAGCAGTTATGAAGTCTCTGGCGTGGTCAGCAAGGGCGTAGTGAGCAATGGCATTGTGACCGCCTACGAGCTGAACGCTGATGGTTCGGTAAAAGGCGCTGTTGGCACAGCGACCACCAACGCCAGCGGCGAATACCAGATACAACTTGATCCGGCCTACGCGGGCGGCGTGGTAAAGCTTGAAATTACTGCCGGTGCTACCACCAAAATGAAGTGTGATGTAGCTGCTGGCTGCGGCAGCACCGCGTTCGGGCAAGAAATGGCGCTGGCCAACACCTTTAAACTCAATGCCCTCGTCAAGCCCGAAGGGGCCAAAGTCACCTTGCCGGTGACACCTTTGACACACATGGCAGCAGCACGGGCCATTGCCTCGAAAAACATCAGCAAGGCGGGTGTGGATGCGGCCAACAGCGAGGTAAGCAACCTGGTGGGCTTTGATATTGTTACCACCGAAGTCTCGGATATTACTACGACCACCAATATTGATGCCAAGGGCAAGGCCGCGGCGGCCTACGCCTTGTACAACGCCGGGGTTGGCTCGGCCATCATGGCTGAAGGACTGGAGGCGGGCCTGGAAAAACTCGCCCAGGCGTTTGAGGATGGGGAATTCACCGCCGCCGATGCCTTGACCATTACCAAAATCATGGAAGCGATCGACAGCAACACCTTCAAGGTGTCCGAGGCACTCTCCAGCACCATTTTGAAAGAGGCGGTGGCAAACGTGCGGGCCCAGGTGGCCCAAACCCAGAGCCAGATTGTTGATGGGGGCTTCAAGCCGCCCGCCACCACCAGCATCACCGATGCTGCCAGTGGCATTACGGCCGCCAAGGCGCTGTTGACCAATGCGCGCACGGTGATCACCCAGGCGGTGGCGCTGGAAGAAAAAGGCGAGTCTTCAGTGGCAAGCTTTGAGGCCCAGGCCCAGGTGGCCGCCGATGCGCTGGATGCCGACACCATTGTGGCGTCGCAAGTGCTGGGAGAGGTGGTCGATCAGGTACTGACCAGCCTTGACGCCCAAACTACCCTGAGCAAAGAGTTGGCAAATCCGCAAACCTACAGTGTTGAAATCAAAAACAAGTCGGGCACCACAATTGGGACAGTGACAGTAGCCTTTGCCACGGCAGGTGGCATCTCCATGACCATCAACGGCACCCTCTCTGGCGCCAAGACGGTGACGATCGAAAACCTCAAGCTTGCCACCAATCTGACTGCCGCCAACCTCACCGTTAATGCCGGTGTGATTGAAGCCATTACGGCGTCAAGCGTCACCTTGAAGCTGACGGGTAAACTGATATCCGACCAGTCCAGCCTCACCTTCACCGATATGTCGGCGGCGCTCACCATGGCTCAAACCGTCACCGTGGATCTCAAACCCGACGCCAACAACGATAGCCTCGAAGGGCAGATCCAGAGTCTTCTGCTCAACGGCGATCTGGCACTGGCCAATGCAACGGCCAGCTTCACCGGCAAGGGCCTCATCGAGCTGGTCAAGTTGTCACCCGTCACTGAGGCTCCGGTCAGCCTGAAACGACTGGAGGTGGGCGGTGAATTTGTTTCTGGCACCAGCAAGCTCAGCGCCAGCGCCAAGCTTAGAATCGACAACGCGGCCAGCTTCGATACCTTCAATTTCCTTGACTATGCCTTCAATGAACATGCCTGGGTCAATGGCACACTCACCACCGAGGCGCTGAATATGACAGCGATCAATGGAGAGATCACCAAGGTGGAGGCGGCCAATGCGGGCAAAACGGTGTCGTCCTGGTCAGCCATGGCCTGGCAAAACAGCTTTGGCATGAGCAACTACATGCTGGATACCTACCTCAATGATGGCAGTTTTGGCAGCGCCACTTCTACCAATGCGTTCAGCAGCACGGGTCTTGACGCGGCCATTGCCGCACAGTTGCCGGGTAGCAAGGTCAAGCAAGTCTGGAACTCCTATGCCTGGTATAACAGCGCATCGGGCGGCAGCTTCAATGCCAGCGTGGAGCTGGATTCACCGGAAACCCTGGACAGCTTCATCAAGGGACAACTGATTGTGACCGCCCAGGTACAGTTACCCGAGTTGCCCAAGCTGCTGGCCTCGATCTCGGTTGATCGCTCCAGCCTTAACGGCGGCAGTGCAACCGTGCTGGTGACCATTGATGGCAAAACCTTCAAGATTGTGGCATCGTCGGCGGACGTCAGTGCTGAAAACGCCACTGCAACTCTGGTTATCAGCGATGCTACGGGCACCGTCAAATATGAAATGACCTTCACCGGTGACACCATGACTGGCAAGGTGTACGCCGGCAGTCTCGCCGTGGGTGACATAGTTCGCCTCAGCAACGGCGCAGTGAAGGTGACCTACAGCGACGGCAGCATCGAAACCCTGCAATAGGGTGTCGTGGCCGGCTGAAAAGTCATCGACTTGAAAGGGGGGCGGTTGCCTCCCTTTTTTTTCACTGGCAGACTGGAACCCTCAACTTCAACCTTCTCTCGACACAATGCGACAGGCCAAGGTGTTGCGTACCGATTTCGAAACCCGACCAATGCTGGACCGACTGATTCGTGCGCACTTTGCGGCCGCACGATGCCGCGTGGGCGAGATCTGTGAAATGCATTTCTATTCGCTGGGGGCGGTGACCCGGCGCCACTGGCGCCAAAGGCGCGATGTGCCGCGTGATCTGGCCGCGGTGCCGCGGGCGGGCTGGGCGCTGGTGCGCAAGGTCGCCGGTAAACCGGCAGCACCTGAGATAACCAGCGGCAAGGAGCAGGAACTGCTGACGGTGATTCGGGATGAGCTGCTGCAACTTGAAGCCCTGGCTGAGGTATTGCGCCTGCACCTACGTGACGAACTGGTTGCGGCGGGCATCGACCCCCATAATCTGGCCCGATTGCTGGAGCCTGCCAATGCGCCAGAAATCGATCGCTGGCTTGAAGACAAGGTCGGCTTGCACGGCGTCGCACTCGAGGGGGCGCGGGAGTCGCTCATGTTTGTGGCACTGGGATTTCTCGGGCGCACCTTTTCCGACAAGCTGGTGTTTGGCAGCAGCATGGGGCTGGGTGCGGCCGCCGCGAGTTCCTTCTATTTGCATCATCAAAGCTGGTGGGGCGCATTTATGGCGCAGGTGTACGGCACGCCGGGCTGGGTGTCGGCCGTAGGCATGGCCAGCGGCCTGGCAGCGACCCTGGTGGCCATGCCGCTGCTGGCGCCCCTGGTGGAAACCGGGATCAACCGGTTTCGGGCCGAACGTTTGCTGTTGCGCATTATTGATGGCGTGGAGTTCGACATGATGCAAGACAGTGGCGAATTGGCCGGGGTAGCGGGCCGTCTGGCGACTTTTATCAGTCTGGTACCCGATATCCTGCAGTTGCTCGCCCGTTTGCAGCGCTAGTCTTCCCGGGCCTTGTGCTCGTAGGTTCTCGACTATACTCAAGGCTGTTTTATCGGTAAGCCTTGTGAGGTCGGCTTTGTTGGTCATGCCTGTACGTCGAAATGCATCCGGGGTCGCACAATTGTGGGGGCTTTTGCAGATTGTCGGGCTGCTGGTGCTGTTGTTTGGCGGCGGCATGGTTGAGGCCAAAGCCCGGCCAGGGCTGGTGGAGCTCAGCGATGCTCACGATCATTGGCCCCTGGGGCCCCGGGTGCAATACCTCAAGGATAAAACCGGCCAGCTGACGCTGGATCAGATACGCAGCGGCGCCTATGACGATCAGTTTTTCACTGTCGAGAGCGAACAGGCGAACTTCGGGTTTGAAAAAGCGGTGTACTGGATTCGCTTTGATCTGGTCTATAAACCGCGCCATGAAAACGGCGCCAAGCCCTTCTGGCTGATGTTTGACTATCCCTTGCTGGATTATGTCGATGTCTACCAGTTCGAGCCTGATCAGCCGGTGCGGCATTTTTCCTCGGGAGACCAACGACCCTTCGCCAATAACGCGCTCAATATTCCCCGTGCCACCATGGCGCTGGATTTGTCACCCCGACACCCCCTGCAGATGCTGATTCGCATTGAAAACCAGAGTTCGCAGCAGCTCGGTGTGGGCATCTGGAGCAGCAAGGGGCTGGCCGCGCATGTGTCAGACATGCGGGTGCAAGAGGGTATTTTCCTCGGCATCATGCTGATCATGATGCTCTATAACCTGTTTGTGTTTTTCGCCATCAAGGATCAGGCCTACTTCTTTTACGTACTGGCGATACTGAGTTTCTTTATCGGACAAATCAGTCTGCATGGGTTGGTATGGCAATACATTCATTGGCAGGATCTGATCTGGAACAACAACATTACCTCCACGGTGCTGAACATCACCTGGATGTTTTTGCTGATGTTCTCCCGTGCATTTTTGCACACCCGGCTATATGCCCCCATGATGGACGGGGTGCTCAAATTCCTGGCTTTTTCTGCCGGCTGGATGGCGGTGCTCTCATATGCCGGTGATTACAATTTCACGATTCAGCTCAGTACCCGCCTGACGCTGGTGTATGCCTTTGCCTCCACCGTCATCGGCATGGCCCTGTGGCGTCGGGGCCATCGCTCTGCCCGTTATTTCACCTTTGCCTGGGTGGGCTACATGGCCGGCGTCGTTTTTGCGCTGCTCTACCTGTTCGGTTTGTTACCCTACAATTATTTTGCTGCCAATGGCATTCAGTTTGGTGCCTTTGCCAATGTGCTCCTGTTGTCGCTGGCGCTGGCGGACCGGATCAATACCCAGAAACGGGAAACCGAGTTGCAGCGCCGTCGCGCCCTGATCGCGCGGGAAGAAGCGGTCGAGGCCAACAAGCGCGCCATGGCCAACCTGAAGATGTTTCGCAAGCTATACGAAAATGCTTCCGAAGGTATTTTTCAGACCAGTTTTGATGGTCACTTTCTCAGTGCTAATCCGTCGCTGGCGAACATCTTTGGCTACGACTCTGCCGACGCCCTGATTGCCGATGTTGAAAACGTGGCCGAGCAATGTTACCGCCACCCGCAGGATCGGGCCGTGTTTGAAGCCGAAGTGCACAGCCACGGGCGCATCGTCAATCACGAAAGCCTGTACGTAAAACGCGACGGCACCCAGTTCTGGGGCAGTAGCTCCGCGCATCTGGTGCGTGATGAAGAGGGCAAGCCGCTGTATATCGAAGGCTCGCTCATCGACATTACCGAACGCAAAGAGAAGGAAAATGCCTTGCGCGAGCGTGAGGCCGCCCAGGCTTCCGCTTCTGCCAAAAGCGAGTTTCTCGCCAACATGAGTCACGAAATCCGTACCCCCATGAATGCCATCATTGGTTTTGCGGCCCTGGCGCAAAAAACCGATCTTGATAAGAAACAGCGCGATTATGTGAGCAAGATCGAGCGCTCGTCGAAAGCGTTGCTGGGAATCATCAATGACATTCTTGATTTTTCCAAAATCGAAGCCGGGAAGTTGGCGCTGGAATCGGTCAACTTTAATCTTTACGACACCGTTGGCGACATCATGAATCTGTTATCGCAAAAGGCGGCCGAGAAAAACCTTGAGCTGGTGGTACGCATCAGCCCCAGCCTGGTGGCGCAACTGGTGGGCGATTCGCTGCGACTGGAGCAGATTCTGATCAATCTCATCAACAACGCCATCAAGTTCACCGCCGAAGGCGAGGTGGTGGTGCGAATTCAGGAGTTGCAAAGGCTCGACAAGCGTATCCAGCTGCAGTTCGAAGTGGTGGATACCGGCATTGGCATCACCAAAGCCCAGCAGGACAAGCTCTTCAGCCCCTTTACCCAGGCCGACGGTTCGACTACACGCAAGTACGGGGGAACGGGGCTTGGCTTGAGCATCAGCAAGCAGCTGGTGGAACTCATGGAAGGTGAAATATGGGTCAAGAGCGAGGCAGGCGTAGGCAGTACCTTTGCCTTCAGTGCCTGGTTTGGCGTGCAAAAGCAAACCGAGCAGAGTGATATCTATGCAGTGAAGGAGTTAAAAAATCTGCGGGTATTGCTGATCGACGACAAGGATGCCGGCCAGGAGGTAATGCTGGAGATTCTTGCCTCCTTCCATTGTCACGCCGTCGCCCTGCAGCCTGATTACCAGCTGATCAGCAAGCTCGAAGCCGAATTCAGCCAGGAGCGGTTTGATCTGGTGATTGTCGATCGTCAGCTCAAAGCCATGGAATCGCTGGAGGCCGCGCAAAAAATCCGCCGACTGGCGAACTTTGCCGACACGCCCATTGCCCTGATGGCATTGACCAACGAAGAGCATATTCATGAAGCGGCCAGTGAACACGGGTTTTATTGTTTGATCAAGCCGGTGACGCCATCGGTGGTGCTGGACTGTATTCAGGGCATTCTCGGTTTTGCCGGCCCCCGCCAGGGCAAGCAGTTGGGGCTTGAGGAACAGTCGCGGCTGATGCGTCAGCTTCATGGCCGCACCCTGCTGTTGGTCGAAGATACGCCCTTTAACCAGGAGATTGCGACCGAGTTTCTGGCGTTGGCAGGCGTGTCGGTGAATGTGGCCGATAACGGCCAGCAAGCCCTGGATGCCCTGGAGCAGATGCACCAGCGCGGCAGCCTGCCCGATGCTGTTTTGATGGATGTGCAGATGCCGGTTATGGACGGCTTTGAGGCCACAAGGCGCATTCGCTCTGACCTGCGTTACCAGCATCTGATCATCATTGCCATGACCGCCAACGCCATGAAAGGTGACAGGGACCGTTGCCTGCAGGCAGGCATGAACGACTACATTACCAAGCCGGTAGCCCAGACAACCCTGTATCAAACCCTGTTGCGCTGGCTGCCGTCCGGATTACCCGATACCAGTGACCGATTGCCGGTGTTGGAACATGCCCCTGCCGATATGCCACAGGCGGAGGTCGAGGTACCTGTGTTGTTGTCCGAAGCCTCAACGCCGCCACTGGATCTTGGCCATGCGCTTACCCAAATGGGGGGCAGTGAAGCCTTGTTGCATAAAATGTTGCAACGCTTTGTCGGTGAACAAGCGAGTGTGATGGAGCGGATCATTCAGGCCTACGATGCCGGTGACCAAACCACGGCCCACCGCTTGGCCCACACGCTCAAGGGGATTGCCGGCAGCCTGTCGGCCACGGCATTGCAAGAAGCGGCGGCGACACTGGAAACTGCGCTGGAAAGCGGTGCGGTTCCCACCCATATCGAAAAACTCTTTTTTAACGCCGATACCGCCTTGCAGGCGGTGCTGGATTATATCAAGCAAAGCTTAGAGGCTACCCATGCAACCCCATGACATTTCTGAAGCCAAGCTCGTGAGCGATCTGGATCAGGATAAGCTCCTGACCGAGGAAGAAGAGCGCCAGATGAGTATTCTGTTTGGCACCTACGCCGACATTATGTTCGTGCTCCTGCCGTTTGTGGTGGTGGCCATTTTCAAGGTGTGGCAAAACGACGTGAAATCCATTTTGCTGAGTTATGACCTGGCCATGGCTGCCGCGATTCTGGGCGGGCTGGCCCTGGTCAAGTTTATTCTGGGGCTTCTGATCGACCCGCGCATGCTCAAGTACAAGGAGCGTCTGGTGTTCCTGATTTCCGGCACGGTATTTCTGGTGCTGGTGCCCAGCTTGCTGTTCGCGGTGTTGATCATGCTGGCCGACCCGGTGCCTGCCATTACCATGTTTGTGCAGCCCATGTTGCTGGTGCTGAGTGTGGTGGCCTATTCGGGCTCGGTGATTTCCACCAACAACCTGCTGGAGAAAATCCGCACCACCCCCAGATACGCGCAAGCCACCCGGGGGCGCGGCTGGCGAGCTCCGGGTGGCGTAAAGGCTCAGGAACGCAGCTTTTCGATCAGCTCCTGAAACGGGCGCCGGGCCTCGTCAATACTCTGGTTGTAGCTTTTGAAGGTGATGGCGAGCTGATCAATTTGTTTGCGGAAGTAGGCTTTGAGGGCGGCTTCCTGATCAGCATCCAGCGCCAGATCGAGCAGGTTTTCGTTGGTCGAGATTACAAACTCTTCCAGCGTTTCGCTGACCCAGTTGTCCTTGAAATAAAGGTCCGAGTTTGAGTGCGTAACGCCTTTTTCTGCCGCTACCAACAATTCCACCCAGTATTTTTTCTGCCGCCGTTCCGCTTGCTCCCGGCTAATGCTGTCGGCACGCAGGTTGGCAATGCGGGTTAACACCAGCAGCTGTTGCTTGAGCAGTTCGGGGTTGCCTTCGGTGGGCAAGCGGCGCACCAGCACAGATACAGCCGCTGTGTTAACAATCAGCCTTTGGTTGAATTCGATCAAGGGCTGGTTTTTTACCGACAATTGCAGCAGTTCTTTTTCGATCGCGTGCTCGCTGCCGTCACTGGCCATGAACAAGTGGTTGCTGTCGTGGCGAATGGTCAGGCTGCCCGCCAGGCCCAGCGCCATGATCTGGTTCAGCAGGGCATCGCCTAGCGCCAGGTGGCTTGAGATGTCGACACTGTTCTCCAAAAAGGCGGCCACTTGATTGAGGTATTCCGCTTGCGAACTGCGTGCCTGGGTCTGAGCTTCAATGGCCTGGGCTTTTTGTGAGGCAACGTGCTTGATGGCCAGTTCCAGCTTGATCTTGAGTTCATCGGGCTGCACCGGCTTGCCAAGGTAGTCGTTGCCACCGGCTTCATAGCCGCGCATCCGGTCTTCGAGGGTGTTCTTGCTGGAGACAAAAAGCACCGGGGTCTTGGCAAAACGCGGCCGGCTGCGCAAATTTTCGCACAGGGTATAGCCATCCATGTCCGGCATGACCACATCCAGAATAAAGGCATCGTAGGGTTCAGGGTCAGACGAAGCGGCGAGTGCACCGAGGCACTCGGCGGCAGAGGCGTAGTGCTGCGACTCGAACCCCTGCATGGCGAGCAGGCTGGCGAGAATTTCAGCATAAAAGGAGTCGTCATCGACAACGCAGATTTTTTTTCGCATGCAGGTGTCCCAAAGCGTCCGGTTTTATGGGGGGAGTAAAACCCGTATTGGCTCTAACTATAGTCAAGCTTTGGGCAATGTGCGTTTGTGCATTCTTGAGTTCAAAAAAGCGTCTGTCACCGCTATGATGTGCGCACCCTGAAAAGCCACCGATGACCACGCCTGTGTTCTGGCATCAACGGCATCTGCCCGCAAACACCGGTTCATTATGTATCTCGACTACTTTGGTCTAACTTCGGCGCCTTTTTCCATTGCGCCCGATCCGCGGTTTCTCTATTTGAGCGAACACCACAAAGAAGCCCTGGCCCATTTGCTTTACGGGGTGACCGGGCAGGGCGGGTTTGTGGTGTTGACCGGCGAGGTTGGTACGGGTAAAACCACCATCTGTCGCTGTTTTCTCGAGCAGCTTCCCGCAAACACCGATGTCGCCTTTATTGTCAATCCGCGTCTGTCAGCGCGAGAGCTGCTGGCGAGTATTTGCGACGAGTTGCATATCAGCTACGGCGCCACCGTTTCCCTCAAGGGCTACACCGATCTGATCAGCGCCTATTTGTTACAGTCTCACGCTCAAGGGCGTCATACGGCGATCATTATCGACGAGGCGCAAAATCTGCGCATCGACGTGCTGGAGCAGCTGCGCCTGCTGACAAACCTGGAAACCGCCCACAAAAAGCTGCTGCAAATCATGTTGCTGGGCCAGCCTGAATTAAACGACATGTTGGCCCGTTCAGAATTACGTCAGCTGTCCCAGCGGGTCACGGCCCGTTACCATCTGGCACCGCTGTCGCGCGATGAAGTTGAAGCCTGTGTGCGTTTTCGCCTGGCCGTTGCCGGGCAGCGGCGCCCGATTTTTTCCCTGCCGGCATTGCGCAAGCTGTATCGCTACTCCAAAGGTGTGCCCCGATTGATCAATCTGCTCTGTGATCGGGCATTGCTGGGCGCCTGGGCGGAAGAGGCGTTCGAGGTCACGCCCAAACATATGGCTCAGGCGCGCAAGGAAATCTTGGGTGAAACAGGGGGGGCGCAAAAAGTTCCGGCCTGGTTGCTGCCGGCGGCGCTGGGCTTTGCGGTTGCCGGCGTGCTTTGGGGGGGGATGTTGCTGTGGCAAAGCAAAGACGCAAAACCTGTGCAGGCAGTGCACGAGCCT
>JBFHRO010000070.1:0-14590 GCA_041591635.1 Oleiphilaceae bacterium | reverse complement strand
CCGGTAGCAGATAGGTTAGCCCACAGGGAAAATACTGCCGTACTCGCAGTGCCGAGCGTGCGGGTGCCTTGCCTGCGGGATTGGCCGAGGTTGACACCACCGGGCCGCCAAAGGTATCGCACAGGGCCTGCACCAGGGGGTGTTGGCTGATGCGAATGGCGACCTTGGGGTGTTTGCCGCGAATCCAGGCAGGAATAAAACCTTGCGAATCGGGTACCAGCCAGGTGGTGGGGGTTGTGGAATCCTCCACGACACGCGCCCGCTGCACCGGCGGCAGGGCGCTCAGCAGTGCATCGAAGTGTTCAAAGCGGCTGCCGATGAGAATCACCCCTTTTTGCGACGGCCGCTGCTTCAGATCAAGCAGGCACTCGAATGCCTGTTGGCTGAAGGGGTCGCAACCCAGTCCCCATACAGCTTCTGTGGGATAAGCGATCACCCCTTGTGCATGCAGGGCGCGGGTCGCTTGCTGAATGTGCCAGGCATGGGTTGGCATGTAACCCCCTCATCGACTATGAAGGGGGCACACTACAAGACTGCTGCCGGGGATTCAAGGGGGGCAGCTGATGCCGGCCAGGCGCTTATAGCCCCCAGGCACCGTCTCAATCAGCCCGTTGATTTCCAGCAGCAGCAATTCCTGCATAAGTTGAGCGGGAGAAAGGCCGCTGCGCTCCACTAGCAGGTCAATGGAAACGGTTTCGTAGCCCATGTGCATCAGCAGTGCCTTGCCGGCCGCTTCAATCTGGGGGAACTCAGGCGGTGGTGGCAAGGGCAAAAGGGGGCGGGCGGACGCTATCCTCATCTGCAGGGGGCGGGACGGAATATCCGCCAGCTCTTCGACGATGTCATCAATACTTTGAACCAGTTTGGCGCCATCCCGAATCAGTTGATGACACCCTTTTGCCATCGGGTTGTGGATGGAGCCTGGAATGGCGAAAACTTCGCGGCCTTGCTCCAGTGCATGCCTGGCAGTAATCAGTGAACCGCTTTTGAGGCTGGCTTCGATAACGATGACGCCCAGCGCCAGGCCACTGATAATGCGGTTGCGGCGCGGGAAATTACTCGCCATGGGCCGGGTTCCCGGAGGGAATTCGGTGACCAGCAGGCCCTGTTCAATGATGGATTGCGCGAGTTTGTGATGGCTCGCAGGGTAGATCAGATCCAGCCCGGTTCCCATGACGGCCACTGTGGTTCCTCCAGCTTTTAGTGCGCCGGCGTGGGCCGCTGCGTCAATCCCCATGGCGAGCCCGCTGGTGAGTGTGATGCCTTGCTCGGCGATGCTTTTGGCAAAGTGCCGGGCATTGTCCATGCCATCGGTACTGGCGTGACGGCTTCCGACCATTGCCAGTTGCGGCTTGCCAAGCAATGACCTGTCCCCCTGAATAAAAAGCACCGGCGGCGGTTGATGAATCTGTTTCAACAGGTAGGGGTAGTCGGCATCATCGAGCAATACGAGCTGGGCCCGATGTTTTTGCATCCAGACAAGGTCGGCCTCGGCTTGTTGTGCCACCTTGCAGTGTTGCGGGTTTTTTTGCCAGCTGGCAATCAGTTGCAGGGCTTCGGTCCTGAGGCCGGCCGAACCCAGCAATTTGGCATCGGCTTCCAGGGTTGCGCGGGGGGAGCCAAACCATTCGAGCAGCTGATGAAATTTGGCTGGCCCGACGCCGGGCAGGTAAGACAGTATCAGCCAGTCTATGTGAGGGTCAGTGCGGGTGTGTGCATTCTCAGGTGGATGCGCAGGCGCAATGGCGTCGGGGGCTTGCTTCAGGGGGCGGTCAATGGTTGGTCCAAAGGTGTGAATATCGCTCATATGATCATCCTTGATCAAAAAAGAAAGCCCCCGCAGGGGCTTTGATGAGTTCAGGTATTGCTTCGTGTGGTCAGGGGTTTCTCACTTCGTCCATAATGGCCAGTGGACGCAATGCTTTCAGAATCAGGCCGTAACTGACCTTGTCAAAGGCGCGGAACACCATCAGCAGTCCGGCGCGCTCAGAAGGTAACTCAATGGCTTCCTTGGTGTAGGGGTCGCGTACCAGGCCGCCATTTTTGTATATGGCCAGAACATTGCCCTCTTTGAGTCCGTCACGCAAGCCTTTGTTGATGGTGACAACGGCATACTGGCCGATCTGGGACACGCCATCATGAACCGCAATCATCCTGCCATTGATATCGGTAGCAGGCGAGCTGGGGTGGAACACGGTGTTGATTTCGCGGTCGTCTGACGGCAGCAGGCGATCGCCCTGACGCACATCTTCACTGGTGCGTTGCAAAGAAAGGGTGATGACTTCGCCGTTGACCTCTTTCAACTTGGCTTGCCCGAGCGAGCGAGCTTCGAGTCCGAGGAATTCCTTGGTATCAGGGTCGACGTAGGCAACGCTTTGCCGGTAGACGTTAAGCGAGTTCACATTGGCTACTTTCCCCCGCGCATAAACCATGTCACCTGCGCCTGTGACGAGGTGTTGTTCGCGACCGGACAGCACGTAAGGCGCTGCATCCATTTCGGTTTGCTCGACAATGCGGGTCTGGGTCATGAAGGCCGCGATAGCATCCAGCGGGATTGCAGGAATGGCACTGCTGATGGGGGTGATGCGTGCCTGGGGCGACAGCTTGACCACGCCGCTGTCGGCGCCACGCTTAAGGGTGGTCAGGCGCGGCTGGCCGCCAACGTACACCAGACCAATCACATCGCCGGGATAAATCAGGTGTGGATTGTCGATTTGCGGGTTCGCGTGCCAGATTTCAGGCCAAAGCCAGGGTGACTGCAGAAAGCGGCCCGAGATGTCCCAAAGCGTGTCGCCTTTTACGACGGTATAACGGTCCGGATGGCCCGAGCGCAATTCCGCCTGCCCCCAGGCAAACTGAATCTGCAGCAAAAACAGGGTGGAGAGGGCAAACAGAAACTTTCTCATAATGAGAATCCCTTTATATTCAGTGTTAGATTCGATGATGTGTACTGCTGTGTTCCGACAGCGGAGGTGCCCGCCTCTTGTTTGCACCTTGCGCACTGCTGAAGACGCCAAAAACAGGCCATTAAGGGCAACCGGTTTCCAGATTCACTTACTATAGATCAAGTGCCGATAATTTGTACTCTTTCGGCGTCTAATGGATAATACTAGCAGTCGCTTCGTGACTTGTACCACAAATCCGTCACACCGCCTTTAAGATGTATACAACTTATTATGAGTACGTTAGAAATTCTCGAATTTCCCGATCCCCGTTTGCGCAAGATCGCGGCCCCGGTCGCTGTCTTTGATGCCGCATTGCAGCGCGTGATCGACGACATGTTTGAAACCATGTATGAGGCACCGGGAATCGGGCTGGCGGCCACCCAGGTAAACATCCACCAGCGCATTGTGGTGATTGATGTGTCCGAGGACAAAAGTCAGCCCCTGGTATTCATCAATCCGGAGATCGAAGTGCTGCCGGGAGAACCCCATGCGATGCAGGAAGGCTGCCTTTCGGTACCTGGGTTTTACGAAGAGGTGACCCGTATTGATCATGTCCGGGTGACGGCACTTGATCGTCATGGCAAGCCCTTTGAGCGGGTGGCAGACGGCCTTTTGGCAGTGTGCCTGCAGCATGAGCTGGATCACCTCAATGGCAAGCTTTTTGTAGACTATCTCAGCCAGTTCAAACGTAACCGCATCAAGAAAAAACTCGAGAAAGCCCAAAAGGGCCTTGCCTGAGATACGGTGCCGGCGGTTACATCAAGCCGTTGGCGCCTTCCTATTGCAACCGGAGTGAACCCCTTGTCGTTACCCGCCGCGGTCAAGCCGTTGAAAATCGTTTTTGCAGGCACGCCCGAATTTGCTGCCCACGCGTTGCAGGCAGTGCTCGACACCCCACACCCGGTGGTGGCCGTGTACACGCAGCCCGACCGGCCTGCTGGCCGCGGCAAGAAACTCACTCCCGGCCCGGTTAAAACCCTGGCCCAGAGCCATGCCATCCCTGTGTACCAGCCGCTGAACTTCAAAAGCGCCGAGTCTGTGCGCGAGCTGGCGGCGCTTGAACCTGATCTGATGGTGGTGGTTGCCTACGGGCTGTTACTGCCGCAGACGGTACTGGATATCCCCCGGCTTGGCTGTATCAATGTGCATGCCTCCCTGTTGCCGCGTTGGCGTGGTGCCGCCCCGATTCAGCGGGCGCTGCAGGCCGGTGATGCTGTCACAGGCATCACCATCATGCAGATGGAGGCCGGGCTCGATACCGGTCCCATGCTGTACCGTCAAACGCTGCCGATCACGGCGGCCGACACCGGTGGAAGCTTGCACGATCGGCTGGCCGATCAAGGGGCTCGCTGTTTGGTCGAGGTGTTGAGCCAGTTTGCCCGTCAAGGCAAGGTCGAAGCCGAGGTGCAGGACAATTCCCTGGCCACGTACGCACACAAGCTGGGCAAGGAAGAAGCTCAGCTCGACTGGCAGCAGCCCGCCACTATGCTGGAGCGGACTGTGCGGGCCTTCAACCCCTGGCCGGTGGCCTATACCCTGAGTCAAGGGGAACGGGTGCGCATCCTGGCGGCAATTGCAGAGCCGGCCGCGCCTTCGTCGGGAGTATCGGCAGGAACGGTTATCAGCAAGGATCGCCAAGGCATTCGGGTGCAGTGCGGTGAGGGTGTGCTGCGCTTGCTCGAGCTGCAGTTGCCGGGTGCCCGGGTGCAGTCGGTGGCGGATTTCATCAATGGGGGCAAGCCGCTGTTGGCGGCGGGTGAACGGCTGGCGTGTCCGGTAGGCCGCGACGTTGCTTCAGCCAGCGGTAAAACCGCATGACCGACAAGCCAAAAACCCCGTCATTCTACAATCCTGGCCGGTTGAAAGGGCCGGCCAGCGGTTCGCGACGAGCGCCGAAACCAGGCCAGAGTGCAGCGCACCATGAGCCCGCCAATGCGTCGCCTAACGTGCGTGCGGTGGCGGCGGAGGTGCTGTACGGCGTCTGTCACGAAGGCCAGTCGTTAACCGGTTTATTGCCAGCCGCTCAGCTGCGGGTGGCGGAGGCCGACAGAGCACTGTTGCAGGAACTCTGCTTTGGCGCCTGTCGCTGGTATCACCGGTTGCACCATATTGTGCGCAGTATGCTGGTGCGGCCGTTAAAGGGGCGGGAAACCTATGGGCGACAACTGCTGATCATCGGCTTGTACCAGTTGCTGGAGACCCGCATTCCACCGCACGCCGCCATTCATGAAACGGTGGAAGCCAGCAAGGTGCTTGATGTTTCCTGGCTCAGCGGTGTTATCAATGGAGTATTGCGCAACTTTTTGCGTGAAATTCAACTGTGGCGAGAGCGCATTGAAGCGACGCCGCTGCTCATTCACAGTCACCCGCTATGGTTGGCTGAAAAATTGCGTCACAACTGGCCCGATGAAAGTGACGCCATCATGCAGGCAAACAATGCCCGACCTCCCTTTACCTTGCGCGTTAACCCGCGCCATCACTCCCGTGTCGAGTATCTGCAACAGCTGGCTGACGCCGGACTGGAGGCACAACCTGCCCCCTATGCGCCTTATGGCGTGACCTTGACGGCACCGGTAGACGTGGCCCGTCTGCCTGGGTTTGCGCAAGGCTGGGTCAGTGTGCAGGATGAGGCGGCTCAGCTGTGTGTCGACCTGCTTGCGCTTTCACCTGGGATGCGGGTGCTGGATGCGTGCGCGGCGCCGGGCGGAAAAACCTGCGCCATGCTGGAAGCTTGTCCCGAGCTGACCCTCGTGGCACTGGATTGCGACGCACACAGGCTTGAGCGCGTGCGTGAGAATCTGGCCCGGCTGCATTTGTCGGCCGAACTCGTGTGTGCTGATGGGGTGGCTTTTGCCAGCCAGCACCAGGGCGATCGCTTTGATCGTATTTTGCTGGATGCCCCCTGCAGCGCCACGGGCGTGATTCGTCGGCACCCGGACATCAAGCTGCTGCGCAAAGAAACCGACATTCTGCCTCTGGCAAAGGTGCAGATGGCCTTGCTGACCCACCTCTGGCCGCTCCTTAAGCCGGGTGGTCAGCTGCTTTACGCGACCTGTTCCGTGTTTCCGCAGGAAAATAACCGTATAATCGAAAGGTTTTTGCAGCAGCAATCCGATGCCCGCGCCGATACGCTTGAGGCTGCATGGGGGATTGCCACCTCGACCGGGGCGCGCCAATTGTTGCCCCAAATCAATGGCCATGATGGCTTTTTTTATGCCCGTTTGTACAAGAAGGTGTAACAGGTCGCTATGAAGATCATTATTCTCGGGGCAGGGCAAGTGGGTGGCACGCTGGCGGAAAACCTGGCCAACGAGGCCAACGATATTACGGTGATCGACAGTGAACCCAAGCGCCTGCGGGAGCTGCAGGACAAGCTCGATATTCGCACCGTTAACGGTCGGGGTTCCTATCCCAATATTCTCAAGCAGGCCGGCGCGGAAGATGCCGACATGCTGATCGCCGTCACCAACAGTGATGAGGTCAACATGGTGGCCTGTCAGGTGGCGCATACTCTTTTCAAAACGCCGACCAAGATCAGTCGGGTGCGGGCCATACCTTACCTCAATAAAAAGGAACTGTTCGGGCTCGAAGCCTTTCCGGTGGATGTGCTGATCAGTCCGGAGCAGGTGGTGACACGCCACATCACCCGCCTGATCGAGTTTCCCGGTGCACTGCAGGTGCTGGATTTTTCCAAAGGCCTGGCGCGGCTGGTAGCCATCAAGGCCTGCAAGGGCGGGCCGTTGATCGGGCATGAACTGGCCTATCTGCGCCAGCACATGCCCAATATCGATACCCGGGTGGCGGCGATTTTTCGCAAGGGCAGCCCCATCATTCCCCAGGGCAACAGCGTGATTGAGGAAGGCGACGAGGTTTTCTTCATTGCTGCGGCCAACCATATTCGCTCGGTGATGTCTGAACTGCAGCCGCTGGAAAAAACCTACAAGCGCATCATTATTGCCGGCGGTGGCAATATCGGCCAGAACCTGGCGCAGACCCTGGAGTCCCGGTACCAGGTCAAGATCATCGAACACAATCTTGATCGTTGTACCGAGCTTTCGGAATCCCTCGACAATACCATTGTGCTGCAAGGCGATGCGGCGAAAAAAGAATTGCTGATCGAAGAGAACATCGAGGATACCGATGTGTTCTGCGCCGTCACTAACGACGACGAAGCCAACATTATGGCCTCCATGCTGGCCAAGCGTCTGGGCGCTCGCAAGGTCATGACGCTGATTAACAACCCTGATTACGTGGATTTGATTCAGGGCGGTGAAATCGATATTGCCATCTCGCCCCAACAGGCCACCATTGGCAGTCTGCTGACGCACGTGCGTCGCGGTGACGTGGTTAACGTGCATTCGCTGCGCCGGGGTGCGGCCGAAGCCATTGAGGCCATTGCCCACGGCGATCATAGATCCTCCAAGGTGGTTGGCCGCCGGCTTGATGAAATCGCGCTGCCCGAGGGTACCACCATCGGTGCCATTGTGCGCCACAACGAAGTGGTGATCGCGCATGATCATGTGCGGGTGCAGCCTGATGACCATGTCATCCTGTTTTTGATCGACAAGCGCAAGATTCGGGATGTCGAAAAACTCTTCCAGGTGGGTCTGGCGTTTTTCTGACAGGATTTCACAGGCGGTAGCAGCCGCCGGCAGGGCGTTGCCAATACATGAATTTAAAAGTCATTTTTAAAATACTCGGCATTCTGATGATGATTTTCAGTCTGTCGATGATTCCCCCCATGATCGTTTCGACTATTTACGCCGATGGCCAGCGCCTGCCCTTTGTTGAGGCGTTCTGGCTGATTTTTGGCATTGGCTTTGTGGTGTGGTTGCCGTTTCGGCGGATTCGCAAAGAGTTGCGCGTGCGCGATGGGTTTCTCATCACCGTGCTTTTCTGGCTGGTACTGAGCCTCAGCGGCTCCATTCCGCTGTATGTCAGTGCCAATCCCAGCCTGTCATTTACCGATGCCTATTTCGAATCGCTCTCGGGGTTGACGACCACCGGGGCGACGGTCATTACCGGAATTGACGATCTGCCCATGTCGATTCTCTGGTATCGCCAGCAGTTGCAGTGGTTTGGCGGCATGGGGATCATTGTGCTGGCAGTTGCCATACTGCCCATGCTGGGTATCGGGGGGATGCAGCTGTACCGCGCCGAGGCGCCCGGCCCGGTGAAAGATACCAAGCTTACACCGCGTATCACCGAAACCGCCAAGGCGCTCTGGTACATCTATCTGGGGCTCACGGTGGCTTGTGCGCTTCTGTACTGGCTGGCGGGAATGAGCGGGTTTGATGCCATCACCCACAGCTTTTCCACCATTGCCATCGGCGGGTTTTCGACCCACGATGCCAGTATCGGTTTCTTCGACAACCGGGCGATCGAGATGATTGCCATCGTTTTCATGTTTTTGTCGGGAGTGAACTTTGCCTTGCACTTTTTTGCCTGGCGGCAAAAGTCGGTGTTTGTTTATTTTCGCGATGCCGAGTTTCTCTTTTACAGCTTCATTCTGATCGCCGTCAGCCTGATCACCATTGCCGTGCTTATTCTGACCGGCACTTACACGCCGTACGAGGCCTTTACCAAAGGCTTGTTCGAGGTGGTTTCGATCGCCACCACCACCGGCTATGCAACGGCCGATTTTGCCCATTGGCCCCTGGTGTTGCCTTTTATGCTGTTTCTGGTGGCTTTTATCGGTGGCTGTGCCGGATCGACCGGCGGCGGCATGAAGGCAATCCGGGTGCTGCTGATTTACAAACAGGGGATGCGGGAGGTCAAACGCCTCATTCATCCCAACGCGATCATTCCGGTCAAGGTCGGCAAAAAACCTGTGTCTGATCGCGTGGTGGAGGCCGTGTGGGGGTTTTTCTCGGTATACATGTTCATGTTTGTGATCATGTTAATGCTGTTGCTGGCCACCGGGCTGGATCAGGTGACTGCCTGGTCGGCGGTGGGCGCCTGCATCAATAACCTGGGCCCCGGGTTGGGCGAGGTGGCATACCATTACGGTGATCTGAATGACATGGCCAAATGGGTGCTGTGTTTTGCCATGCTGCTGGGCCGGCTGGAAGTCTTCACCCTGTTGATTTTGTTCACGCCTGCCTTCTGGCGACGTTAAGGATCGTGCCGGCCATTGCGATCTGCTTGGCCGGCCGGATCTCAGGAGTCACGAAATTTCTTGATGGCCCGAAACAAGCCCTCGGTGAACTGGCTCAACTCGTCCTGAGCGCGCTTCAGGGCGCCGCCTTCCCGTTTTTCGTCTGCCGGTGGCGCCGTCTCCGGGAGGGCCTCGTCTGGCTCGGCATTTGTCTGTGCCGAAACTGTCTGTGTCGAAGCGGATTGTGCCGGTGCTGTCCTGGCTGAAGCGGCAGACTTTGCTTTTGGCGTTTTGGCGCTAGTGGTTTTAGTACTGCTGGTTTTAGTACTAGTGGTTTTGGCACTGCTGTCGGCATCTGTGCGCGATGCAGGCGGGCAGGGCTGGGCATAGAGCTTCATGGCACCCATCATGGCCTTGCGCAGATCTGAACTCTTATCCAGTCCGTACCATTCACAGATTTTATCAACCGCCATGATGAAGCATTTTTCAAGACCATGAATGTCGATCGACAATGTGGTGCGATGAATTTTGTCTTCCCAGGGAATGTTGATGCGTAGTTCCAGGACATCGGTGGGGGCTCGTCCGGCGCGTACCACGGTAACCCGCCGCAAGCCTCGAATCCGGCCATCCTTGCGCAGGTGGTATTCGGGCGTGTACGCCTGACGGGTGAAATAGGCACGTTGCCGCTGTGCCAGCTTCTCGTCGATTTCCAGCGCCTTTTTGTAGGCAGCATCGCGGTTGCGCTTGATGCGCACATATTCCTGGTACTCCTTGCCACCCCACGCCCGAAAGACGCGAAAATAAGGCAGGTCACCGTATTTGTGATCGTAAATGGCCATAACGACGTTGTTCACGTATCAAAGTTGCAGTGTTGATATAATCCTGTCGAAAAAATCCCTGTAAAAACGGCCCATTAGCAGTTGCACGAGCCGGGGGCGCAGCATAGCCAAAAAACGCTCTGATTAACAGGCCAGCGGCATCGGCAGGGGTACAGCTCAAGCCTACCGAAGTATAGCGGTTGTCCTCAGTGTAGCCAGTTTCATCGACGCCACAAAAAAGATGCCTCCGTCTTGGTCGTCATGCCCATTTTGAGGGGGTGCAGGCCGGGGGGTTAAAAGTGCAAAAAGCCGGCCATTGCAGCTATAATGCGGCACATATTTGTGCCTGTGTTGCAAGAAAATGTTGCAGGAAAACATGCTTCCTCGAATATAACCTTCATTCAACTGGTGAATCCAACCGTGACTATTACAAAAAACCCGGATGTCAGTACCTTTCAGGGCCTTATTCTGGCCTTGCAGAACTATTGGGCCCAACAGGGATGCGTGGTATTGCAGCCCCTTGATATGGAAGTAGGGGCCGGCACCTTTCACCCTGCCACCTTTTTGCGTGCCATCGGGCCGGAAACCTGGAACGCGGCCTATGTCCAGCCAAGTCGCCGGCCGACCGATGGCCGCTATGGCGAGAATCCCAACCGGCTGCAGCATTACTACCAGTTCCAGGTGGTGCTCAAACCGTCGCCGGAGGCTATTCAGGAGCTCTATCTGAATTCCTTGCGACTGCTGGGAATTGATCCGGCCATTCACGATATCCGCTTCGTCGAGGACAACTGGGAATCACCCACTCTGGGTGCCTGGGGATTGGGCTGGGAAGTCTGGCTCAACGGCATGGAAGTTACCCAGTTTACCTATTTTCAGCAGGTGGGGGGGCTGGAGTGCTTTCCGGTAACGGGCGAAATCACCTACGGCCTGGAGCGCATCGCCATGTATTTGCAGGGCGTGGACAGTGTGTACGATCTGGTCTGGACCCACGGCCCCGACGGCGTGGTGACCTACGGCGATGTGTTTCACCAGAATGAGGTCGAGATGTCGACCTACAACTTCGAACAGGCCGATGTGGCCTCGCTGTTTGCCAACTTTGATGTGTACGAGCGTGAAAGCCAGCGCCTGATTTCGCTGGGCCTGCCCTTGCCGGCCTATGAGCTGGTGCTCAAGGCTTCCCACACCTTCAACCTGCTCGATGCCCGCCATGCCATTTCGGTCACCGAGCGCCAGCGCTTTATTCTGCGTGTGCGCACCCTTGCCCGGGCCGTGGCGCAGGCTTATTTTGATCGACGCCGGGAACTGGGCTTTCCCTTGGCACCGCAGGCATTGCGGGATGATGTGTTGAGCCGTTTGACCCAAGGGGAGAGTCACTAATGTCACAGCAGGATTTTCTGGTCGAGATCGGAACCGAAGAATTGCCGCCCAAAGCCTTGCCTGCACTTTCAAAGGCCTTTGCCCAGGGGATGGAGGCTGCCTTGAAAGAGGCCAATATCGGCTTTGGACAGATGGAGCGCTTTGCCGCACCGCGGCGGCTGGCGGTGCGAATTCGCGCCCTGGCACTGCAGCAGAGCGATGTACAGATTGAAAAACGCGGCCCTGCCCTGAAGGCGGCCTACGATGATCAGGGCAAGCCCTCGCGGGCGCTGGAGGGGTTTTTGCGCTCCTGCAACGCCACCGTCGACCAGATAGAGACGCTGGAAACCGACAAGGGCAGCTGGATTGTATTTCGCGCGACGCAAGCCGGTCAGGCCACTGCCAGCTTGCTGCCGGGCATGGTCGAAAAATCCCTGGCCCAATTGCCCATCCCCAAGCGCATGCGCTGGGGGGCCAGCCGGGTCGAATTTGTGCGTCCGGTACACTGGGTGCTCATGCTGCTGGGCCAACAGGTGATTGATTGCGAGATTCTCGGCAAGCGGGCGGGTAACCTCAGTTATGGGCATCGTTTTCACGCCCCCCAGGCCATTCGCATCGATACGCCGGCCGAGTATGAAAGCGCTCTTGAAACCCAGGGCAAGGTGCTGGCGGTGTTTGACGCACGACGGGAGAAAATCCGTCAGGGGGTGATAGAGATTGCCCGTACCGTACAGGGTACGGCCGTGATCGATGAGGCCCTGCTGGACGAAGTGACGGCCCTCAATGAATGGCCGGTGCCACTTTTGGGGCGTTTTGAGGCGCGTTTTCTGGAGGTGCCTGCCGAGGCCCTGATTTCCTCGATGAAGGGCCACCAGAAGTATTTTCATCTGGTCGATGCCAGCGGCAAGATGCTGCCAAACTTCATCACGCTGGCCAATATCGAAAGCCTGGATCCGGCACAGGTGGTCGCGGGCAACGAAAAAGTGATCCGGCCACGACTTTCGGACGCGGCCTTCTTCTATACCACCGACAAGAAAAAGACGCTGGAAGCCCGGGTCGAGCAGCTTAAGCCCATCGTATTCCAGGCACAGCTGGGCTCGATTTATGACAAAAGCCAGCGGGTAGCGGGGCTGGCGGCCAAAATAGCCACTGTCCTGGGCAGCGATGCGGAGCATGCCCGCCGTGCCGGGCGTCTTGCCAAGACCGATCTGGTGACGGAAATGGTGCTCGAATTCCCCGAGCTGCAAGGCACCATGGGGCGTTATTACGCGCTCAACGACAAGGAGCCGGGGGATATCCCGGCTGCTCTGTTCGAGCAGTATTTGCCGCGCTTTGCCGGTGACAGTCTGCCCCAAACCCTCACCGGCTGTGCGCTGGCCATTGCCGACAAGCTGGATTCACTGGTGGGCCTCTTTGGCATCAACCAGCCGCCCAGCGGCACCAAGGACCCCTTTGCGCTGCGCCGTGCCGCGCTGGGCGTGTTGCGCATTATTGTCGGCAAGCAGCTGGATCTGGACTTGCCAACCTGCATCGGCTGGGCGCTGCAAGAGCAGGGGCCCTTGTCGGCGAGCAATGTGGCCGAATCTGTGTTTGATTACCTGCTTGAGCGTTTTCGCGCCTGGTACGAGGAAGAAGGGGTGCCGGTGGAAGTCTTTATGGCCGTGCATGCCCGCCGCCCCGGCAAGCCGGTGGATTTTGACCAGCGGATGCGGGCTGTGGACGCGTTTCGCCAGATGAGTGAGGCACAAGCCCTGGCGGCGGCCAACAAGCGGGTTTCCAATATTCTCACCAAGCAGGCGGCGGGAGTCACAACAGAGATCCAGACGAACTTGCTGACGCTGGAAGCAGAACAGCAACTGGCCGAGGCGATTCGTCACCAAAAAGCCGCCACCGCACCCCTGTTCGCGGCCGGCAACTATCAGGAAGCCCTGGCCTCGCTGGCGGGGTTGCGCACGGTCGTGGACCGTTTCTTCGATGATGTCATGGTCATGGCCGACGATGAAGCACTGCGCAACAACCGGCTGGCACTGCTGAACCAGCTGCGTGAGCTGTTCCTGCAGGCGGCGGATATCTCCCTGCTCTCGGCCTAGAGCCACGCCGGTCAACGGATACTGACGTTGACCGGCGTGCAGGCCTGCAGCAGAAAAGGATTGCGGCCTACGCCTCCTGATCGCGCATGCGGTATTGGCCTTTGAGGGCGTAGACGTTTTCCTGATACAGCTTTTCAAAACGCTCGGCATTGGCCACCGGGCTCTCGATAAAGTTTCTCGCCAGTTCGCGTTGCAGATCGGAATTGCTGGGTTTGGTCAGCACGTTGACTGCATATCGGGAAAAATCCCGAATCATGAAGTCGAAGATCTCTTCAATCAGCGCATCCTCAACGCCTTTTAAGGCTTTGTTTTCCAGAATCAGCTGACCGTACACGACCAGGGTAAAGCAGTCGCCCAATGCCAGCAGATAGTCGATATCCTTCGCCTGATCGGCGGTGGGTGTGGCTTTGGCCAAAAAGGTCTTGAAGGCTTTGATTTGCTGCTTGAACACATTGACGTTGGGCAGGTCGACGCTGTTGTAGGCTATGTTGTAATCGTGGAACTGGATTTTTCCCAACCCCTTGGTCGGTCCCTGATGAAAGAGAAACTCGTCGTTCGCCGGATCGTCCCTTCGAGGCACGTCGGCGAAGCTGGCGGGGTTGAAGAAGTAGTTCTGCATGAACTTGATGATCAGCGCCATGTTGACATGCACAGTGCCTTCGAGTTTTGGCAACATGCGGATTTCGTGGGCAGCGATCTCGAAGAAGGGCTCTTTTTCAAAGCCTTTGGCGGCAATGATATCCCACAGGTGGTTAATGACCTCTTCACCCTGGGAGGTCACCTTCATTTTTACCATGGGGTTGAACAGCAGGTAGCGACGATCTTCGGTGCTGGCGCTGCGCATGTAGTCGGTGGCGCGCTCGGCGAACAATTTCATGGCGCACAAGCGGCTATAGGCATCCACAAACAGGCGCTTGACGTGCGGAAAATCGGTCACATAGCTGCCGTAGACATTGCGGTTGGCGGCGTGATCAATGGCCTCGTAGAAGGCATGTTCGCACAGTCCGATGGCGCCAAAGCCCAGATTGAACTTGCAGACGTTGATGGTGTTGAGCATGTTGTCCCAGGCTTTGGCACCCTTTTCCATAATGTCGGCTTCGGTGATGGGATAGTCTTTGACTTCAAACTCGGCGACGTAGTTCTGTTCATTGACGGTGTTTTTGATGCAGTGGTAATGGGGGTGTTTGGCATCGAGCCCAAAAAACACGTAATCGCCAGAATCCGACAGCTTGCCAAAAGTCGAGACCAGGGCGGCTTCATTGCCGTTGCCGATGTAATACTTGG